>JAUXAW010000020.1 GCA_030619715.1 candidate division WWE3 bacterium
CGGCGACAAAGTCAAAATCGGCAAGCCACTTGTTTCCGGTGTTAAGGTCGAAACTAAGGTTATTGAGGACGGCAAGGTGAAGACCGAAGTGCGGAGATTTAAGGCGAAGTCACGGTATCGAAAGGTCAAAGGACACAAGCAGCCGACCACAAAATTGTTGGTTGAGAAGATTGAGGTAAAGTAGAATGGCGAAAAAAAAAGCTGGTGGTAAGGTCCGCCAGGGACGGAGGACTCGGGGCAAGCGTCTCGGGCTCAAAGTCTCCGGCGGAAGCAAAATCAAGACAGGACAAATAATTCTTCGTCAGCGCGGCTCAACAGTTAGGCCGGGTGAAGGTGTTGGGATGGGAAAGGACTACACCTTGTTTGCGAAGAAGTCAGGTGTAGTGAGATTTGGTCACATTAATAAGAGTAAGAAAAAAGTCTCGGTGGTTTAAAATTCCAAATCCCAAATCTCTGGGTTTTTATTCCTCGTAGCTTGCGTGTTTAACAATACTCCATGCCGTTGGTGGCCAGATTCTCATCACCGCGCGGCCCACAACCAGTTCCTTTTTGACCGGTCCCCAATGTCTAGAATCTGAGCTGTCCTCGCGATTGTCCCCAAAAACTAAGTAATGTCCCTCGGGAATGGGAACGATGGTGTTCGGTGGAATCGCCGACTTTCCTTTAGTGACGATACCGTCTTCTAAATAATATTCGTCAAGCACAAAGCCTTCGGGGTGCCCATCGTTGTAGATAATCACCTTGTTGTTTTCGATTGCGATTTTCTCTCCCGGCAGTCCGATGAGACGTTTGATGTATTCGTCGCGCGGCCGGGGTGGGGCTTTAAAAATAACGATTTCCCCCCGTTGAGGTCCTCTGAACCGATAGGTAAGTTTGTCGGTCAGGACATATTCGTGGTTGTGGAAGTTGGGGAGCATAGAATTGCCGTTGACCTCGTGAAATTGAGCCACAAACAAAAAAATTACCACGAAGATGGCGAAGGCGGTGGTGATAATTTCGATAGTGTCTAATAAAAAAAGCCCGATCGAACGGAGGAACTCTTTCATAATGAGTGGTGGGCGATGTTGGTTTCGAACCAACGACCCCTCGCATGTGACGCGAGTGCTCTACCCCTGAGCTAATCGCCCACGGATTTAAGTATAGAAAATTCGGCCGCGATTTACAACCCCCAGATTTTAACATATCATTGAGGTGATGAATACAAAACAGAAGGTTGCCTACAATACCGTGGCGCAGTTGGTCGGTAAGGCCACCACAACCGTCACCACTCTACTGATCACCGTTTTAATCACCCGCCGCTTTGGGCCGTCGGGCTATGGCGATTTTACAATTATGATGGCCTACAGCGCTCTTTTTTACATTGTTTCCGATTTTGGCTTGAATGCAATTGCCACCCGGGATTTCTCGGAGGACGAGAGCAAGATTACGCGCTATTTCAAAAACCTGGTCGGCTTGCGGTTGGTGATGGCCTTGGGACTTTTTGCGCTCGGAGCTCTCGCTTTAATCTTTTTCCCCTACTCACAGTTTGTAAAAGTTGGAGTTCTCATCAGTCTGTTGACAATTTTCACCCAGGCGCTTTACACCACTGGCAATGTTATTTTTCAGACCAAACTGCGCTATGACCTTTCGGTTCTGGCGGCGATTTTCGGCAGTCTGACAATTTTGATTTTGAGCTTTCTCGTGGTGGCACAGGGTGGTGGACTGCTACCGATTGTTTTGAGCTACGTGGTTGGGGGAGTAGTGATGGTTGGGGTTTCGTTGTTTTTTGTCCGAAGATTGGTGGGAGTAATCGGGGTAGCAAAGGATATTAAGCTCTGGCGCTATCTTTTTTCCTCGGCTCTGCCTTTGGGGATCACGACGATCTTTGTAGTCATCTTGCAAAAAGCGGATGCGCTTCTTCTTTCGGTTCTGTCCGGTAGCGAAGCGGTTGGGCTCTACGGGGCTTCTTACAAAATTTTTGAGTTTGCCCTTGTTTTTCCAACTTTCTTTGTTAACTCTATTTATCCGATTATGGTGCGACGCTTTAAGGATGGGCAAGAAAGATTGATGGAAACGGTCAGGTATTCAGGACTTTTTCTGTTTGTGGTTTCGGTTGTTGGTTCGGTGGTGGGATATTTTTTGGCACCCTGGATGATTCGGGTCGTCGCCGGGCCGGAGTTTGCCGAATCAGCTCAAGCTCTGCGACTGCTTTTGCTGGGACTGCCGATTTTTTATCTTTCGGCTCTCTTTTTGTGGTTATTGATTACCTTGGGAAAGCAAAAGCAAATTCCGTTTATTTATGCCGCCGGCGCCATCTTTAATGTTGCTTTGAACTTAATTTTGATTCCCCGCTACTCCTTCCACGCCTCAGCGATCATCACTTGGACCTCGGAACTTCTAATCCTTCTTCTCCTGGTCTTCTTCAGCCGTAAAGCGCTGGAGTGACAAACTTGTTTGTTATTTTTTGGGGGAACAAAAAAAAAAACGCCACCGTTCTCTCGGACAAGATCCGAAAGAAAAGTGGCGGGCACGTTTGTCTCCTGAGATCCGCTTGTACTAGGCCAGTACTAGGCCAGAGGGTCCAGCCCAGCGGAGGAGGAATACAGGTACGTGTACCCCGAACCTTTTGCGCAGTTGAGATTTGTCCGTTCGCCGGCTGATCAGCCCGCGGGCCCGGCGGTTCTCCTCAATTCCCATCTTGTGGGGCGGAGTCCGCGGGGCGGCAGGCGATGTGCCGGTAAACCTTTTTCTTTTCTCAACGTGCGCTTTTTTGGCAACGGCTCGCTGCCGCTGCCAGTTGAGGCTGCCTTGATAGGCACCTCCTTTTCAGGATTCGAAAGAATTATAACGTACTTTTGTTGGCTTGTCAAGTCATCCCAAAGATTGTGAGAGGACCATCATCAGAGCGATACCGGCGACGATAGCTAACGTGATTAGGAGGACCTGACCTTCGGTGAATCTTCGATTTTCGTTCATGACTCTCTCCTTATGCGTATTTGTAGCCCATTATACTACAAGATTTTTGGGTTGTCAACCCTCCTTCGCCAAGGCTTCGGAGGGCAAGTATTGTTTGGTATAATCGAAGCATGAAAGTTATTTACAGTATTGGCTCCAAATTTGGCGGGCATGGGATTGGGGCGCAAGCCATGTATGCTGTGCGCGGTATCCATAGAGCTCGAGCGTTGAAGAAAGTTCTCGCTAGTTACGGAGGTGGGAAGTGGGAAGTGGGAAGTGGGAATAGGATTCCGAAGAAGTATATTGAGACGATGGGATTAGTGGGGTTGGGGTTGAGAAGACTGGCCTATTATGATCCGACGGGATGGGGGTATGTGCTTCACGATAATATCTTTGACCGTTGGGCCTCGAACCGACTGGAATCTTGCGATATTTTTCACGGCTGGAATCACCACTGTTTGCGTTCTTTACTAAGAGCTAAAGAGCTAGGTGCTGTCACTGTGGTTGAGCGGGCCTCGTCTCACATTCTTCAGGGTCAGCAAATTCTTCGCACCTCGCTCTGGCCGAAGGTCTATGTTGAAAAATGTCTAAAAGAGTATGAGGAGGCGGATTATATTTTGGTTCCTTCTGATTATGCGTTTCAATCTTTTGTCAACCGCGGGTTTGATCCTGAGAAGCTGGTGAAAATACCCTTCGGTGTCGATGCCCAGAAGTTTAAAATTTCAAATTCCAAATATCAAAAGTTTGTAGTGCTTTTTGTAGGCGAGATTAGACTTGGGAAGGGGGTTCAGTATTTGTTGGAGGTGTGGGGTAAGTTGAACTTGAGGGATGCGGAGTTGTGGCTGGTGGGGGAGGTGAAGAGGGATATTAAAGAAATTGCGGCGAGATACGAGGGTCGAGAGGATGTAAAGTTTTTGGGGTTTAGGAAAGATTTACCGGAGTTGATGGGGCAGGCGAACGTGTTTGCTTTTCCTTCTTTGGACGAGGGGAGTGCGTTGGTGACCTACGAGGCGATGGCCGCGGGACTGCCGGTAATCACCACGCCCAACGCCGGTTCCCAAGTCCGCGATTCGATTGATGGTTATCTTGTTCCCATTCGGGATAGTGAGGCCTTGGCGGAACGGCTGGAGTTTTTTTATAAATATCCCGAGCAAGGTCGAGGGATGGGGGAGAGTGGGAGGGAAAGGATTCGGGAGTTTACCTGGGGGAGGTATGGAGAGGAATTGGTCAAAGCGTATATTAGGATGCTAAAATCTACATAAATGAAACAACCTCCGGTCAGTATCACCATTGCTACCTACAACGCCGAGCGCTGGATCGAGCACTGCCTTAATTCTGTTTTTGAACAGACCTACCCCCAGGAGTTGATTGAAATTGTGGTCGTTGATGATAAATCGACGGATCGAACGCGGGAGATTTTGCAAGGTCTTTCCACTGGTCATCGGAATCTCAGATTAATTTTTCAGGAAAATCAAGGAACGGCGGCGGCGCACACAGTGGGTTTGAAAAACTGCCAGGGAAAATATATCTTGGTCCTCTCCCACGATGCTTATGCCGAGCCAGATTGGGTCGAGTCGGTGGTGGAGGTCTTTGAGGAGAACCCGCAGGTAGGAATTGTCCAGGGCGAGGTTCTGCTGACGCGGGAGGTGACCGAGCCCTTTGCCCATTTTGTTAAGTTTGAAAAATTCAATCGCAGTTTCCCGACGGTGGCGATTGCCTACCGCGCCCGTGACCTTGACCTGGTCGGTCGCTATTACCTCGAAGAACTTTCCCGCTACGGGGACGACGCCGAACTGGCCTACCGGATTTTAAAGCGGGGAGCCAAATCAGTTTTTTTGGAACAGTTGACGGCCAGGCACGAGGTCGTCCCCGAAGATTTTTGGAAAAGTATTAAAGAGGCCTGGGGGCGGCAGAAGTTTTGTCTTTTGTTTAAATTGCATCCCCAGGCGCGGGCCTTTCTCCATCACGGCTTTTTGTGGGGGAGCAAGGAGCGGTATTTGCGGACCCTCTTTTGGTCGCTGTTAATGCTTCTCGCCGGTTTTGCCTACTTTTACGATCGGGAGATTGGATTGAGGTGGATGCATTTGTTGCTAGAAGAGTTAGTCTTTCTTTTTGCGTTGGTTTGGGGAAGCGTCAGATACCAATCCTTGGTTTTGTGAATTTCTAATGACTAATTACTAATTTCTAATAAAATGTCAAATGCCCAATTCCCAAATCTCAAAATTTTTAGACATTGGACATTAGAAATTGGAAATTGATTAGAAATTAGGTCAATTAGAAATTAGACATTTGCAACTTATTATGAAGAGTTTTTCTATTGTTCTTGCTACAACTGCCGGTCGCTCGGAGACACTCAAAGAGTGTTTACACTCTATTTTTGCCAACGATTATCCTGCTGGCAAATTTGAGGCGATTGTCATTGACAGCGGAATAGATGAGAAGGGGTTGGCAGTTGTGGAGAAGTTTAAAAAAGAACACGAGAATCTGCGGTTCTACTCCCCCGGTTGGGGAAATGTTGGGCCAGGTAAAGCGCGAAATTTTGGAATCAAAAAAGCGCAAAATGAAATTGTGGCCTTTACCGACGATGACTGCATGGTTCCTCCTAAGTGGCTTCAAAGCTTCAACGATGGCTATCAAAGACATCCGGAGGTGGCTGGGGTTGGGGGATATTTGGAGGCGCCGGCGGAGGTTTTGCAGTCAAACATTTTTGCCCAGTACGAGAAATTTCACGAATGGTCTCAGTATAATATCACCGACCACGAGTTTATCTCCCGAAAGAGAGACGAGGCGCCGTTTGAGACGAATAATATTTCTTACAAAAAGAAGGTTCTGGAAGAAGTGGGGGGTTTTGACGAGAGCTTTCCGGCGTTTGCCGCCGGTGAGGATGGGGATTTAAAAGAGAGAATCGTTGGTCGGGGGTATGAGGTTTTATTCGTTCCGGTTAAGGTAACACACCTGCAGGACTACGGTTTTAAGAGGTTTTGGAAGCGGCAGCTGAAGCGGGGGGCGGGGATTTCGGCGACGAAGAAAAAACACGGCCAGCGATTAGAAACGGGGTTCGAACTGTTGCTAAAAATTCTTTTGAGCCCGGTGATTTTTGTGAAGTTTTTGTTTGATGATAAGTTTCAGTTTAAGTTCGCATTGCTGGATACGGTGGCGTTTGTAGCAAGGCAGGTTGGAAAGTTTAAGGTGAAGTGACAAATTATGCGAATTCTTTTTATAGATCATACACCTTTTGTGGGTGGAGCGGAACTCGCGCTTATAAGGCACATAAAGTATCTGGACAAAGATAAATTTGAGCCGGTGGTGGCTTGTTCAAGCAAGGTTCCGGAACTGGTTGTAAAGTTTGCAGGAGCGGGGGCCAAAGTTTTTGTGATCCCGTTCGAGCAGCTGAAGGTTTTGAGTCCGGCGGTAGTTGGTAGATTTTTTAGGGTGTTTAGGGAAATTTGGAGAATTTTGAGGAACGAGGACATCGACATTGTTGTCACCAATACCGAGCGGGCGATGTATGGGGGAACTTTAGCGGCACTTTTGA
>JAUXAW010000021.1 GCA_030619715.1 candidate division WWE3 bacterium
GCCCGGATTCCGGAATCGGAAGGCCCGAGAGGGCGATTTTTGACCCTCCGGCGGGAATCTCGGCCCCAAATTTTTATAAGCGTATCCAGGAACGTATTTTGCAAAAATCCGTTTTCGGCAAAAAAGAGGAATGAGAAGTGCGAAGGCCGGATCAGGAAGAAGAGAAATGAGAAAAATCCTATATCTCGCCATAAAAATTTTAAGCGGTTGAGGTCCAGGTATTGCCGAGGGCGTGAAGTCTTAACCTGGGCTAAATTTGGGCGAAAAAATTTTTGGGGTTTGGCGAGATATAGAGGAAGTTAAAAGAGATGAAATATAAATGAGAAAAAGACAGTCTGGCCGAAGGACATTCTGGCCGGGGGCATTCCTGGGCGGCATCCCGTGCCCGAAACCCCCCCTGGCCGAAGTCCTTCCTGGCCGACTGTCAGAAGATTAATAAACAGGATCAGGGCCTTCGTAATGCAAGAACCGGGCCGGTGACCATTTTGCTGGTCGGTGACCAGCAAAATAAAAGAACAAAGCAAACCAACAAAGTATTTATACCCTGTTGGTCAGCGGTTTTTAATTACGGAGTAATTAAAAACACAGAGGAGCCGGCCTGGTTGTTGCAATAGAAATGAAAAAGCCGAAAACAGTTTTTGTATAATAGCAAAATACGTTACTGACAGTTTATAAAAATTTGGGGCCGAGATTCCCGCCGGAGGGTCAAAAATCGCCCTCTCGGGCCTTCCGATTCCGGAATCCGGGCGCCTCCAGGCGCCCGGCGGATTCTCAACTTCAAAAAGGTTGCCTGCGCTTCCGCTGCGCTTCCGCGCCGCGCCGGATGGCCAAATATAGGTGGGGGTTTTCCGGACATGAAAAGTGCCGAATTTGTGCGCTGGGAGTGCAAATTTCAACTCCAATCGCATTTTTGTATGGGGGAGGCATTTTCCCTGGTGGTGTTTGATCGGCCTGGGTGATGTGGTGGGAAGCTGATCTACCCATTTCGATGGTTGGGGAGAATTTGTCCCCTCCGATTTCTCCCCGGGATGCTGGTTATCGCTTGGCTTCCTGGAGGCGCGCCCCTACCTGTTACCAAATCGAATTGCTCAGCTCCGGACCTCAACCCCTATGTGATAGGTACCCACAAAGAGTCATTGACGCTGGCCCAAACCTATTTTTTAAATGCCTACTTATTGCCGATTCGCTCACCTTCTTTTCCCTCGGTGGGAACCTGCCGATCGAACCCGCCGGCCTGGGCCAGCTTTCCGCAGCGGATGCGCAAACCCGATTCGGGATCTCCTTTTGATGCGCTGGCCGTTTTGCGAGCAGAAACGCCCGCCGCCGATCCGTCGCTCGGTGCGCGCCGGCTCCGGCGTCGGCCTGGCTGGATTCCCAACCGCTACACGCCAAGGTATGCGAAACGTCATAAGGTCTGCCGTTTTTTTCTTTTTGCCCCTACCCTTAACCCCCGACTTGGGGGTTTGGGGGCTACCTTTCTTTTTTCTTTTTGTGGTAACCTGGAAGGGAATTATCGTATTTAGATGTAGCAGGTTGATTGTAGGATAGCAAAGTGTTAATGGGATTAAAAAATATATTTAAAATTCGGATCGGGGGCGGTATATCTTTAAGGCAAGCCGAAACCTGCTCTGCGGTGAGACTCGGAAAATTGCTTTTTATAGGTTTTTTTGTGTTGGGTGGTTGTGTTCTCGGGGGTGAGGCCTGTATGCCCCTGGGTAGTGTTGGGTGTTTTGGTGGGAATCTCATGAGGGGTTTGAAGATTAAGTTGAATATCGTTTTCGTTTATAGGAGTCGAGGGCCGAAAGATTAAATTGACTGAAATGATGGGTCTTCGAGGGTGTAGTCTTTGAATCTTGGTATTGTGCTCGGCTTAGATGTTGCAAGCTCGGAAGAAGGTTTAAGGTTAGATTATTTTTTGTCGTCGTTGGAGTTGGCTTTTATAATTACTCGTACTAAAACTATGATTAAGAAAAGTAGAGCTACTACAATTAGAAGGTCTGCAAAAGCTGCGCTTTTGTTCCCGTCCCAAATTTCGCTTAATAGTAAACGCCACATATAAAAAACGCTTAGCGTTGGCTTCTGGGGATCCCAAGGATTAGGGCTCCCAGGGGTTGAATTGAATAGGTAGCTCTTCGGGAATTTTCTTGCCGTCCTGGTAATCGAAGGTCCAGTAAGGAAGGCTTTGGTAGCCAAGTGAGGGCTTTTCAAAGATTTCATAAACACCGGGTGAAACCTCCTCGAGGTATCGAGCGGCGCAATAGATGCCAGAGGATCCGACCTCTATTGGAATTGAATTAAATGTTCTTACAGAAAAGTAAAAAGGATACCAGTCGGGAGTTATGGGATCAAACCACCAGGTGTGCAAGTTTCCCCACCAATGTTCGGAAACGTCAACATAATTCCAGTTGGGGTGCTCGGCTATCTTACCAGAGCCCCGTAACCCTCGGTGTTCCCATGATTCATAATACCAATTAATGGGGAGGTTTTCGCGTTTCATGACTCCATGGTTGTAATATAAATCAGCGTAACAGTAATCCCGGAAGTGAAAAGATACTGTAAAAAAATAAGCAGTTGTGATGTATCTAACCATGTAAGGGAGAACTGGCTGCGATTTGTTTTTGTGGTAATGGTTAAGATACTCTTTTGAAAAAACATCTCTGTAGCTGGCTTGAGAGCCGACAGAAACGTTTTGCCATGCGGCCATGTCGTCGCCGGTAATAGCGTTAAACTCAAGGGTGGCCATCTTCATATTACGCATCGATATTTTTTGGGGTACTGTCCAGATCTTTGTCTCAAGTTGTGGCATGCTCCTTACGGTCCACTGGCCTTGTCGTTGGTAAAAGTCTAGTTCCTTCCCTAGGTGGTCTACCCAAAGGGGAAGGAAGGGGTCTTGCTTCTTTAAAAAAGGCTTGGAGATTGATGTTTTGCCAGGGGGGAAAAGCTCGGTGTTATAAACCCCGGCTTTTTTGGTTAAGAGAACCAAGGGGAAGGGGGCTTAAGGGTGAGCTTCGAAGCTGTCTACTTCCCAAATGCCGGAGAGTGATTCGTAATCCTCCCAGGGGGGGGCGTCTGGAGAAACGATTTTAATATATATAGGACGCTCGGAGAAAGGAATAGCAAAACTCTCGAGGACACCATAAGGGTTGCCCGCCCAGGATAAAAGATGAAAGAATTCATCGCAGGCGGGGGTTTTGCCAATACTAAAAAGGCCAACCGTGAAAGCATCGTCCGACGCTCCGTAAGCGTAAAATTTAATCTCCGAGCGCCATTGTCCGGGCCCGATATTTCTCCACCATTGCTGTAGGGTGCCCAACTGATAAACCATACAGTGCTTTGGATACTTATTGTAATCAGTCATCCAAATTTTAAGGTAAGCATGATAGGCGGGGAGATTATAGCGATGGAATTTATTGAGGAGCTTATAGGAGTTGATGGCGGCAGTGATGTGTTTAAAAATGCCCCAGAAGGAGGTTAGCGCTGAAACGGATTCTCTGTTTGCTTGTTGCTTTGCGGTTCTGGGATTGGATGGGGTTACTAATTGTTTTACGACGGTGCGAACGCCGTATGAAGAGTAGTAAATGTTTTCGGTAAAATTACCGCCCGCTGATTGAGAGAGAAAGGGCATTTTAACTTTTACCATGATCGGCCTCTCAAGTGTTGGTGAGAAAATAAATTATTGATGTTTCAGTCGACGCTTATACAAGCCAGTTTTCCAGGCGTGAGTTGGGGAAAGAGTTTGCAAATGAAAATAAACGGTTTGGTCACGATTAAAGGGTTTGTCTATGGTAAAAATATTTATAAAAAGATTGGTCCACCGATGGTAAGCTAAATCAAAAGACCTTGGTGTGTCAAGTGATAAATAAAAGTCCATCCAAAAAGAAAGGGTTAGAGGATTAATAAAGGAATACTCGTAATAGGTTGGGGCTTCGAATTCGTTGAAAAGAAGAACGGGTCCAAAATCTAAGTCAAGGTTGATAACATACCAGAGGACAGATAAAAAATATCCAAAGCCACTAGTGCCATTTTCAAAAACCTTGGCCGCTAAACTAAAGGCAGCCTTTTCGGTGTAGGTTTCCCAATCACGGCGATAGCTGATTGCCGCTTCACTTAAGACAAAACGAACGTATTCCTGGGCGGGAGTTTTAGGATTGGTAGGGAAAGGTTTAGAACGGACCACCGGAAGCCCTTTCCAGCTCTGATAAGTAATCACGCCAGAAAGGGATCCGGTGGCCCGTCCGGATAGGAGGGGACTTTTGACTAACGCCAAAAGATTAACCCCGAAGGTTAAGAAGAAACGCCAGCGATATTAAAAAATTAAACCGCGACTTCTTCCTTGTAGATCCCGGACCGACCATAATAGTCGGCGGCGGTCTCGATAAAATAAAAGAACAGGTTTGCCCCGACGGTAAGAGCGGGCAGGGTTACTTCCCAGACGTTACCGGCTTTCTGGACGGCGTTGACCGTGTAAGGCATGTAGGTTTTTGAATAGCCGTAATAACACGGGATATTACGGACGGTGGCATCGGAGGTGTTGATCTCTAGGTCCATCGAGCCGCCGGTATTTGCAACGATAAGCATATCCCTGAGATATGACTTGGTGTCTGCAGGGTCGTAATACTTTCGAAAAAAGCCGACAAACTCATTGAACCCGGAAGCCGCCCGCTGGGTCACGCCGGCGAATAAATTCAAGGCAGCTTTGTCGACGGCGATCATCAAGGCGCTATGCCAAGCGTCAACGTGAGATGAAAAATCCACCCTTACCGCGATCTGCGCGGCGGTTCGGGGCTGAGAGGGGTAAACGTGCGATCGAACCGCCTGGATCCCCTTCCAGGGGAAAAAGACAATTGATTTCGCCAGCTGGCCCCTTGCCTCTACGCCCATAAACGG
>JAUXAW010000017.1 GCA_030619715.1 candidate division WWE3 bacterium
TGAAGATCCCAAATGTCAAAGTTCAAAGTTCAAAAAATTTGATATTTAGTCATTTGAAATTCATTTGGTATTGGGTATTTGGTATTTGATATTCTTAGGTGGTAAATTGGAGTTGTTATGAAGGAAAAGAAAAAGGTTGCAATTGCGATGAGTGGGGGAGTGGATAGTGGGGTGGCGGCGGCGTTGTTGGTTGAGGAGGGGTATGAAGTTACCGGAATACACTTACGTCTTTGGAAAGAAGGTTCAAAAGGTGTAAATGAAGAAGCCGCGCGAAAGACGGCGGTGAAGTTGGAGATTCCCTTTTATGTCAAGGATTATGCCGAGGATTTTAAGAAAATCGTCGTTGATTATTTTTTGGCGGAATACGCCGCCGGTCGGACGCCGAATCCTTGTGTGATTTGCAATCAGTTTATTAAGTTTGGGAAGCTGTTGGAGTATGCGCGGGCGTTGGGTTGTGATTATTTGGCCACTGGGCATTACGCGCGGATTTCCTCATCGGCGGCTCCTTCAGGGCCACGCGAGCTTCACCGTCTGTTAAAAGGAATTGATGAATCCAAAGACCAATCTTACTTCCTCTGGACCCTGACCCAAGACAAACTGGCTCACATTTTGTTCCCGGTCGGTGACCGAAGAAAGGACGAAGTCAAAAAATTGGCAAGAGTAAAAAATTTACCCGTTTCCGAGCGTCCCGAGAGTTTCGAGGTCTGTTTTATCCTTGATGACGATTACCGCGATTTCCTGAAAAGACACATTCCCGAGGCGATCAAGCCCGGCGATGTGGTCAATGCGAACGGTGAAATTATTGGGAAGCATTTTGGGCTCCCTTTGTATACAATCGGTCAGCGAAAGGGGTTCGAGGTTCGGTCCTCGGTGCCGCTTTATGTTGTGGGGATGGATGGGGAGAAGAATCGGTTGATTGTGGGGCGAGGGGCGGAGTCGGAGAGACAAAAGTTCGCCGTTGGTAATGTGAATTGGATTAGTGGTCAAGTGCCTGAAGGTGTGGTTGAATGTCAAGTTAGAGTTCGGCATCAAGGAGAACTCCTAAATGCAAAGGTTTCAAGTATCAGTGCAAAAACAGCCGAGATTGTTTTGGACGAACCGACGCGGGGAATAACGCCGGGACAGAGCGCAGTCTTTTACCGTAAGGACGAGGTATTAGGTGGTGGTATCATTGAAAATTGGGATTTGAAAATTCACCTTCGTACCTGCGTTTGACATTTGGGATCGAAAGAATTAAAATATGAGATGTAATGAAAATTTCGGAGAAAATTGCGGAATTTAGCAAGGGTTTAATTGCATCAAGCGCGGATTTGGTCCTTTTTAAAATCTATCTGGGTGTGGGTTGGAAGCTGACGGGGGAGTCCAACGGTGAGGGAACATGGGAAGGGCTTGCAGGTGCGTTTGCGAACCTACCGGAACTGACGCCGAGAAAGATTGAGCGAGCGTTGAGATTTCTTCTTAGACAGGGTTACATTGAGTTGGCTCCGTCGGAAGCCCACCTCGTGCCTCAGATTACCGAGGAGGGTGGAAAGCGCTTAGATTCAATCTTTCCGGTTTATAACAAAGACCGCCCTTGGGACGGCAAGTTTTACCTAATCAACTACGATATTCCCGTCGGCAAAAATTCTTTAAGAGATGCCTTGCGAATTTTTTTGAAAAGTCTTGGTTGTGTGATGCTTCAGTCTTCGGTTTGGTTGACTTCCTATAATCCCCTCGAGCTCTTAAGTAAGTTTGTGGAGCAAAAAGGTTTGGCAGATTCGGTAGTTGTTTCGGTTTTATTAGACGAATGGGCCTTTGGCGGTCGGGAAGTTTCGACGGTCTTGAATGAGATTTACGGGCTGGCGGAGCTTAATCGGAGGTACCGGGAGTTCGCCGAGGCTTACGGGGGAGAGCAGGGAAAACAGGGGGAGCAGGGAGATAGAATGGAGATAGCGTTTGAGTATTTTGCGATTCTTAGGAGCGACCCGCAGCTGCCTTTTGAGCTACTACCTCAAGGCTGGGCTGGCGCCCAGGCGCAGGAGGTTTTTGAGAAGATTTTCTTCGGGAAATAGATGGGAAAGCTTTAGATTGTGTTGACAAACCACTAATTATCTGTTAAGATTCAAACTGAGAATTAGCACTAAGGTGCGAAGCACCTTTAAAAGTGAATACCACTCTTGCTTTAGCCGGCAGGAAGTGGAAGGAAGTCCCGCCGAAAGGCGGGTTAATATAAGAGTTTGATCCTGGCTCAGGATGAACGCTGGCGGCGTGCCTAAGGTATGCAAGTCGAATGGTCCTTTGGACCATGGCGGACGGGTGAGTAACGCGTGGGAATCTACCCTTAACTTGGGAATAACCCACCGAAAGGTGGGCTAATACTCAATAGTCTCGTAAGAGTAAAGCTTTTGCGGTTAAGGATGAGCCCGCGTCCTATCAGGTAGTAGGTAGGGTAATGGCCTACCTAGCCTTCGACGGGTAGCTGGTCTGAGAGGATGGTCAGCCACACGGGGACTGAGACACGGCCCCGACACCTACGGGTGGCAGCAATCGGGAATATTGCGCAATGGGCGAAAGCCTGACGCAGCGACGCCGCGTGAGGGATGAAGCACTTCGGTGTGTAAACCTACATCAACAAGTGGCGGCTAACTACGTGCCAGCAGCAGCGGTTAAACGTAGGCCACAAGCGTTATCCGGAGTTATTGGGCGTAAAGAGTGCGTAGGCGGCCCGACAAGTTTTTGGTTAAATCTCTCGGCTCAACCGAGGAACTGCCAAGAAAACTGTCAGGCTAGAAGCAGGAAGGGGGTGCCGGAATTCTGCATGGAGGGGTGAAATCTGTTGATATGCAGAGGAACGCCGAAGGCGAAGGCAGGCATCTGGGACTGTTTTGACGCTGAGGCACGAAAGCGTGGGGAGCAAAACGGATTAGATACCCGTGTAGTCCACGCCGTAAACGATGAGGACTAAATCGTCGTCCCGCTCTGCGGGGTGACGGTTGCAGCTAACGCAGTAAGTCCTCCGCCTGGGAAGTACGGTCGCAAGGCTAAAACTTAAAGGAATTGACGGGGACCCGCACAAGCAGCGTCGCATGTGGTTCAATACGATGATAACCGTAGGACCTTACCAAGGCTTGACATGCTGGGATTATCTTGACGAAAGTCAGGAGATTGCCTTCGGGTGTAACCAGCACAGGTGTCGCGTGGCTGTCGTCAGCTCGTGTCGTGAGATGTTGGGTTAAGTCCCGCAACGAGCGCAACCCCTACTGTCAGTTGTATCACTCTGACGGGACTGCCCCGGCAACGGGGAGGAAGGTGGGGACGACGTCAAGTCATTACGGCCCTTATGCCTTGGGCCACACACGTGCGTTAATGGCCACTACAACGGGTTGCTACCTCGCGAGAGGACGCTAATCTCTTAAAAGTGGTCTCAGTTCGGATTGGAGGCTGAAATTCGCCTCCATGAAGTGGAGTTGCTAGTAATCGCCGGTCAGCTATACGGTGGTGAATACGTTCTCGGGTCTTGTACACACCGCCCGTGAGTTCAGGAAAGCTGCCACTACATAGAGCTCGCCTTTTAGGCGAATGAGTGTGGGGACAGTGATCAGGAATAACTCGTAACAAGGTATCCCTAGGGGAATCTGGGGATGGATCACCTCCTTTCAAAGGAGTTGTTAACCCGAAATATGAAAGTTTGTTGGTTAAGCTTTGAAAACCAATACCCAAAACTTCCTTCCACTTCTTGCCGACTAAGAACGCAGGGTCCGTAGCTCAGGGGTTTAGAGCACTTCTCTGATAAGGAAGGGGTCGGTAGTTCGAATCTACCCGGACCCACCATTCCATAAAAATATTTAACCCACCGTAGTGGTGGGTTTCGTTTTGACCAAAAAGAAAAGCCCCGGAACGATACTCTGTTCAACGGGGCTTTTTTCGTCCAGAGGCCGACAGGCCTCTGGCCGGGATTTTGGTGCCGAGGGCTGTCAAGTCCACCCCCTTGACAAGGGGTGGGGAGTGTGGTAAGGTGATGGTTGCTTAAGGAGGAAAATTTAAAGAAAATGAGATTTATGCTGACAACTAGCCTTCTCTCTGGTCCCTAAAACGGGGCGTTTTCTTCTGCTTTAAATTTTAAGATTTTCCTCCTGTTAAAAGTTTGAGTTGGGGTCGTAGCTCAATTGGAAGAGCACTACATTTGCAATGTAGAGGTTACCGGTTCGAGGCCGGTCGACTCCACCAAGCTCTTTAACAACAGAATAAGTAAATAAGAATGTAACACTACTTTGAGCATAGTCTGACGACTATGTAACTCAAAGATGTTGCAATCGAGTATAGTCTAACGGCATTAGATCGCGAAGCGATCGCCGCTTGCGGACTTTACTCGATAGCAGGGTACGCATCAGAAATACAGTATCAACAAAGGGCGTATGATGGATGCCTTGGCACTTGGAGCCGAAGAAGGACGTGGCTCACAGACGATATGCCTCGAGGAGCCGTGAGCGGGCGCTATCACTCGGGGATTTCCGAATGGAGTAATCCGGCTATCTTCATCGATAGTCACCATATTCTAAAACTCGTCCATTGGACGAGGATAGGGATATGGGGGGAACCTGGCGAAGTGAAACATCTCAGTAGCCAGAGGAAAAGAAAACAAATGTTATTCCCTAAGTAGCGGCGAGCGAAAAGGGAAAAGCCCAAACCCTAGTCCATTGGACTAGGGGGTTGTAAGAGATGACTATCTTGCCTTTGAGCAGGAAAAGAGTAAGAAATCTAATTTCCCTAGGAGAATGGTCTGGAAAGGCCGACCAAAGAGAGTGAAAGTCTCGTATCCAAAAGGGATTGGACTCTTTGTTATCATCTTGAATACCACGAGACACGTGAAACCTTGTGGGAATCTGCCGGGGCCACCCGGCAAGGCTAAATACTCCAAGTGACCGATAGTGAACGAGTACCGTGAGGGAAAGGTGAAAAGAACCCCGGGAGGGGAGTGAAATAGAACCTGAAATCATACGCTTACAAGCAGACAGAGCTTGTGCGTAGCACAAGCAACTAACAACAATCAACAGACAACAAACAACATTATTTTTGGAGTTGTTGGTGGTTTGTTGTAGGTTGGGAGTTGCTCGCGCTGCGCGCGAGTAATGTCGTGCCTATTGAAGAATGAGCCGGCGAGAGGATCGTTGCTGCTTTGGGTTAATCCGCCTAAGGCGGAGAAACCGTAGGGAAACCGAGTGTGAATAGCGCGATTTTGTAGCAACGATCAAACCCGAAGCCAGGTGAGCTAACCTTGGGCAGGGTGAAGTCCGTCGAAAGGCGGGTGGAGGCCCGAACCCGTGTCTGTTGCAAAAGGCTGGGATGACCTGAGGTTAGGGGTAATATGCCAATCGAACCTGGTGATAGCTGGTTCTCCCCGAAATGCATTTAGGTGCAGCGTTCCACTCTATTGTCGAGCGGGGTAAAGCGACTGGAAGGGATGAGGGCCCGCGAGGGTACCTCCCCCTACCAAACTCAGAATACGCTCGATGTGGTGGAGCAGTGAGAACATGGGAGCTAAGTTCCATGCTCGAAAGGGAAACAGCCCGGACCGTCAGCTAAGGTCCCTAAAGAAGCTTAAGTGGGAAAGGAAGTGTTCAACCTTTGACAGATAGGAGGTTGGCCTAGAAGCAGCCATCCTTTAAAGAAAGCGTAACAGCTCACTATTCGATGGTTGAATGCGCCGAAAATTTAACGGGGCTTAAAGCATTTACCGAAGCTGCGGACTTGTGCGTAGCACAAGATTCAGAAACGTTAGCTAAAATCGGCTGATAATCGGCTAACATCGGATAACAGATAAATCAGAAGAATTCGGAAAAAACTTAATTCCGATCTATCCGGTCTATCCGTAATCCGACACACCGATTCAGCTGATACTCCGATGTTTCCGGATCTCGCGCTGCGCGCGAGTGGTAGGGGAGCGTTCCATTGGCGGTGAAGCCGCATCCGTGAGGAGCGGTGGAGCGAATGGAAGTGAGAATGCCGGCATGAGTAGCGAAACCCCGATGAGGATTCGGGGCGCCGAAAGTCCAAGGTTTCCTACGCAACGTTCGTCGACGTAGGGTTAGTCGGGCCTAAGGTGAGGCCGAAAGGCGTAGCCGATGGACAAACGGTTAATATTCCGTTACTGCTTTTTGATCGTCATCAGCAATGGGAGGACGGAGTTTGATAGGTCGAGCGGTCACATGGTTGGCCGTCCAAGCCGCAAGTTAGCTTTGATTGGTAAATCCGTCGAAGCGTTTTAAAGCGAGCGGTGGGGGATCCGGAGATTCGTCGAAGGAGACTCGATTGCGTTAAGCTTCCGAGAAAATTCTCTAGCGAGATCAAGAAGTATCCGTACCGCAAACCGACACAGGTGGACAGGTAGAGTATACCAAGGCGAGCGGGAGAACGACGGCCGAGGAACTCGGCAAATTAAATCCGTAACTTAGGGAAAAGGATTGCCTCTTTGGGTGTTAAAGCCCGAAGAGGTCGCAGTGAAAAGGCTCAAGCGACTGTTTATCAAAAACACAGGTCTCTGCTTAACTCGTAAGAGGAGGTATAGGGGCTGACGCCTGCCCAGTGCCGGTAAGTTAATTGCGCTTGTGCGCAGCACGCGCTGCGTGCTAGCAATCGAAGCTCCGGTGAACGGCGGCCTTAACTATAAGGGTCCAAAGGTACCGTAATCCCTTGCCGGGTAAGTTCCGGCCCGCAGGAAAGGCGTAACGACTTGAGCACTCTCTTAGCCGTCGACCCGGCGAAATTGAAATGGCTGTGAAGATGCGGCCTACCCATCGTAGGACAAAAAGACCCTGGCAGCTTTACTACAGCTTGACATTGGTTTAGGGATTAGCTTGCGTAGGATAGAGGGGAGGCGTTGAGGTTTTGCTTTCGGGCAAAACGGAGCCGTCAGTGAAATACCCTCCTGGTTAATTCTTAAATCTTATCCTAGGCCGTTATCCGGCTGGGAGACAATGTCTGGTGGGTAGTTTGACTGGGGCGGTCCCCGCCTAAAGAGTACCGGCGGGGCCCAAAGGTTGGCTTGGCACGGATGGGAATCGTGCTCTAAGTGTAAAGGCATAAGCCAGCTTAATTGTGAGAGATACAACTCAAACAATCGCGAAAGCGGGGCTTAGTGATCCTCTGTTTGGTAGTGGTACCGGCAGAGCTTAACGGATAAAAGCTACGCCAGGGATAACAGGCTAGTCGCGCCCGAGCGTCCACAGCGACGGCGCGGTTCGGCACCTTGAATGACATTGGGGTGCTATGACAGTAATGTCATACCAAAAAATTGGCTAATAACGGTGGACTCCTCTTGACATTTCGGGTTTAATTGAATTAACTCGTTATGTCAAAGGACAATACCGTGGGAAGTCATGAGTTCAGAACAACTCAGAATAACTCAGTGGGCCAGTGAATCGGTAATTCAGATCGCCAGAAAAGTCTGGTAAGATAGAGACATGATTCGCGATGTAACAGACCTTGAAGTTTACGTGGAGTCTTTAAGACTACTCAAAAAACTCTATGTTCTGTTGCGAAAAATTCCCAGATCAGAGATTGATACAGTTCGTCAGTGTAAGAAGTGTAGTAAATCCATACCGGCAAATATTGCCGAAGGATTTGCCAAAAGAGCGTCAAGTAAGGAATTTAAACGTTTCTTGAAAATCGCCCTCGGTTCAAGCGATGAGCTAATCACCCATCTTAGAACGTTGGTAATTACTGTACCAAGACTTACGAGCGAAGCAAAAGAAGTTGCTCTTGAGTATAAAGTGCTATCAAAACGTATAAATTCTCTGCATAAAAATTGGTGCTCTGGTGGATACTTCTGACGAACCGGTCGGTCTGATTTAACTGACATTCTGATTAACTGAGTTTTCCGAGTTTTCCGAACCATTGACCCCGTATCGACTGACCCGCCAAAATTGGATATTTAGGCGGGGAGATAGACACTCAGCTAGAGTTCTATCATACGCCAACCCCCGCCACATTCGTGAATGTGGCTGGGTGAAGATATAGTCAGCGCCATTAGAAATAATGGATTTCAGCGATGTCGGCTCGTCGTATCCTGGGGGTGAAGAAGCTCCCAAGGGTTGGACTGTTCGTCCATTAAAACGGCACGTGAGCTGGGTTCAGAACGTTGCAAAACAGTTCGGTCTCTATCCACGATGGGCGTTCGATTCTTGAGGGGAGCTGCTCCCAGTACGAGAGGACCGGAGCGGACAAACCTCTGGTGCACCAGTTGTTCTACCAAGAGCACCGCTGGGTAGCCACGTTTGGTTTGGATAAGCGCTGAAAGCATATTAAGCGCGAAGCCGACCCCAAGATGAGGAATCGTTTGAGATCCCTGGGAGAATACCAGGTTGATAGGCGGTAGGTGTAAGCGTGGTAACATGTTTAGCCGAGCCGTACTAATCGATCGAAGATACTCCGCCAGCTGGCGGATTCTGATGCGTACTCTGCGTTCTTTGCCTTGGTGATTATAGCGACCGGGTTCCACCTGATACCATTTCGAACTCAGAAGTTAAACCGGTCAGCGGCGAAAATACTCTTTTTAAGGGGAAGATAGCTCATCGCCAGGGCATTTTTGTTTATCG
This sequence comes from candidate division WWE3 bacterium, assembly GCA_030619715.1. Lineage (GTDB taxonomy): Bacteria > Patescibacteriota > WWE3 > JAUXAW01 > JAUXAW01 > JAUXAW01. Next base: position 8,574 of record JAUXAW010000017.1, read on the forward strand.
GTTCTGGCTCTTCGCTGCGCCCGAAGCAATAGCTACGCTATTACCATTCGGTCTAATGCTCATCGCCAGGGCATTTTTGTTCCTCTTGCAACCTCCTCAAATCTGCGGTAAACTACCACCCGCTATGCCAACAGCTAAAAAACCACAGACAATGGAGGAACTTTTGGCGGATACAAACCGTACTCTAAGGACTTTTCGTTATGGAGAAGTCGTCGAAGGTACGGTTATTTCTGTTGGTCGGAAAGAGGTTTTCGTTGATCTAGGGTCAAAATCCGAAGGAATCATCGGTGATCGGGAAATCGAGGACGAAGTTGACTCAATTGCTGGCCTTGGGGTTGGTGACAAGGTTATTGCCTCAGTCGTTCAAACCGAGAACGATCAGGGTTACATTATCCTTTCCCTTAAAAGGGCTCAGAACGAACGGGCCTGGCGGGAGGTCGAGGAGGCGTTCAAGAAGGAAACCGTTCTCGAAGTCAAGGTTGTCGATTCTAACAAGGGCGGTTTGGTCGTCGAGCTCCCCGCCGGTCTCCGCGGCTTTATACCCTTTTCCCACCTAAACTCTGGTACTTCTGATTCCTCTGGTTCTCCTCCTCTCGGTGAAACCCTCGCCGTCCGCGTCATTGAGCTTAATCGCTCGATCAACCGGTTGGTCTTCTCCGAAAAGCTGGCCACGCTCCTGTCCGACCCCAAAATCAAAAAATTCTTTGAAGACCTGAAGCCGGAAAAAAAGATGAAGGGGACCGTTACCTCGATTTTCCCCTTTGGCGTTTTTGTGCGGCTCAGGCCGGGTGTTGAGGGCCTGGTCCACATCAGCGAGATTTGCTGGAAGCGTATTGACCATCCCCGTGAGGTGGTCAAAGTTGACGACGAGGTTGAGGTGGTGGTTTTGAGCGTCAACCGGGAGCAGGGAAAGCTGGCCCTGTCGATGAAAACCTTGCGGGAAAACCCTTGGGAAGAGGTCACCAAAAAGTACAAGGTCGGCGACACCATTTCCGGCGTAGTAACCAAAACCGTTCCCTTCGGGGCTTTTGTCAAGTTGCCGGAGGGAATTGAGGGTCTGATCCACGTCTCCGAAACCACCGGCCCGCTTGATGAAGGCGAAGAGGTCAAGGCCGTCATCATCAACCTCGAGCCGGAGAAAAGGAAGCTCGGTTTAAGTATTAAGCGACTTAAGAAAGACAATTCCTAATTACTAATTCCTAATTTCTAATGAAATGCCGAATGTCCAATTTCCAATACCGAGAATTTTTAGAAATTTGACATTTAAGAATTGGAAATTTTGTTAGGAATTAGACATTAGATATTAGAAATTTTTCCTGTGCCTAAATCCAAGACTCTCTACATCTGCCAATCCTGCGGTTACGAATCGCCCAAGTGGTCTGGCCGCTGCCCGCAATGTCAGGAGTGGAACACGTTCATCGAGACCATCGTCTCAACTTCAACAGCAAAGAGCAAAAAGCAAAGAGCAAAAATTCAGATAAAAAGTCAAAAATTGAGTCAGGTTGCGACCGGCGCTTACA
>JAUXAW010000035.1 GCA_030619715.1 candidate division WWE3 bacterium
ATATTTGCTGATTAGGAAAAAAATCATTTAAGCCTGGCCTATTTCAATAATTTTCCTAATGATTATTATATTCTAGGTGAGGGATTATATCAAAATGGTGAAAACCACCATTTCATATAACGTTTTCGGTGTATGTGAAGTGAACGAAGTGAGCATTTGGGCGAAGTAATAGCGAAGCCACATACACCGTGTTAGCCGACCCGTAGTGCAAGCGACCAAAGAGAGCGCAGAGTTCGCCCGCCCCTCGAAATGGGAAGACTCTACGCCAACTTGTTTCAGTGCCCCACCAGCTCTCAAAAGAGTGTGAGGTGGTGCCCTATCGCCCCTTTTGGGCTTTTGCCATGGCTTCAAAGTTTTCCCATAGCGCCGGCATCCCGAACTTCTCCCTCTCGCCAAGGGCGAAGCCCTTCATCCTATCCCAGATGAAGCTTACTGCCATCCAGTCGAACAGGAGTTCCTCATTGAACAGCCCATGCTTGTAGAGGGTGCCAATGGTCTCCATCCACATACAGATGTCAGTAGCCTTGCGGTACCCCTCACTACCAGGAGGGTATTTCTCCATGAAGTCTGAATAGTCGGGGACGAACTCGTCGCTAAGCATCCAGTTCCACGCTTCCGATAATCCCGCTGCAGTCAACCACTGGGCAAGCTGAAGCATCAGTGTGGCATCTTGGTAAGTCGGTTTAGCCATTTGTTTCACTCCTTTCTTGTTTGATGGTAACAAACTCTTTCTTCCAAAAGGGGGCGGGCGAATTTCGGTTAACGACTCTAGGTGAAGTTTCGGAAATTAACCACCAATTTTCCTTGGGGCATATCTTTATAGATTCTTATGCTTATCATAAACTAATTTTATTTATTCCGCAAACAATAAACCCCACTAAAGTTTACACTAACTTTTATATATAGGCAAGTCAAGGGGTCTTTCTTGTACCGGGAAAGGTCCCTTTTTTAGTTTTACAAAATAAGGAGTATTTATAAGGAAATCAAAGAAATAGGAAGCTTTATACATTATAAAGGGCAATAATGTTCTAATATTGACTATTATATAGATATATGATAATATGTTCATATACTGCTTAGCTTTGCTTGATTTAAAATCTTTTGGGGTCAGGCTTCGCAACTTCACATTTTCTGTTTTCGCTTTGCATTTTGTGAAGTTGTGAAGCCTGACTCTAGTTCCCCTCGACTTCTCCTCATCCCCATTGAGTGCACTCGATGGGTATCTCCTTCCCCAGGTTGCCGTAGCATTTCTCGTTGCACCTCACGCACTTTATGATCTCATCGAAACGGCCTTCTCTGACCTTAATTGGCCAGTCGGGGTCGGCTATCAACCCGCGACCCACTGCGACGAGATCAGCTCGGCCCTCGTTCAGCACCTCGAGGGCCCGCTCGACTTCGTCGAGCTCGTTCACTGCGATGACCGGAACTCCAAGATTCTTGAAGGGGGCTGCCCTGTCACCAGGCCTCTCGGTGCTGGCGGGCGAGATGTCTAGGATGTCCAATCCTGCTTTGACCAACTCCTTTGCCAGGATCAGGCTTTCTTCAATGCCGTAGCCTTGTCCCACAGGCGTATGACGGTAGAGTAAGACCATGTCAGGACCACACATAGGCCGGACAGCCTCCATGATCTTCAGGGACATTCGCATGCGGTTTTCAATCTCACCGCCAAACTCGTCAGTCCGCTTGTTCTGCACCGGCGAGAAGAACTGATTAAGCAGGAAGCCATGGGCACCGTGGGGCTCAACTCCGTCGAAACCTGCATCGGCGCAAACCCCGGCGGCCGCGCGGTAATAGGTCACGATCTCTTCAATCTCGCTTCTATCGACCTCCGCGGGAGAGACCGATCTGCCAAGGGTCACGGGGAAGAGCTGGATTGCGGCCAGAGCGCCTCCCTCATGAATCGCGTCAACCAAAGGTTTCAGGTTCTCGGCGGTGAGCTCTGAGCCGAAGCGATTGACGGCAGTCGCCTCGACAATGACCACTCCGACGCCGCCCCTGGCGTGCCCACCATACCAGTCCACACCTCCCGGGGTTGTCAGCCCCCGGAGAACCAACATGGGCGGCATCACTATACGATTGGGCAATTCCTTTTCCTTTATTTTCAGAGGTCTGAACAGTGGAGTTACGTCTACTGACATGTTTCTTTCTCCTGAGTCTGTCTCTTCTTTCCCTTGGAAGTTTTTGGGGTCAAATCTTTATTCTTGACAGTTAATTAAATTATATGTCAAGAATAAAGATTTGACCCCAAGTTTTTTGTTCACTTTATCTAACAATGAAGTAAGAAAAACCTTGACATTTTCATAAGCTTCCTCATCAGGTGCTACAGAAAGATCTACAAAGACAAGGGGACGTTTCGTTTGTCACACTTCAAGAATATATATTTGCCTTATTGAATCGCCACCAACGGTTAAAAGAATTAGTCTTTTTCAATTTTTCTACACCTTAATATTAATACGACAAAAGATTTAAAAAATCCTTCTTTTTTAAAAAATAGTTACGAGATGTATTAGTTGTTGCTGAATAGTATTTAGATGGAAAAGAGAAGATAGATTCCCGCTTTCGCGGGAATGACATATGGAGTAATGAGATTACCGCGCTTTCCTCGAAAGCTCGCGATAACAGAAGGATGGATTCTCACAAATCTTTTTTTAGGGAAATTTATAGATTACATCATAGCAAATACATTAATCAAAGGCTCTTTAACGGCTAAGACTTATATGCCCAGTTATACAAAAGACTCTATTTGC
>JAUXAW010000013.1 GCA_030619715.1 candidate division WWE3 bacterium
CAACGAAGGAGGATAGAGATGCAAAAGATTCAGATTTTGCTCGTCGAGGACCATTATGCGCTTCGGCCGTGCCTCGTGGAAATCTTGGAGGAGGAGGGCTACGGTGTCCAAGCGGTTGAGAGTCTGGACGGAATGACGGAAGCCCTGAAAACCGCTATTCCCCACTTGGCTATCCTGGACTTCCGGTTTCCTCAGGCTCCGGGGTTGAGGCTGGAGAATTTGGGATTCAAGGCGCAGGACATGCTTGAGGAGGTCGGCGTTCCCGTTTTGGGGATGTCTACGGTGTGTCGGCCATTGCCCGAAGGACTCAAGCCGTTTGGAGACGAATCCATCCCAGAAGGCTTCTCCATCGAAGAGCTTCTCACCGCCGTCCAGCGAATGTTGGAGAAGGAGGTGGGCGGTGGCGCGTAAGAGAAATTGTCCCGGAGGGGTATGTTTTCGACCGCCCACGATCGAGAATCCGGTGGTTCGGACCAGTCCGAGGCGGGTCTGGCGGCGGGTGTGGCAAGATCGCGTCTGGCAACCGCTTGACTTCGACTTCGACTTTGACCTATTGAACAGGTCATTGGCATTGGCGAGGCTTACTGCGTGGCTGCTCGCGGCGGGACTTAAGCGGCGACGCGAAAGAGGGGGAGCAGAGGAGGAAGGATAGGCAGAAGGTTCTGTGACTATGGGCGGAGAGCCGGAAAGTTCGGTTCTTCGCCTTTTTCGTTTGTGTTATACTGTCAAAGCTATGGATGGAATGCCGAAGATGCCGAAGATGCCGAAAACACCCAAAAAAGTGAAGGGAAGCCGACTGCTGACGATTTTCCTTTTGATTATCCTAGGTCTTGGTTTAATCTACTTTCTCTCCGGTCCCGAGATTCTGTCCGAGCCGCCGGAGGAAATTTCCGTTTCCCAACTTCTAAACTTAATCAACAAAGAAACGGTCGAAAAAATCGAAATCACCGGCAATCTTCTTGAAGTTACCTTAGTCGATGGCAAGAAAGTTCACGCCTTCAAAGAGCCGGAGGATTCCTTTGACGAAATTTTGCACCGCTACGGTGTTGACCCGGCTAAAGTCAGAGAGGGGATTTACCAGCGGGAGTTTTCGGGCTCAAAGATTGTTGGTCTGATTCTGGACGCCCTGCCGGTGGTGGTGACCGTCATTTTCATTTTTTTAATGCTCAGGCAGTCAAGAAAAATCGGGACGGACATTTTCTCCTTTGGTAAATCGCGGGCGCGACTTTTTTCCAAAGACAAGCCGCAGATTAAATTTTCCGACGCCGCCGGTGTTGACGAAGCGAAAAGGGAGCTGAAAGAGGTCGTTGACTTTTTGAAAAATCCGCAGAAGTACCAGGCATTGGGGGCGCGGGTGCCGAGAGGTGTCTTGTTAGTTGGTCCAAGTGGAACGGGGAAAACGTTGCTCGCGCGCGCCGTCGCCGGTGAGGCCGGGGTGCCTTTTTTCAGCATGGCCGGTTCGGAGTTTATGGAAGTCCTGGTCGGAGTGGGCGCGAGCCGGGTGCGTGACCTTTTTCAGACGGCCAAGCAAAACGCACCGGCGATTATTTTTATTGACGAGATTGAAAGCATTGGCCGCCACCGCGGTCTTTCGATGACGAGTCACGGTGAGCAAGAGCAGACCTTGAACCAGATTTTGACCGAGATGGATGGGTTCGAACCGAACACTCAAGTCATCATTCTGGCAGCGACTAACCGGCCGGCATTGTTGGACCCGGCGTTGGTGCGGCCGGGGAGGTTTGACCGGCGGATTGTCCTTGATTTGCCCGATATTGAAGACCGGGAAGCGATTATCAAGATTCACATGCGCGGCAAGCCGTTCGCGCTTGATGTAGATATTAGGAGATTGGCCCAGAGAACCGTCGGTTTTTCCGGAGCCGATTTGGAAAATATGTTGAACGAGGCGGCGATTCTGGCGGCGCGGTTGGGACAAAAGAAAATTACGTCAGCGGACCTGGAGGAAGCGGCAACCAAGGTCGAGCTCGGCCCCGAGCGCAAGCGTTTGCAGTCCGACGAGGAACGGAAGATGTCCGCCTACCACGAAGCCGGTCACGCGGTTGTTTCTCACAATCTTCCCCATACCGATCCGGTGCACCGCGTTTCGATTGTTTCCCGCGGTTTGGCCTTGGGCTTTACGATGATGGTGCCGCAGCGGGACCGTTACAACCAGACGAAAACGGAGCTGTTGGAGAGAATTACCACTCTTTTGGGTGGGCGGGCGGCGGAGGAGCTTAAGTTTTCCGAGATGACCATTGGGGCCGGTTCGGATTTGGAGCGGGCGAACCGGATTGCCCGGGCGATGGTTGCGGAGTACGGAATGAGTGAGTTGGGACCGTTGGCGTTTTCGTTCAAACAGCCGATTAACGGTTGGCCTTACAGTCCGCCCGAGGAGCGGGTCAATTATTCCGACGAGATGGCTGGAAAAATTGACGAGCAGGTGAAAAAGATTATTGACAAGTGTTATGCCAGGGCGGAGGAGGTTCTGAAGGGGAAGAAGGAGAAGCTGGATTTGGTGGCGGGGGAGTTGGTTAAACGAGAGACGATAGAGGGTTCTGAATTTGAAAAGATGATGAAGGGTTAGGAGGCCTCGGGTTTGCCTCGCTTCACTCAGGGAACCCCTGGCAATCATAATTCATTAAGGACGAACCCTAACGTTCCGCTCTGGCAAACCCTCGCCCTCCTTGGCCGCGTTCTGAAGTTAGATATGAGTAGATTAGTTCTCATTGACGGTAACAGCTTACTTCACAGGGCTTACCACGCCCTTCCCAAAACTCTAACCACTTCCAAGGGTGAGGTGGTTAATGCGGTTTACGGTTTTACCCGGATGCTTTTGAAAGTGATTAAAGATTTAAACCCGCAATATTTGGCGGTGGCGTTTGATGTCAAGGGACCCACTTTTCGGCACTTGGAATATGAGAAATACAAAGAGGGGCGGCCGGAGATGGATACAGAGCTCGCAGCGCAGCTTCCTATGGTTAAAGAACTTCTTAAGGACTTTGAGATACCTGTGTATGAAGTCCAAGGTTTCGAGGGCGAAGATATAATCGCTGCGCTCCAAGTTCAAAGTTCAAAGTTAAAAGTTGACGAGGCGGTGGTTGTTACCGGGGATAGAGATGTGCTCCAGTTGGTTGATGGGAGGACGAAGGTTTATGCGCCCTTGAAAGGTCTTTCGAATCCGGTGATGTATGATGCCAAGGAGGTTTATGAAAGGTACGGGTTGCGGCCGGAGCAGATTGTTGATTACAAAGCCCTGCGGGGGGATCCGTCGGATAATATTCCCGGGGTGCCGGGGGTGGGGGAGAAGACGGCGGTAGATTTGTTGCAAAAATACGACACTTTGGAGGGAGTCTTTGATCATTTAGACGAACTACCAGAGAGGCAGCAGAAACTGTTGCGGGGTCAAAAAGAGCAGGCGGAACTTTCGCAGAGGTTGGCGACGATTGTGACCGACGCGCCGGTCGAGCTCGATTTGGAAAAATGTCAGATTGGCGATTTTAGATCGCAGAATGAGATACAGTCGTTGAAGAAGTTGCTATTTAAGTCGATGTTTAAAGAACTTAGTAACACAGAGTACACAGAAAGAAAAGAGGACACAGAGAGTGGTGGGCAATTGGGGCTTTTGTGAACAAAAAAGCGACCCCAACCGTCAGTGATAGAACCTGAGGGGAATGTCAAAGTCCAAATTATTTCAAATTATTTCAAATGAATGACAAAGACCAAAATCCAAATTCCAAAAAATTTGATTTGGAGGAAAGAACCGGAAAGTTCGGGGAGGAGGTTGTTAGACTGGCCAAGAATATCCCTAAAAATACGGTAACAATTCCTATTATAAGCCAATTTGTGAAATCGGGAACCAGCGTTGGCGCTAATTATTGTGAAGCCGATGGTGCAGAGAGTGGTAAGGATTTTTATCACAAGATTAGTATCTGCAAGAAAGAGGCTAAAGAAACAAAACATTGGCTAAGAATGTTGGCTACCGCGATACCAGAAATCAAGAACGAAGCAAGGAATCTATGGCAGGAAGCTCAAGAACTAACGTTGATATTTTCTAGTATTATTAGTGGAAAGAGAAAGAAAGCGAAGTAATGTCAAAGTGTTCCAAATTATTTCAAACTATTTCAAAAAATTTTTGATATTTGACATTTGTTATTGATTTGGAACTAATTTGGCTTCTTTGAAATTTGGATTTTTTCTATGCGTGTAGCGCTGGTGCATGATTATTTGACGGAATACGGGGGAGCGGAGCGTGTACTTGAAGCTGTTCACGAGCTCTACCCTGATGCACCCATTTATACCTCCTTATTTGATGAGGAGAAGTTCAAAGTTCAAAGTTCAAAGTTCAAAGTTGCAGTTCAAAGTTCAAAGTTGCAGAAGTTTCCTTTTGTCCGTTGGCTTTCGAAGCAGTATACTTTTTTTTACCCTCTGGTTTTTGAGCAGTTTGACCTAAGAGAATATGACGTTATCATCTCTGACGGAACCATCTGGTCAAAAGGAGTTCTGACCACACCTGACCAACTTCATATCCACTATTGCCACACCCCGGCAAGATTTCTTTATCACTATCCGGCGGAAAGTAGCCGCCGCGATGTTTGGTATTACCGACCGGTGGTAAGAGTGTTGGATCATTATTTGAGAATTTGGGACTTTGAGAGCGCCCAACGGCCGGACTACATTATTGCCAATTCCAAGAATACGGCGCGGAGGATTAAGAAGTTCTGGCGGCGGGAGGCGACGGTGATTTATCCGCCGGTGGGGGTAATTTCGGAAAACTCGGAAAACGGTTCAGAACAACTCAGAAAACTCAGCGAACCAGACGGTCAGAAAAATCAGAAAATCAGAAACTCCGACGCTCTGACGCACCGACGCTCTGACGCACCGAGTTGTTCTGAGTTTTCTGGAAGTCCCTACTACCTTGTTGTTAGTAGATTGTCAGCCTACAAAAACGTTGATCTGGCAATTGGGGCCTGTAATCAGTTGCGGCTGCCGTTGGTGGTGGTTGGCACCGGGAGAGAAGAGGAAAGGTTGAAAGCAATCGCCGGTGAAAATATAAAATTTTTGGGATTTGTGAAAGATCCAGAACTTTCGGAACTTTATAAAGATTGCAAAGCTTTAATCTTTCCCGTCAGCGAGGAAGATTTCGGGATGGTCCCCGTCGAGGCGATGGGTTTCGGCAAACCGGTAATCGCCCTGAGCGGAGTCGAAGGGCGAGGCGGTGGGGTTGGGGAGACCGTTGTGGAAGGCAAAACAGGGATGTTCTTCAACGAGCCGACGGTAGAATCGTTAGTAAAAGCAATAGAACAATTTAACCATTTAACCATTAATCCCGAAGACTGCATCCAGCAGGCGGCAAAGTTTTCAAAAGAACGATTCCAGCAGCAGTTTAAGTCTTTTGTGGAAGAGAAATGGCGTGCTAAGATAGCAAGGAATGCCTGAATTACCTGAAGTAGAAACAATCCGAAGACAGCTTGAGAAGGAAATTGTTGGGAAGACGATTGTTGATGTTTGGTGGGACCGTCCGAAGATGCTTAGGCCCCGCCCAGAGGCGTTCGTGAATGGTGTTAAAAATAGGCGGATCACAGGCGTCGAGAGGAAGGCCAAGTTACTGATTTTTGAGCTTAGCGACGGCTTCTTTGTCTGCCACCTCCGGTTGTCTGGCAGACTTTTGGTTCGTCGGAAGGACGATAAACCCGACGACTACGTCCATGTTGTCCTCAAATTTGAGAATAATAAAGAACTGAGGTTTGCCGAGGCGCGGCTATTTGGATATATGCAGTATGTGGAGAGTCAGGAGGAACTTGACAAGATTTTGGAAAAGTACGGGCCGGAGCCGTTGGATGATTTGACGGCGGGGGAGTTTTTTAAAATTTTGCAAAAAACTTCGCGGCCAATAAAATTAGTGCTGTTGGATCAAAATAGAATCGCAGGGGTTGGGAATATCTACGCCAACGACGCCCTCTTTCTGGCCAAAATTCATCCACGGACGCCGGCCAACAGCTTGTCAGCTAGTCAATCGAGCAGTTTGTTGAAAGCGATCGAGCAGGTTTTCAAAGAGGGCTTAAAATACGGCGGCGCTTCGGATCAGTGGTACCGGCAGGTTCACGGGGAAAAGGGAAGTTATCAGGAGCACTTTAAGGTTTACGGTCAAGCTGGTCAGGTTTGCGATGTCTGCGGGACGAAAATCAAAAGGATTGAGCTGGGAGGGAGGGGGACGTTCTTTTGTCCGCAGTGCCAAACTTTATGATTCTTAATTCAATTTCTTTTACCAACTTCCGCAACTACTCTAAAGCCAGTTTCGCTTTCAGTCCCGAAACGACTCTTGTCGTTGGTCCCAATACCTCCGGCAAGACTAATCTTTTAGAGGCAATTTATTTTTTGGCGGCGGGGAAAAGTTTTCGTGCTGGCTTTGACAGAGAGGCAATAGCTCAGGGCGAGCCCTTCGCAAATCTCAAATCCCTGTCCGCCTTTGGCGGATCGAATCTCGACGAGGGAAAAGAACTTGAACTCCAGATTTTAGCCAACGAAAATGGGGAGAACACTTCTTCAAAGAGATTTAAGGTCAATGGAGTGAAGAAGCGGCTGGCGGATTTTGCCGGGAATTTAAGGGCGGTTTATTTTGGGCCGGAGGAGATTCAGCTGGTGACGGGTCCGCCATCGCGGCGGCGGAAGTATCTTGATTCGGTGCTGACTCAGGTCGATCGGGAATACGCGCGGACGCTCTTGGAATACGAAAAAGTTTTGCGTCAGCGGAATCGGCTTCTGATTCTTGTGAGGGAAGGTGAACAGGACAGGAGCCAATTGGATTTTTGGGATGAAAAACTGGTGACGCTGGGATCGGTTTTGTCGAGGAAACGTCGGGAAATGCTTGATGATTTTAACCCTTCGGCTACGCTCAGGGCAGGTAATTTGTTTTTGGAGTATCAACCGAAGGTAGTAAGTAGGGAGATTTTGGAGAAGGGTCGGGAGCGGGAGATTGCGGCGGGGATGACGCTTTGGGGACCGCACCGAGAAGACTTCGTCTTCAAGTTAAAAATTCAAAGAAGGGATCTTTCGAGGTTTGGGTCGAGAGGGGAACAAAGATTGGCGGTGCTGCATCTTAAATTGGCGGAGTTGGAGTTTATTACGCAAAGGGTAGGAGAGAGACCAGTCCTGCTTCTTGATGATATTTTTTCGGAACTTGATGAAGATAACAGGGGGCAAGTCCTTGAACTTCTCGGCAAACAGCAAACAATAGTTACCGCTACCGATCTGGATCAGATTGACGGGGAAAAATTGGGGCAGCATAAGGTGATAAGTTTAACCATTTAGCAATTTAACCATTTAGCCATTTTTACTATGCGTGTCTTTCTGGCCATTGAGATTCCACAGGATATAAAAGAAGAATTAGTTGAGGTTCAGGAGAAGTTGAAACCTCAAATTTCCGGTGTTCGCTGGGAAAAGCCGGAGAAATTGCATCTTACTTTGATCTTTTTGGGGAAGGTGGAGGAGGAGAGGATTGCTGAGTTGGAGGTGGCCCTTCGCGAGGCTCAGGGTAAATTAAGGTTGGAACCTTTTAAAATAGGTCTTTCTGGGGTGAGGGTTTTTCCTAGTGAAAAACGACCGCGGGTGGTTCTGATAGACGTCGCCGAGGGGGCAAGGCAGGTGGCAGAGTTGCAAAAGCGTCTTGCAGAGAGGCTTTCTGAGGCGGGGTTTGAGTTTGCGCGATTGAAGAAGCCGCATGTGACATTGGGGAGGTTCAAGCGGGGAGCCAATTCAACCCTTAGGGTTGAAAATGACTTTAAACCCTATGGTTGGGCCAGTTTAACCCTTAGGGTTGAACAAACTTCTATCGTGGAGAGTAAATTGCATCCTGCCGGTGCGATTCACACCCCGATTGCGAGGATTCCGTTGTGATAGAATTGGAGTATGCTTTTTGCCACTTTAGCTTCCTATTTTGACAGGTTAGAAAAAACCTCCGGCCGGTTGGAGATGACGGCGATTCTGGCCGATCTACTCAAAAAATCCGGCGACGACGAAATTCGCCAGGTTTGCTATCTCAGTTTAGGTCGCCTCGGGCCGCTCTACGAATCCCTCGATTTTAATCTTGCCTCAAAGTTGATGATTCGGATTTTAGCGCGGGCTTACGGTGTTTCCGAGGAGAAGGTCAAAAAAGAGTTTGGGAATTTAGGTGATCTTGGCAATGTGGCCGAGAAACTAGCCATAAGCCATATGCCAAAAGCTAAAAGCTCTTCCCTGACGGTAAACGACGTCTTTGACAGGCTTTACGAGATTGCGAGTGTTTCCGGGGCGGGGTCGGTCGAGCAGAAAGTTATCTGGATGGTCGAGCTTCTTGAGCTTTCGGACCCGCTGTCAAGCAAATATATTGCCAGAATTCCGTTGGGCAATATGCGGTTGGGATTTTCGGACAAGACGCTGATCGAGGCGCTGTCGTGGATGGAAAGAGGGAACAAGAGTCTTAAAAAAGAAATCGAGGCGGTTTACCATGTTTTTCCAGATATTGGCGAGATTGCGGATAGATTTAAGGGTCATAAAGGGAGAAAGGGGATTAAAGCGATTGAGGGCATGAAGATGAAAATTGGCGCCCCGGTGCTGCCGGCGTTGTGCCAACGGGTAGAGACGCCGGGGGAAATGCTGGAGAAGTTGGGGGGAAAGGTAGTCGCCGAGCCGAAGTTCGACGGCGAGCGGATTCAGCTGCATCTTAATCGAAAACCCGATTTTTTGATCAAGATGTTTACTCGTAATTTGGAGGAAGTTTCGGCGATGTTTCCAGAGTTGGTTGCGGCAGCTGATGGGCAAATAAAGGCCAATCGAGCCGTCTTGGATGGAGAGGCGGTTGGGGTTGATCCAAAATCGGGTAAATTTATTCCCTTTCAACAAACGATTCAGCGCAAACGAAAATACGGGGTCAAAGAAAAGGCGCTGGAAATTCCGATTAAATATTTTGTCTTTGATATTTTGCATAAAGATGGGAGGGATCTGTTAACTTTGCCGTTTTCCGAGAGACGAAAGATTTTGGAAAAAACGATAGAAAGTAAAGACAGTAAAGTCAGTAAAGACAGTGAAGACAAGATAACGCTGACGCCGCAGAAAATCTTTACCGACCCGACGGGTCTGAAAAAATTTTTGGACGAGGAGGTCGAAAAAGGGGCGGAGGGGTTGGTGGTCAAGGATCTTTCAGCTCCGTATGAAGCGGGGGCGCGGGGGTTTTCCTGGATTAAATATAAGGCCGAAAAGGACACTGTTGATGCCGTCGTTTTGGGCTATTATTTTGGCCGCGGAAAAAGGGCCGATTTTGGCATCGGGGCGTTTTTGATTGGGGTTTATGATTCGTCAGAGGATAGGTTCAAGACGCTTTCTAAGGTTGGCACCGGACTGACCGACGAGCAATGGGTGGACTTTAAAGTTCAAAGTTCAAAGTTCAAAGTTCAAAACTGCCCGAAGAATGCCGACGTGCCGAAAGAACTGATACCGGATGTTTGGGTCAGACCAGAAATAGTTGTGGTCGTCAAATACGACGAGATTAGCAAGTCGCCTCTACACACCGCCGGCTACGCGTTGCGCTTTCCGCGTCTTATCTCGTACCGCGAAGACAAGACGGCTCAGCAGGCAACAACGGTTAAAGAAATTAAGAAGATGTTTGGCAGCCAAAGTTGACTAGTTGAAAAATTGTTGGTAGATTGATGGGGATGGGAGGTGATTAGGTATGAATGGAGAACAAACGCAGACACCAGAGCAGCCAGTCGCCCCTGCCTCGCCGGCAGGCGGGAAGGGTGGGACGGGGTTGCAGTCGAATATTGCCGGAGCGCTGGCGTACTTTTTGGGTCCCATCACCGGGATTTTATTTTTGCTGATTGAGAAAGAAAATAAATTCGTTCGCTTCCACGCGATGCAATCGACCCTGACTTTTGGGGGGATTTTTGTCCTAAGCATTGTCTTGGGATTTATTCCAATTCTCGGCTGGATCGCCGGTTCGTTGATATGGTTTGTCAGCTTGATCCTTTGGATTTTCCTGATGTACAAGGCGTTCAACAACGAGGAGTATGAGCTGCCGGTGATTGGGGATATGGCCAGGAAGCAGGTCGAGAAGATGTAAGAACCTCTCGCTTTGCTCGAGAACCTTGCATTTGAGCATAGTCTTCGCTTTGCTGCGACTATGTTCTCAAAAGTAGAATGGATTTTGCCTCTGAGCGACAAGGGATGGTGGATGAGCAGTTAATACCTCGAGGTATCACAGACCCCGCGGTTTTGGCTGCCTTTCGGTCGGTGCCGCGGGAAAAGTTTATTGATCCCCAATATCAAAAGTTGGCCTACATTGATGCGCCTCTGACGATCGGCGAGGGGCAGACAATCTCCCAGCCGTTTACCGTCGCGATGATGACCCAGCTTCTGGAACTCAAAACCACGGATCGGGTTTTAGAGGTGGGTACCGGCTCCGGTTATCAAGCGGCGATTTTGGCGGAGATCGTTAAAGACGGTCAAGTTTTCACCATTGAAAGATTTGCCAACCTAGCCACAAAAGCGGAAAAAGTTCTAGATTACAAAAATGTCAAGGTCAGCGTCGGCGATGGAACGAGGGGATTGCCGGACGAAGCTCCTTTTGATGCAATTATTGTCACCGCCGCCGCGCCGAAAATTCCGCAACCTTTAATCGATCAGCTCGCTCTCGGCGGTCGGTTGGTGATGCCCGTCGGCGGCGAATGGCACCAGGAGATGATCAGGATTAGGAAGGAGAAAGAGGGAATTAAGAGGGAGAGGTTTGGAGGATATCGGTTTGTACCATTAATCGGAGAGTTCGGTTTAAAGAAATAATTTTCAATTTTCAAGCTCCAAGCTCCAATGAAATCTCAATGATCAAATTTTCAATGAAACCGTTTGAAAATTGATAAATTGGAGCTTCATTGGGATTTGAAAATTGGGATTTGAAAATTTCCTGCAATGGGTTTATCAGCCGTCTATCTCGCCTCATCCATTCGCACCTTCGCTCTTTCCCTGCTCGGGATTTTCACCCCGTTGTACATCTATCAAACGCTTGAGAACAGTCAAGCTTTTACCACACGGACGGGGATCCTCCTTGGCATCATCGGCTACTACATCATCCACCGTCTGACGCTTCTGCTGGTTAACATTCCCGCCAGTTATTTTATTGCCGAAGTCAAGGGAGGTTTTCGCAAGAGTATGCTTCTTTCCAACATCCTTCGCGCCCTCAATCTTCTCCTTTTAATTTTTGCCAAGAATAACCCGTGGCTACTACTTCCAGCAAGCGTCATCGGCGGCGCACTGATTCCTTTCTATTGGATTCCGTATCATCTGATTTTTGTTGAAGATGGCAGGGAGCGGTCGTTTGGCAAGCAGATTTCGGCGGTGTCAATTTTGAACAACGCTGCAGCGGTGGTTGCACCGCTGGTCGGCGGTTTGGTCATTTCGTTTGTTGGTTTTGAGACTTTGCTGGTTGTTGTTTTGTTTTTGGTCGTCGCTTCAACTTTTCCTATTTTTGGTATGCGCCACCACGAGCGCCACTTTGTTCCGCCGCTTTCGATGATTATCCGGGACTTTTTTGGCAAAAAGTTTAGAAGGGATCTGGTAGCCTTTTTGGGCACCGGGGCGCACAATATTGGAGCGGGAGTCGTCTGGCCGATTTTTTTGTTTGCCATCGTTGGCAGTTTCATCGGCTTGGGAGCTTTGGCCTCGGGTATCACTTTGGTTTCGACTCTTATCGTTTGGAGATTGGGGAGGGTGGTCGACAAGAAAGACAAGCGGAAAATTTTGCGGTACGGGGCCTTTTCCCAATCAGCTTTGTGGGGCGTGCGGGCGTTGGTCCAAACAGTGCCCCAGGCGTTTGTCGTCCAGGCGGCAGCACGAATTGCCGGCGAATTTTTGTGGCTGCCGTTTGATGCGATTGTTTACGCCAACGCTTCGGCCGGGAATCCTTTTGAGTATATAATTCTGCGTGAGTGGGCGTTGAATTTGGGGCGACTGTTGACGCTCATTCTGATGGCGATTCTTCTTCTTGCCGGTTTTGGGTGGCTTTCCTCTTTTGCCCTCGCCGCCGTCGGTGCGCTGTTGACGATTTTCATGGCCCGTTAATCTTGATTTTGACAAACCGCGAATAATCCTGTAGGATTTGCAGCACAATTTATAAACCATATTAGGCCTTAACCGGAAGCGGTTGGGAGAAAAGAAAGGGAGGACGAAAATGCGAACGAAGTGGGAAGTCAAAGTATGTTCCTTTGCCGAAAACGAGCTCGAAGATGGGCTCAATAGGCTCGGCGAGGA
Source organism: candidate division WWE3 bacterium (assembly GCA_030619715.1). Taxonomy (GTDB): domain Bacteria; phylum Patescibacteriota; class WWE3; order JAUXAW01; family JAUXAW01; genus JAUXAW01. The sequence goes on from JAUXAW010000013.1 coordinate 12,271, forward strand.
GGAGTGGGAGCCTTGGTGGTTCATCAAAGGGAAATACCTCTACCGAGTCATCTTCAAGCGCCCGGTCGAGGAGGTCCCGGAAGAGGAGGAGGTGGGCGATGAGCCCCGTGGGATAGGAGGGAAGCCATGACAACCGAAGGGGGTGGAACCCAAAGTACGAATGGGATTCCATCTCCTTATTTTTTTGTGTTATAGTGGTAGGGAGATGGTTTTGCAGCCGTATGGGATGACAATTGCAATTGCGATTCTTATTGGGGCTTATGTGGCTTCGGTTGAAGGTGGAAAAAAAGTTTGGGACGTGCTGCCGTGGGTTTTGGTTTTTGGCCTGGTTGGGGCTCGGCTTTACCACGTTTTCAGTCTTTGGGAGTTTTATCAGGCGAATCCGGTGGCGATTTTGTTCATCTGGAATGGAGGTTTGGCAATCTATGGAGCGATTTTGGGAGGACTGGTTGGTCTCTTTGCTTACGTAACTTTACACGCGAATAAAAGCGAATCTAAGCGAATGGACACGAATGAGCGAATGTTTCTTGATCTGCTGGACATTGCTGCTCCGGGAATTGCCATTGGTCAAGCAGTTGGCCGCTTCGCTAATTTTTTTAGCCAGGAACTTTACGGTTGGCCGACGCGGATGCCCTGGGGGATTTATATCAAGCCCGAGAATCGTTTTCCCGGTTTGGAACAGTTTTCATACTTTCACCCCCTCTTTCTCTACGAGGCCTTGTGGAATCTTTTGAATTTCGTTGTACTGGTCAAATTGTCAAGAGCGAAGCTCTTGACAGGGGAGAGGTTTTTGCTATATCTCTCTTTTTACGCCCTCGGTCGGTTCTTTCTCGAGTCGATGAGGATTGAGAGTTGGATGATTGGGGGAGTGAGGGTTGCGCAGGCGGTGTCGGTTGTGATAGTGTGTGGTAGTATAAGTTTAGGAGTATTACGAAGAACATGGCTGAAGAAACAAAAAGTCCATATCTGATTCCAATAGCAATTATCCTCGCCGGTGGTTTGGTTGGGGCGGGGCTTTATTTTGGTGGAAAGCAGGAAGCGCCGCCAGCGGCGCAAGTGGTAGAGCAAGGAGTTTACCCTGAGCGAAGCGAAGGGGAAGTAGCGGGAGAGGAAGAAGTTTACCCCGAGCGTAGCGAGTGGGAAACGACGGCCGGGGACTTTTTGGTTCTCGACGATGAAGTTTGTACCGAAGACGGCAAGCCGGTTATCTATTACTTTGGCCATTCCGGCTGCCCGCACTGCCTCTGGGAGCATCCACTGATCAAGGAGGTCGCCGAAAAGTTTGGCGAGCAAATTTCTTTTCATGACAATATGGATGATAAAGAGGGCAAAGATCGGGAGATTATGGAAAAGTATCGAGATATCAATCCCGGCTATGTTCCTTTCATCGTTCTGGGTTGCAAGTATGCGCGGGTTGGAAGTGGGGAGCAGGCGGGAGAGGAGGCGGAGAAGGCGGCTTTGACCCAACTGATTTGTGAATTGACCGGCGACCAACCTTCTCAAGTTTGCCCTTAATTTTTATCTTTCCACGAGATAGCACTGACCGGACAGGAGTCAATGGCTTCTTGGCACTTTTGTTCATCCTCACATTCCCCAATGACCTCGGATTTGAAGTTTTCGCCGAGCTTGAAAACTTTGGGGTAGATTGATTCACACAAACCACAGCCGATACACAGATCTTTGTTGACTTTGGGCTTTTTCATACTTTGGTCTCTGTGCCTCTGAGGTGCTTAAAGATCGATAGTGCTGCCGCCGCTCCTTCGGAGACAGCGTGGACAATCTGGCGGGGCTCCAATCCTTCTTGGGCGGTAGCCACATCGCCGCCGGCCCAGACGCCGGGGACGGTGGTCGAGCCGTCGGGTTTAATTTTGATCAAGCCGCCTTTAGTCAGTTCGGCGCCGAGATTTTTGGCGAGGGAGGCGGCGGGGGTAGCCCCGATTTCGATGAAGACACCTTCAACTTTTAGTTCGTTTTGGCCGTTGGAGGGTTTGTCAAGTTTGACGGCGGTGACGACCTCGTTCCCGAGGACCTCCGTCACATTGGTGTTGAGAATGGTTTTAAGGTTGCCGACCTCCTTTAGTCGTTCTTGCCAGAAGGGTTCGGCGCGTAAAGTTTCGCCGCGGTTGATAAGATAAACTTGGGGACAGAGTTCTGAGAGCTGAATCGCGGCGGTGGCGGCGGAGTTGCCCCCACCGATGACGGCGACGGTTTTGCCCTTAAAAAGTGGTGCGTCGCAGGCGGCGCAGTAGGCGACTCCTTTACCGAGGAATTTTTCTTCTCCGGGAACGTTGAGGCGGCGGACGCGGGTTCCCAGCCCCAGAAACAGCGTTTTGGTCTGGTAGGTTTTTCCGCTTTCGGTGGTGATCTCGAAGCTAGGAGCTGAAGAGCTGAGCGCTGAGAGCTTTGTAACTTCTTCCTGGATAATCTCCACTCCGTAACTCTTTGCGTGCCCGACCATTTTTTCGGCTAGCTCCGCCCCGAGAATTTCTCCGATTCCGGGATAGTTTTGAATCTGATGGATCTCAAGAAGCGTCCCGCCCAAAGTTTTGGCGATGATCAAATGATCAATTTTGAAGCGCGAGGCGTAGATGGAGCAACTTAAACCAGCCGGCCCGGCGCCGATGATGATTAGTTCTTTCATGACGGTTTGATTATACAATAACGAACGACATTGTTAAATGGTTAAATGGCTGTATGGTTGAATGGTTAATTCACGATCGTGAAAATTATCTTGCCTCAACCACAGTCTTTTGGAGGCTCCGATTAGGCGTAGTTGAGGTAAGTTTACCAACTAGATGACCGAACGGACAGCAATTTGGTACTCGCTGACCAACCAGTCAGAAAGAAAGCGCCCCGCGCGATCCGGACGGAGTGATACGTTCGTAATCCGTTTCGAATCGGCGGGGCGGGGTTGGTGGAGTTCGCTAGCTTGTCTCAATGCCGTGGCCAGCGGAATTGTCCTTCTAGCATGAGGTTGTGGATGAGATCTGTGGGTATGATAGTGCAGTCTTTACTACTCACAGATAGTGTGCCGTCTTCCTCGCGGGTGATGGTGGACTGACTCCGCCCGCACTCGCAACCACCCTTCTCCTGGTCCCCTGGGGTTTCACTAGGGAATGGCATCTCGAAGGTCTTGAGACACCTTTTATGCGGCTCACGCGACGAAATGCGCGCGGCGCACCGCAAAAGAACTTTGTCGTTAGACATTTGTCTCCTCCTCTGCCAGATTTTGTTTGAGCCCGCAGGGGGCTCTGCGTTTGGGTTAGTCTCTTCGGGGAGACTATAGC
>JAUXAW010000026.1 GCA_030619715.1 candidate division WWE3 bacterium
TGGCTGGCAAGATGGGCGGGGATAATGGCAGCTATGGACATAAGCGCAGCTATTGCGATAATCCTGATTGGCCTGGCGGATGGGGCGGAAATTGAGGAAACGACGGCACCGATTCGCGACAAATTGAGCGGCGTTTCTTACATCATTCTTACGGTTGTGTTCCTAATCAACAAAGGTGGGTTGGGCTGGTGTTTTTACAAGGCTTTAGCAGCGGCTGGCAGGGATACAGGAATTCAACATCCCGACGAGATTGGTGACGAACCCCGCAATGAATTGCGGGGCTAAATATTTAGCCCCACGTTTTACGTGGGGTTTTTCATGCTATTTAATTACTGTTGCGGAAACAGTATTTGTCATTCCCGCGGAAGCGGGAATACAGCTTTTTCATTCTGGACCCCTGCTTTCGCAGGGGCGACATCGTAGGTTTTTGCTTTCTGCAACAGGAACTATTTAGGTTTGAAACCTTTAACGTTGTTGCCGGTGTATTTGACACAGGCGTTTTCCAAATCAACATCACTTATGTTCGCCAGCGTACAGAGCCAGGCAAAGACATCGGCAAATTCATCCTCTTTATTTTTTGGGTCCCCGGATGCAAGTGCGGTGGCGAGCTCTCCGACCTCTTCGATAAACCACATAAACGTGGCGGGGATGCCTCTTTGTCGGTCTCGCTTTTCGTATTTTTTGGAAATTAACTGTTGAAATTCACAGATTTTCATCTTAATCTCCGTCAAGATACACCAAGGTTGAAAAACACATGAGTACTCACAGCGTATATTCCCTTTTACGGGGTGTTTTCATATATCATTCTTTTATAGTATTGGAATATTATGTTCAAGAACTTTTTTGGTGCCGGTTCAGTTTGTTATTGGAGACAATATTAACTTTGATAGTGTATGGATGATTCGAAGTTGATAAACCGAGGGGCGCTTCGAACGACATGCCAAATCGTCGTTATTTGGCGTGGCGTTTGACCGACCCGGCAGCAGTAGCGAATCTTTTTAGTAACAGAAAAAGCAATCTCCCCCCCTCGAAAGAGGGCTGGGGGGAGATTGCGCTCATGCGATTTAGATGGATGCTTAACAACAGAAGGCGGTTTCGGTAAGGCGTCAGCCTTTTATATACCCTCTTTGATTCCGACTACGCCGATTTAGGATTTAGTGCTTCGGATTTCCTATATAATTCGTGACAAACAGACAGAATTTTGATAATATATCGCTTGTGGATGGCTATAGACGAAAAAGCCAGAGACAAAACCACCAGGGCCAACCATGCGAGAGTTTCGGAACAAAGGGATGCCAAAGCCGTACAGAGACAGAAGAAAAAGAAGTAAATACTCGTAAACGTCCCCTATTTTTCTCGTGGAAACAAGCGTAAAACATCATAATCGATGAACTTGCCGCTGTGAGGTTTACTTCGTCCTCAAAGGCAGCGGAGAAATGGAACTCGACGGCGAGAGAGTGCCGATAAAGCTCTTTACCGCTATTTTCATCAAGCCCGGCTGTCGTCATCGTGCCATAGGAAAAATGCGAATAATCAACGTTTCTGTCCCTTCCTTCGATCCCAAAGACGAATGGTTCGACTGAGCAATAGCGGGGGCCGCTTTGACTACTTTTCTGAGGTCATGAGATCCGGGTATCGGTCGTGAACGAGGTCAAGCCACGCTCCGATCCGAATGCCTCGGAGCAAGTTTCTTTCTCGATACCAAGCAAGCTGTAATCCGATTAGGCGAGGGTCGGCATAGTTCAATCTCTCTTTACCCTCTGCTATTTGAGCCAGCCAAATACCTCCACCGCTCATGCCGCAAGGGTCGAGCGTCAGGCATTCGACGGGAGGATTGTCAGTTCCGGCAGTCTTGGGTGTAAACGGTTTGACCTCAGGCTCAGGTGCATAGTCGATGAGCACGTCACGTCCGTCGACGAGTTGTCTGTAGTTCCCGTGTTCGTCCGGCAGACCTTCACTTGGCCACTCCGACCGAGGTAGTACGACCGTGTGAAAAGTAAGGGTGTTGCACTGGACAACCCGAAGGAAACTCTTTGTCGTGAGGTCTATCTGTTTGATTGGCTCGCAGAACTGACCGGGGAAACCTACAACCATGGCGGGCAGTTTCTGCTCTTCCTCTATCGTCTCAGACATGCGGTCCGGTGCCAAGAATTCAAAGTGGCGCGAGTGAGAGGACGAGACTTCGAGCAGACCGACGTCGAGGTGACTGTCGTAGTGTCTCGCAACGAAATCTGAGACATAGTGAGCGACTTGATCGCGTACGAGTGCCTTAACGCAGTGAGCGTTCTCGATAACGTGTCCGGCGGTAGCGAGGAAGAACTGCTTGCCCAATTTGACAGCGACAGCCGTACCTACTTTCGTCTCACCTGTGCCCTCGATAAGACAATAGGTGAATCTGCGAGCCCGTTCGGCAACGGCCTTTCCCATGTTTTGCCTAATTGTAGATGAAGTTTTTTCCGAATTCATTTTCTTTTGCTCCTTTCAACAATTGAACAGCAAAGAATCGAGGTCCCTCAAAATCTGACCGTCAAAAACGGTGGCTGATCCCGGTTTCCCGACACCGGGTTCCCGCTAATTCCTTATCTTGAGACGATTCGCAATTGTATATCTCTTTAGCCAGCTTGGTTGCACCAAGCGGTGGCCGCGCTATACCCAATTCGTCGCGCAATCCAGCAAAGGCTTCTCCATTCATAAAAGCATATGTGTTCGCCTTTAACCATGCTGGTACGCCTTGTGTTTTGTACTTGTGCTGAATCGTTTTAATCGCTTTTTTTATAGCGTTTTTCTTTGATTTGACAGCGGAGAGAATATGTTTGGGTGGCACGTGGGTATCAATATGGAATATAAGTGCTTCAAGTTGCATAACGAAATACAAGATGCGTGGTGTATCATGAATCCATAACTCCCGCGTAGGATTGTCACTCATATCAAACTTCATATAGTCCAAATAACATTCCCCAAACTCTGAACTTATCGAGCCTGTCGCAATATGGCCAACCGGCAAAGAGCCCTCCATCACATACTTCAATGCATCAATCACTCCACAGGTTGCCAGCAAAACGTCTTTGTTAGGAAATCTGTTCTTGAATTCAGCGGAGAGTATTTCATAGATGTATGTCGTATTCCTTGCAATGAGCACATAGGTGTTTATTCTTCTTAGAAATATGACAATGCAAGCGGAGATAAATAGTATGGTAACCGCGATAAAAATTGCCATTATGTTTCTCTTTAAGTAAAGTAAGCACCTTATGAAAACGGCCTTATCATAAGTGTCAATTCTCCGCTGTCGTGGCTATTATCGGCGGGAAAGGAGGGCGAGTTGAGATTGATTGGGCAAATTAAAGGTGTCCGGTACTTTTTTGAGTGGAGACATGAGGCCCCGCTTCGCACACCAGTTCGGCCATTTCATCAACCCAGCCTCCAAAGCCAGATTCATGGATATCCAGCCGAGCCGGCTTCGATAATTTACGACCGGCCTCTGCCGACCATCTGGCTTCGGTTGGGGGGTGCTTGAAAAGTGTTTGAGCATCGCGATTTTATTGGGGACGTTTACCGATTTTTGAGGTTCAAGAAGAAAACGGATGCCAAACACTGTGTAGAAACACAACAAAAAGAACTGAATGCACGAGGTTGGCGATTGAAAAGTGCCTAAAGTGCCTAAAGTGTAAAGTGCCTAAAGTTAAAAGGAACGAATAACGAATACTCAACAAGGAATATCGAATGTAGAACTAATCTATTTTTCTTCATCATTCATCATTCCTTGTTCGATATTGGATATTCTTTTTAGCTCACTTTAGGCACTTTAGTTCACTTTAGCTCACTCCTCACTAACGAG
>JAUXAW010000015.1 GCA_030619715.1 candidate division WWE3 bacterium
CGCCGGTAGCGGGGAGATAGATCTGACGACGACGGGAACGGTGGATGTTAATTCTGGCAGCTTTGACTTTTCCTATGCCGCCAGTGGGGGTACCTTTACCCTGACCGATGGGGACGAAAGACTACGAATTGACGACGATGGTTCGCTGATTTTAGGTGATGATGGAGCAACAACGACCATCGACGGTTCGACGATCACCTTCTCCGGTTCAACCGTCCTCACCTCCTCTCTTGATCTTGATGGTAACCAATTAATCCTTGATCCCGATGGAGGAATGTATTTGCAGGCGGCGGTTAATGATAAATTGGCAATTATGGGTGGTAGTGTTGGGGTTGGGACCACCGATCCCGCCTACACGATGGAGGTAATTGGTGACGGAAGATTCTCAACTAATCTAACCGTTTCGGGCGGCACTCTTTCGGTTCCTTCGGCCACAACCATTGACCTCGCTACCGCTGACGTCGGTTCGACGATCAACATCGCCACCGAAGCAACCACCGCCGATTCCATCTCTATTGGTAACTCCCACACCGATTCTACCCTAGCCCTGACCGGCGGGGATGATTGGTCGATGGCGGCGACCGGGTTTTTAACGATGTCCGCTTCAGCAGGCCAAACCACCGCCATTATCATTACCGATACCGACTACACCAACGCCCTCTCAATTGGAGATAACAAGATTATTGGAACAACGGCGGCGATTGATTTTGACAACTTCGACCTGGCCACCACTGGTCACATGACCGTCCAACCCGCTTATGGTTTGGATGTTAACGCTGGTGGTGAATTAAAATTAGGAGATACCACCGCTACTACAGTATCGATAGGTACAACAGCGGCAACCGCTTTAAATATTGGCGATGCCGCTCTTACCACCACCATTGATATTGGTGGAGTAACAGCCGACGGAACAACAACAATAAATATTGCTACAAACAACACATCAGCTGACGTTGTTACAATTGGCAGCACTCATGCCAGTTCTACCCTTGCATTAAACTCTGGGGACTGGACTATTTCAACAACCGGAGTAATGGCGGGAATAGGAAATATTACTACTGATGGGAATATTACAATGAGCACAGATGATGCTTGGATTGGAGTAGATGCTTCTAATGAAAGGATAATCTTTGACCAAGATGGAGACGATATTGAACTATTAGTGGGAAATGTGGGAATAGGAGGCACTGCTCCTGCTTCCTTATTGTCTGTTGGAGTTACTTCTCAATTTCAAGTAGATACTAGCGGAGACATAGTCAAACTAAAAAATCTTACCTATTCTTGGCCATCATCTCAAACAATTAATACAGTGTTAATGGACACAAATGGCTCAGGCACTTTATCTTGGACCACCATAGGCGCAGCAAGCATTACTGATGACTCTTTGGATTGGGCTGACTTTACAGACACAATGACTCTTGATGCCACTACTTCCATTAATATTTATGATGGTTCTGCTGATGTTGATTTAAGATTTTACAATTCCAATGACCCCGCAGAAGTTCTTTTCTTAGATGGTTCCACAAATTTCGTCGGCATCGGCACGACGGGGCCATCCTTCAAGTTAGATGTCAATGGCGACATTCGGGTCCAAGGGGGCGAACTCTATATCACTCCCCTCGCATCTTCTGCTTCTACCACCGAAGGAACCATCTACTATGACACTGATGATAATCTTTATGTTTATGCCAACGGGGCTTGGGTCGATCTAACTGTTCAAGGAGGAGCTGGTCTGTGGACAGATCAAGGCAGTTTTATCTATGCGGATAACTACTCAAGTTTCGTCATTACAGACACGGGCAGCGTCGGCATCGGGACGACGGGGCCAGATGACAAGTTGCATATAGCAACCTCAAGTCAAAGTGACGACTTATTACAACTAGAAGTTGCATGGGCTGCTGAAAATGACGTTGTGGGAATTCTTTTTGCAGGAGGTGCAACTGATTATGGTGGAGCAGTTCGAGCACTTGCTGGGCCTGCAGGTAGAAGAGATTTAGTTCTTTACGCAAATAACGCTGGAGATAATTCAGTAGTAGAGATTATGAGGTTACAAGGAGACGGCAACGTCGGCATCGGGACGACGGGGCCGGGGACGAGATTGAATATCCAAGCGAGTGGGTTTAGTACTTTCCCATTCCGTATTAATGCAAGCGATGGTGACCGAATTTTTGAGGTTTACAATGATTCTGACGGTGATGCTTATTCCGGCTATTATGATGGCAGCGATAATGTAAAAATAAGGTTCCATTCAAACGGGAATAGTTATTTCGATGGCGGCAACGTCGGGATCGGGACGACGGACCCCGGACATGATATTGATTTGGGTGGTGGAACTTATGCTGATGCCGGAGCGGCTTGGACCGATGGCTCGGACATTAGGTTCAAAAGAGACATCAACGATATAACCTATGGCCTCTCTGAAGTGCTAAACCTTAGACCAATCAGCTATGTTTATGAGCAAGAAGCCACTGGCGCGACCCAGTTAGGGTTTATCGCCCAAGATATCCAAGCAATTATGCCCGAGCTGGTTGGAGAGACTCACGGCTACCTTTCCCTGGCCTATGGTCGGTTTGCACCAGTTTTGGCCAATGCTATTCAGGAACAACAGGGGGAGATAGAGGAGATGAGAGGGGAGCTGGCGGGGGTAATTGGGGTGATTGGACCGATGGGAGAGGTGCTGGCGGAGCACGAGGAGAGGATCGAGGAGAACGAATCTCAAATCTCAAATCTCAAAGATCAAATCCACAGCTCAAATGTCAAAACTGAAGAAACCGACGAGGAGACACTGGAGGCAACCGAGAGTGCTTCCCCAGAGCTAGGCTCTGACGAATCAGAGCTAAGCTCTCCCCCGCCAGAGCTTAGCTCTATAGAGCCTAGCTCTGACCCCGGCGAGCCGAAGTTGGAGGGGTATGAGGAGTTGACGATCAAAAAATCCCTGGAGGTGCTGGGGTCCACTTCCCTATTTGACCTGACCGTCGCCGGTCAGACGATGTTTGGGGCTAATTTGGTCATTGACGAACTCGGCGAGAGCATCGACACCCTCGTCACCCCGCTGAAGCTACAGAGCAAAGGCGGCTGGGAGTTGGAGATGATGGCCGGCAAAGTCGTCGTGGACACCGAAGGCAATTTGCACCTGAAGGAAGGTGTGCTTTACGCCAACGATCAGATGCGCGACGCCACAACGGTTTCCGCCGGGGCGCCGGCGACCACCATCGCCCGCAACTGGTCCACCAATGGTGGGCCACCGGTCTCGGTGACGGCCACGCCCAGCTGGAACACCACCGTTTGGGTGGTGGACCTAACAGAAAAAGGTTTCACCATTCACTTTGGCACGCCGCCAACTGAAAGTGAGAAAGTCTATTGGTTTGCGGTGTGGTGATGACGTATAAGACCAATAGGACATATAGGACCTGTACGCCGCCGCGCCGAGCGCGGCGGGAAGGGGCGGGACTGATTCCGCCGCACGGGGGCTACCGAAAACTGAAGTCCTACCAAACCACCGAAATAATCTATGATGGGACGGTGGAGTTTTGCAAGCAGTGGGTCAAAAGTTGGAAGCTGCGAGAGCAAATGGAGGGAGCCGCCCGGAGCGGGAAACAGAACATTGCCGAGGGGTGCCAGATCTCGGGGACTTCCAAAAAGACGGAACTAAAATTGATTGGAGTGGCGCGGGGCTCGCTGGAGGAACTGCTGCAGGACTACGAGGATTTTTTGAGGCAGCGGAATCTTCGCCTGTGGGCGAAAGATTCCGCCCAAGCTCGCGCCGTGCGCGAGCTTGCGTACGAGACGAATAGGACCTATGGGACCTATGAGACCTATACGGGCAGCGCCGAAGGCGCTGCCAACACGCTGATTTGCCTGATCCACCAGGCAAACTACCTCCTGGACCAGCAACTGCGAGCGCTGGAAAAGCAGTTTTTGGAGGAGGGTGGGTTTACGGAGAGGTTGTACCGAAAGAGGGTTGCGCGGCGGGAGAAAAAAGGGTACGATAAGACCAATAAGAACCTCTCGCTTCGCTCGAGAACCCTGCATTTGAGCATAGCTTAACAGCTATTAGCTCAAAAGTAGGGCGGATAGGACCTATAAACGATGAGAAAACTACTAAGCAAGATCCAAACGGCGATACTGATCCTGCTAGCCGCCGGGACGCCGGTGGCGGTGGTGGTCAGTGAGCAGTATTGGTTTGAGAAACGGGTGGCGCTGGCCGGAGCGGCGGTGGTGCTGCTCACCCTCTGGGCGGCGCGGACCTGGCGTATAGGTCGTATAGGACTTATAGGACCTATACGAAACCTGGGATGGGCGCTGATAGGAGCAGCCATGCTCGTGGCCGCAATTGTGCCGGCAGGCAGGGTGGCTAATTTGGCCAGTCCGGAGCTTTGGGTGGGGGTCGGGGCGGTTTTAGCGTATTTCGCGATTAAGAATACGACCTCCAGCTCCCAGCAGATTAAGCTAGGGTTCGCGGCCGCCCTGATAGGGCTGGTGGTGGCCGCCGCGCTCGGCGCGGCGGGAATAGGCCGTATAGGACCAATAAGACCTATGGCGGAGCAGACGCTGGAGATCCTGAAGCGCTCCCCTATCTGGGGGGAATTTAGGGAAATTCGGGTAGCAAGATTGGGGATTTTGCAGATCGCTTCCGGTTTAGGGATTTTGGGGATTTTGGGAGTTTTGGCGCTTGCTTATCAGCTAATCGCGAAAAGCGCTAAAAATATTTTCAAATCAGGCAGTCTTTGGTGGAAGGTGCTAAACCTGCTCGTTCTGGTTTTTCTGGTGGCGTTTTTGGTTTTGCCAAACCCGGCAATCACACTCTGGCCACTGGCCATAACCGCCGCCTTGGCCTGCGGAATAGGACAAATAGGACCAATAGGACCTATACGAAAGTACGCCTGGGCGGGGTTTGCGGGGGCGCTGGTTCTGGTCATTATTGGCTCGTCCTACGGGTTGGGAAGGGTGGTTTGGGGGGAGCTAAAGTTCAGAGAGGCGTTGGCTGCGGCCAACCGGAACGAAGGAATCGCCACCTACTATGCCCTGCTGGAGGCGATCAAAAGAAACCCTTATGAGGTGAGGTACCATCTTCTTGCTTCGCAGATAGATATTGCCTTGGCGAACAGTATCGCCGCGCAAGCGGCGCAAGAGCGAGGCTCTGACGAAGGAGAGCCTCGCTCTGAAGAAGCGACGCCGTCGGCGCGATTAACGGCGCAGGACCAGAATAACATCCTCATTTTGATCCAACAAGCGGTCGTCGAGGGAAAGGCGGCAATCAAACTTGATCCGGAGAATTCCTTCCTCTGGCAAAACCTAGCCTCAATTTATCGAAGTCTGATCGGAGTGGCAATGGGAGCCGAAGATTGGGCGCTCAAATCCTACCAACGGGCCGCCGAACTGGCCCCTAAAGATCCCAGTTCCTGGGTTGGGATTGGCGAAATTCATTTCCTCGCCGGCAATTTCCAGGGGGCGGCCGACGCCTTTCAGGAGGCGGTCTGGAAGCAAGAAGATTTCACTCGAGCGCATTATAACTTGGCCGTCGCCTTTAACGCGATGGGCGAGATTGACCGAGCAATCGAGGGATTGGAGAAAGTGCTGACGCTCTTACCGCAGGACGACCCCAGCTGGGAGCAGGTGGAACGGGATTTGGCGTTTTTGCGGGGGGAAAGAGAGCCAGGCTCTGACGAATCAGAAAAAGAGCGAGGCTCTTTCCTATCAGAGCCTCGCTCTGGTGGAGAGCCTGGCTCTGAAACCGAGGAACTAAAGGAAGCCACGACGTCGGCGGAAGTGCAACCCCCTCCCCCACCGGTCGGTCCTGAGGCCACCGAATCTGCCGAACCAGAGCCGATTGAAGTAGTGCCGTAATGGTGGACCGTAGGAGAATCGAACTCCTGACCTCCACATTGCGATTGTGGTGCTCTACCAACTGAGCTAACGGCCCACGCGTATAGGTCCAATAGGTCGAATAGGACCTATAAAACGGATAAGGGATTAATAAACCTCCCGTTACTCCAAACCATAAAGTGTAAGTGCACGCCCCAGGCGCGGCCGGTCGCTCCCATCATTCCCACAACCTGACCCTTGCCCACCGTTTGCCCGACCGAAACATCAATTCGGGAAAGATGGGCATAACCGGTTTTGTAGCCATTCCCGTGGTCAACCTCGACCAAGTAGCCGTAGCCGACCGGCGACCAGCCGGCGCGGACAACCGTCCCGGCGTCGGCGGCGTAAATCGGACTAAATTGGGTGATGTCAATCGCCGGGTGCCAGTAGCTGAAATACTGTGAGATCATGCGGGAGTCTGTCGGCCAGCGAAAGATCCCCGTACCAGGAGAAACAGAAGTACCAGAAGGACTAGAGGGAACATAAGCATAAGAAGGAGCCGGTGGTGCTGGTTTGGGGATCGTCGCTTCGGGGATTGTTAGAGTGTCCCCGATGTTCAGAGCAAAAGGCTCGTTGAGATAGTTAAAATCAACAACCGCCTGGGGCGAAACCTTGTATTTTTCGGCGATACTTTCGACTGTATCCCCCGCTTTGACTTCGTGGCGTGCCCCAGAAACCGGTAGAATGACCAGCTTCTGACCGACGGCTAAGCTATCCACGTCCTTGAGGTCGTTGGCGTAGCGAATCGTCTCGACCGAGATTTGGAATTTCTCGCCAACGGTTGAGAGAGTATCGCCGGGTTGGACCTCGTATTCAAAAACTTCATCACGAGGTCTGTTCTCAGGTTCTCTCGTCTCCATGGTGGTCTCAGCGGTCAGAAGATCGGTCAGCTGATTGCCTGCCCCGAGCGCAGCCGAGGGGTTGATTGTTGCACCACGAACAATGCTGGAGCCGGAAAACATTCCGCCAACGAGAAAGATACCGAGGGCCAAAGCCAGAACCCCGGCGTGGGCCACCGGCTGACCGAGCCGTCCCCCGCCCCAGATGAGGCGACGAATGATTTGAAACTTGAGGTTGGAAGCTAGAGACTGGATACCGAAAAGAAGAAGGCGGAGATAGTAAAAGAGTTGGACGGATTTGGAGAGGGAATAACGGAGGACGGCCTTGAGAAAGGCGAAGATGGTGGGGTCAAGGTCAAGAAGGCGCAATTGAGTGTTCTTGTGGCGTAACATACTTGCCCAAAAGGGCAGGAGGAATTATAGCACTTTACTTTGCTTCATGCAAAGTTTCCAAAAACTCTTTGTTGGTTTTAGTTTTAGCAAGTCTTTGAAGTATTAGCTCCGTCGCTTCATTTTCGTTGAGCATATCGACCATCCGCCGCAGTTTGATAATCGAAGGATAAATCGCCTTCGGATAAAGCAGTTCCTCGTGGCGGGTATTGGAGCGCTGGATATTGATCGCGGGAAAAACCCGCCGCTCGGCCAGCCGGCGGTCGAGATGCAACTCCATATTGCCGGTGCCTTTAAATTCTTCGTAAATAAGATCGTCCATCCGCGAGCCGGTGTCAACCAAGGCCGTCGCCAGAATCGTTAAAGAACCGGCATCTTCAAGGTTCCGCGCCGCGCCAAAAAAGTGCTTGGGCGGATACAGGGCAACCGGATCAAAGCCGCCGGAGAGAGTCCGACCCGAGGGTGGGACAATCATGTTATAGGCGCGAGCCAGGCGGGTAATTGAGTCCAGAAGAATAACCACATCCTTGCCGTTTTCGGCCAAACGCTTGGCTTTTTCCAAAGTAAGTTCGGCGGTGTGGGTGTGGTCCTCGGCCGGCTGGTCGAAGTTCGAAGCGTGAACCTCGCCCTTGACGCTGCGCTCAATATCGGTCACTTCCTCCGGTCTCTCACCAATGAGGGCGACCATCAAAATCACATCTTTGTTATTCGCGGTGATGCCGTTGGCAACTTCTTTGATCAACCAGGTTTTCCCGGCGTAGGGCGGCGAAACAACCATCCCCCGCTGACCCTTGCCGATCGGCGAAAAGAGGTCAATGATGCGGGTTCCCAAGATCTCGGGCTTAGTCTCTAACTTGAGCCACTGGTTGGGGAAAACCGGGGTCATTTTTTCAAAGAGGGGGCGGGAGCGGGCTTTTTCCGGGTCTTCGTCTTCAATCTTCTCGACCTTCAGCAGCGAAAGATAGCGCTCTCCCTCTTTGGGCGGGCGGGCGATACCTTCAACCTTGTCCCCCATCCGCATATCAAAGCGGCGGATTTGGGATTGGGAAACGTAGACGTCGCGGGGCAAAATTCCGCCCTCCTTCGCTCCTTCGGAGCTACGGAGGATTCCAAAATCGGGCAAAATCTCCAAAGCACCAGTTACTTTAATGGTCTCGCCGTAGGCGTTATTTGGTTGTGGAGAGAAATTTTCAGGCATTAGGGGATAAGTTTCTTAGGTAACTTAAGTAGCTTACGAACGATGATAGCAGAAAATAAATGTTTGTCAACCCCTCGACTTCGCTCGGGGTAAAGGGCTGAAGTCGGGAGACAGCCACTGCCCCTAGCCGCCTCCCGGCTCCAAACCTCAACCCTTACACCAACTTCCGGCGCAGATAGAAACCGAGCGAGAGGAGACTGGAAAGACCTAGAACTACTGGAACGGCGGGGCCGGCGACGGGAAGCTCGGGCGGAGCCTCCGCGGCTACAGGCGGCGCGGCCAGAATCTCCGGACCGTTGATCCAGATAAAGGCGGTATCTTCGTCGCTGCCAGCATTATCCGAAGTGACCGTCGCCCGGTTTTCCTGGGTGCGGTCGTTTTGGGGAAGATCTGTTGCAACCTTGGCGGTGTAAGTCCCCGACCAAGTCTCCCCCGCTCCCAGAGTCCCAATATTAAACTCTTTTTTGTCCTGACCATCGGGGGTTCGAATGTAAGCCGGGAGATGGTCGGTGACTTTAACGCCGATCGCCTCGGCATCACCACTGTTTTTGACATAGATTTTATATTCGACGGATTCGTCGGGATCGTAAAGATGGGTCTCCTTGCTCACCGAGTCATACTCGTTGCCATTCCAAACGACCTTTTTGTCAATCGTTATCTGAGCCGGACCCCCAACCGGAATTGCCTCCGAATCCGCCCAAAAGCTGATTTGGATGACAAACGGGTTGCAGCCGATCAGATCGCCCAAAGTGATGCCCCCGCTTGATATTAAATCATCGTTGGGCCAAACATAATCCTCGTACTCCTTGACCCCGTCACCGTTTTTGTCCCAGGTGATTTTCATCGAGCCGGAACGGTAGGTCATCTCCGCCGCGGAACTGAAGGTAACATTAGTCGAATCGGACGTGTTGGTCGTATAGGGCGAAGAGGACGCATAGGCAACTAGATTATCAAAATCGACCCAAACCTTAAGGTCTTCGGCCACTGAGGGAACCGACGTGTTGTGAATCTCGATGTAGAACTGGAGGTCGTTGCTGGGATCGGCTTGGGTATCATCTGACCAACCGTCACCAGGACGCGCAGGATTAGCGGAAAGGAATTTGACCGTCAGGTTGGGGTCGATCGCCGCCAAGACATCGGCCTTAAAACTTAACTGGATAACGGCGGGGTTACCACCTTCTAAGCTGCCCAAATTGATCCCGGCAGTAAGGATGTTGTCATTGGGCCAGGCATAATTGTCATATTCGTTTATAGAATCGCCGTCAAGGTCGGCGGTAATATGCAGAGAGCCACTCTGGTATTGCAAAAGGGCGTTTGCTGGCAGACTGATAACCGAAGTGCTATCAGAAACACTGGTTTGACTGCCAGGGACGGTGGTTTCGCTGGTAGTTGAAGCATAAGCGGTGCTGGTGATGGTTGAGCCGCTGGGGGTTGGGGGGAGATTAATTCTGACGGTTAAGTTTTCCGCCGTTGAAGGAACATTGGTGTTGTGGATTTCGATATAAAACTCAACCGTGTCACCAATATTGGCGACGGTGGAGTCGCCCCAGGCGGTAATGCCGGAGAGGTAATTAATCGTCAGGTTCGGCCCGTAGCCGGAGACGGCCTGAATAGGACCGATAAAACCGACGAGACCAGCCAGAATTACTGTAATAGCAAGGATTTTGTGATTCATAGCCCTCATTATATTAAACTTTATAAGCCCTGTCAAGGGTCGTCTATTCAAAGATAGACAAACCTTGAGAGGGGTCAACTCACCATGTTTTGTGTGCAAACATTAGTGAGTTGACCCGTCGTCTCTTCTCCTTTCGCGGTCTCTCTTCCCCCGAGCGAGGCAAGCAGGGAGATCAGGTTGACGGCGGATCCCACTGCATATCAGTTCCACAACTGCAAAGGGTTCCCTTATCCCAGTACCAGAACCTGACCTCATAGGCCCGGCCCGGGTTCAGGTTGAACCAATCCGACTCATCCCAAGTGGCGGTAAAGCCCCACTCGGAAAGAAGGGGGTCATTGTAGTAGTGATACCATGTACCCTCCTCCGGCCTTTTCAGGCCCGAGTAGACAACCTCTCCGTCGCTTGTTCGGAAATTCAGGTGATAGCCATATGGCAGGATTATATTGGCATAATCCGGCCCGGGCCACCGCCCAAACTCCATCGTGCCTTGCACCCCCCATTCTTCTACCTCCACAGTAAGCCACCTACCGCTACAGGGCGGTGGCGGTTCCTGCCAAAGCACCAGCGGCAGGTAGACCCGGTACACCCCCGGTGTCGGCGGTGGACACGTGGCCGTCGGCGTAGATGTTGGGGTCGCCGTCGGCGTTGGTGTTGCCGTTGGGGTTGCCGTCGGCGTCGCTGTTGACGTTGACGTCGGCGTCGCCGTACTCGTGGGCGTCCAACACGGTGGTGTAGCGGTGGGCGTCGCTGTTGACGTTGACGTCGGTGTCGCCGTCGGTGTCGAAGTTGCCGTACTCGTGGCCGTTGGTGTTGAGGTTGGCGTGGACGTGGGGTGCCCCTCAACCGTCGGGGTTGGCAGCAGTGCTGCCACCGTTGACGTCGTATTGGACATCGGAATCAACCCCATCAGAACCACCAAAACAACCAACGCGGTGAAAAGTGCGTTTCGTCTCATGCTTTGTCTCCTTTCTTACTTTTAGGGTGTTTAGTCTCAGTCCCACAGTGGGGGTTGAGCGCCTGCCCATCACCCAACCCCAACGGTAGGGCCGAGACGGACTACAATTACACTTTTACCAGAAATTTTTAGATTTGTCAAGTCCTATAAATCTCTATTGTGGATAACTAATAGGGGCTTGTAGCAAATACCATTCTCCCGGCTGCGGTCTGAAGAATTCTGGAAACTTCAACTTCTACCTGCTGGCCAAGCAAACTTTCGCCGTTCTCAACGACGACCATCGTCCCGTCCTCCAAGTATCCCACCCCCTGCCCTTCTTCTTTCCCCTTCTGGGTGACCTTGATTTTTAATTTCTCGCCGGGAAGGACCACCGTTTTGACGCTGTTAGCGAGCTCGTTAACGTTTAAAATCTTGATCCCCGATACACTGGCCGCCTTGTTCAAATTAAAATCGACGGTGGCAATCTTAGCCCGCAGTTTTTTGGCCATCAGGATCAGTTTTTTATCCACCCCTTCGCCCTTCCCTTCGCCCTCCGGGCTCAGGGTAAACTCCTCAACCGTGAGACTTGTTTCCTTATCCTTCTTCATTTCATCCAGAATCTCCAGGCCGCGGCGGCCGCGCTGACGACGGAGGTCGTCGGAGGAATCGGCAATTCTCTGCAGTTCGTCCAAAACGAATTGGGGGACGATCAAAGGGGCGTCGAGGAAGCTGGTTTTGAGGATGTCAAGGAGGCGACCGTCGATGATGACGGAGGTGTCAAGAATGACGGAGGGAACAGGGGAAGTAGGAGGAACGGGGGGTTTAGGTTTACGGCGGGAGGCAACGGCCTTACCGATCTGCTTTCCTACCTGCCTACTTACTTGCTTCGTCCAGGGGGCAAGGGATTTGGCAACGGTGGCGGTAATTAGGCTTTCGAACCAGCGACGGACTTTTTCCACCAAAAAAGGGACGGCGAAAACACCGAAAATGCCGGAAAGCAGAGCAATCAGAGTTTGGACAAGATAGGGGTTATCGAAGAGTTTAAAGTCGGACAGGAGGTTCCGAGAAGCTAACACTCCCCCGACAAAGAAGATAATACCCAAAATAGTACGAGTGATGATGAGAGATAATTTCATGATAAGACCAAGGATAAAATCCCGCGCTTGTTATTTGGTGCTTAATTTAATCGCCTCTTGAAGCGATCTAACCGATTCCGGACTAATAATCTTGCTAAACCCCAATTTCCTCGCCTCTTTGATCCTCCGGTCGGATTGGCTGACCTTGCGGACCTCGCCGGAAAGACCGACCTCACCGAAAACGCAGGTTTGGGGATCAATTGGTTTATCTTTGACGCTGGAAACAATCGCTAACGCACATGCGAGATCGACTGCCGGTTCGGAAACTTTGAATCCTCCTGCTACATTAACATAAATATCTTGGGTTTGCAAATTAATCCGGCAGCGCTTTTGTAAAACCGCAGCAATCAGCAGAAGCCGGTTGTAGTCAAAGCCGGAAACGGTGCGGCGGGGGTAAGCCATGTTGGTTTTCGAGGTGAGAGCTTGAATCTCGACGAGGACGGGTCGGGTTCCCTCCATTGCGGCCGTCACCACCGAGCCCGCCGCTCCCTTGAGCCGCTCGGCCAAAAAAGCATCCGACGGATTGGGAATTTCCTGCAAGCCTCGCTCCCCCATCGCAAAAACGCCAACCTCCTGGTCAGAGCCGTAGCGGTTTTTGTGGGCGCGCAGAAGCCGAAAGGCGTGGAACTTGTCTCCGGAAAGATAGAGGACAACGTCAACGAGATGCTCAAGGACCTTGGGTCCGGCAATCGCTCCTCCTTTGATCACATGACCGACCAAAATCAGCGGAATGTTAGATTTCTTGGCCGCCAGAGCCAGCCGGCGGGCACATTCACGTACCTGCGAAATCGATCCCGCACCTACGGAGAGGTCTGTGGTCGTTAGGGTTTGGATGGAGTCGACCACGAGAAGACCGATGTCAGGTCGTCTGTCTTCTACAAAACCAACTATCGTATCGACATCGGTTTCGGGGAGGACCTGGATGTTAGTGGTATCGAGGCCGAGGCGGTCGGCGCGGAGTTTAAGTTGGCTCGCGGACTCCTCCCCACTGACGTAGAAAGTCTGTAGGGAGGACGCTATCTGCAGTAAAAGGGTTGATTTGCCGATGCCGGGTTCGCCAGCGAGGAGGATGACCGACCCCGGCACAATCCCCCCTCCAAGGACTCTGTCAAACTCACCGATACCAGT
>JAUXAW010000002.1 GCA_030619715.1 candidate division WWE3 bacterium
ACCCCGACCTTGTTGAACTGTTTAATTAAGTGTTCCTTCTTGGGCTCGAGCTGAATCTTGGCTTTTTTCAAAATGGCGCCCTTGTTAAGAATTATTTTTTTCCGCCGCGAAAAAAGTTTTTTCAAAGGATTCTCGGACGAGGTTAAAAGCATTTCCTGGTGGGGAATGACAACATAAAAACTTTTGTCCAAAACCTCGTTTTTGGAAATCAGCCGCTCCACGTAGCCGCGGTAGGAGGCGATGCGTTTTTTAAGATAGCGGTTGGTTTGCTCTTTTTCCACCGCCTTCAGTTGGTCGAGATAAAAAGAGATATCCATTTTTTTGGAGCGGATGATAACCTGAATGGGAAAAGAGAGTGAGTTCAAAAGAGCACTGTAGGCGGCGATGATCGCGTCCTGCTCGACCTCGGACAGGAGGTCAAAGTTAACCGCAGTGCAGGAAAGAACCAGGCGGACACCACTGTTTTTCAAGATGACCAAATCCTGGCCAATGTCGTAGATGTCTAAATGCTTCTGGGTTGACGCTAAAACTTTAGCCATGTTTCTCTCTAAATTCAAGTGCTAGTAAAACGGAACCGTCGGTTGTGACCTTCATTATATCAAAATATCTTTCCCTGCTGCTAACCTCGACGGTGTATTCTCCATTTTCCAATGGGGCGGAAATGGCAAACCGACCCAGGCGGTTGGTTTTTAGAGCTCTGATCGGGTCGCCGTCTTGGTCCTTGATGATGACGACCACATTTTCCAAAAGCTTTCCCTCTTTGTCCCTAACAACTCCGGAGACGATGTTGGGAATTTTTCTTTCGGGGACGGTCGGCTTTTCTTCTTTTTCCTCAACTCCTTTAATTTTTGAGATTTCTTTCTGGGCCGCTTGCTGCCTTGCGGTCAGTTTCTGCACAAACCTTTCCTGTTCCAGAAGCCGTTGGCGGTAGGCCTCGTTTTTGGAGTAGAGCTCTTGTTTCAGCTCCATTAGCCCCTTAAGCTGAAGCTCGGCCTGCTCGAGCCGGGCTTTTAGTTCCCGGTTTTGTCTTTCCAGTACCCCTACTTGTGGCAGAACAGCCTTTTCTTTTTTGACCTCCTTGACCAGCTCTTTGACAGTTGGAGGAGGTAGTTTTCTCTCGGGCAGTGAGGCAACATCCCAGCGTTCGTGCTTGATAGGGCGTGTGGGCGGTGCTATCTCCGGCGGTTTTGGTTTCAGCTGAATTGTTCCTTCGATCATCGTCAGCCCTGCCGAGTCTGGGCGAGGTAGGCGAACTTTTCTGCCCGGAGTGATGTTTCTCAAGGTAGTTACGTATTTAGTTTCCTTTTCGGTCGGGACCTTGTAGGTCGGTTCCAGAGCAATATTTATCTCCGACGCCAGTTTGGGTACGGTGGGAAGCTCCTTGCGCTCGGGTAACTTCTCCTTCTTACTTTCAACCGGGGGTTTGATTTCCGGCTCACGCGCGACCTCAATCCCCGGGGGGAGAGGAAGATCAAAGTTTAATTTTTCGATAAATTCTTGCTCGGCCAGCTCGCTTTTTGGTATCTTTTCCTCAAAACCCTTAAGATACTGGAGCAGCTTGCGTCGGCTCTGGAGGGGTGTCAGCGAAAGAACTTGGGAGGTCAAAAACTGGGAGTAGTCTTCACGGAGATACTCCGGCGGTAGCGGCTCCTTGCGCCAGACCCGTTGGGTCGGGGAGAAGATCGCCAGGATAAAATTGAAGAGCCACTGGTCGAGGGTGCGGTCTTGAATCGGAAAAAAGGCCGTGCCCAATCCGAGGCCGGCGGCAAGAATAATGGTCGACCACTTGATAAGGAAGTTGAGGTCGGAAATCCAGGCGGCGTAGGCGACGGCGATTCCGACGCCGGCAAACAAGAATTGCTTGATGGTCAAATCGCCGATCAGTTTGAACTCAAAGGCGGCGATGTGCTGGGGAACCGCGTGTTGTTTGGACAGTTTCGGGGCTATCTCTGGCATAGCTAATCTTAGTATACCAAACTTTAGATAGAGATAAAGTAACTCAGTAATTCAGTAACATCAGTAAAGACAAGAAGAACCTGCTCGCTTCGCCAAGTCAGACTTGGCTTCGCTCGCAGAACCTTGCATTTGAGCAAAGCTCAAAAGTAGGCCTTCGGCTTTAGATCGCAGAACGATCGCCGCTTGCGGATTATTTAACGCGAAGCGCTATTGATTTATTGTCTTTACTGTCTTCACTGTCTTTACTAATTCTTGAATTTGGAAACGATAGAGGAGAAAATTTTGATCAACTCCGCACACTCTTTACCCAGCTTAATAATTTCATCTGACAACTGTGGATTATTTTTCAAAAGCAACTTGAGCCAGTATTTCGTCTCCCGAGCTTCCTTGAGGACAACACGAATTTTGTGAACAAAATCTTTACTACTTTCAGCTTCGCAAGCTTCGCGGTAGTTAGCTCCCATTGATGTTCCCGAACGGAATGCCTGTCTTGAGATTTCTCGATTTACCAGATTTTTTGGGAGTTTATTGATTAGATTGATTAGATTCTCACTAAAATTCAGAGTCCTTCGGAGTAAATTCTCATTGTAATTTTTCATTTTGTCTTTACTGTCTTTACTGATTTATTGTCTTTACTTTTGAAGGTATTCTACCACGCCATCGGGTTGAGTAAGGGTTTGGGGTTGACAAGGGACCTGTAATGTGGTATAGTAGTGGGATGGGATGGGGAGAGGTGGAGGGGCTTTTCCTACAAACTTCTCATCGAACTCTTATAAATCTGCTTTTCCCTCAGAAGCAAACAAAATATTACCACAAATAAAGGAGGTACGCAAATGTACGAGTACGATTGGATGACACCCGAATGGGTGTCGGAGGCGATCGTGGCGGAGAGGGCAGCAGCTGCGTTCATCACCGGCCGTCGGGGGACGAAGAAAACGGAGTTCATCATCGAGTATATCTCCGGTCCCCAAACAAAGAGCTGTCCAATTATCCTTGGTGGGCCCTTTAAGGGCCAGCGAGGGATGCGGGTCTTTATCGTTCCCAAGGGGGAAGATCCTCCGAACGAGGCCGTCCTGTACGTCGAACTTGAGCCGGAGGAAATCGATCTGGCCCAAGTCAAGGACGTGCCGTTCGTCGTGATCCACCACGCGGCCGCGGTCTGGGCCTGTCCCGCGCTCGGTGCGGACAAGAAGTCCCTTGAGCTCGATACTCCAATTAGGAATAACGAGCTAACCCACAAGGACGCCGCAGAGTTCTACTCGGAGTTGGTGTGGGTTGGGCCATCGAATCCGAACGACCAGAAAGCCAGTGAGGAATTTGGCTGTAGACTGGTCTTTCTGGCCCTGGAGGGTATCCGCGGGGTCATCGACCCGAAGAAGTTCGGCCCCGGAATATTCACCCCACTCCAGCGACCCGAGTATCGTCTGCGGGACACCCACTTCACCCACTGGATTTGGGAAATCCTGCAGCGGATTCGCACTGAGGGAATCCGGACCCGGGGGGCTTTCGCCGCCGACCGCGCGGGGAGTGACGAACTCTTTGGTATCAAAGCGGAATACGTCAACTTCCTCCGTGCGAAAGCCGACGATGCTTATGAGCTCCAAAACCTGACACCCAATTGGGTGGATGGAGAGTTGACCCACAAGGATGTGAGGTCGGCGATCGATGACCAGGTTTGGCGCTTCCGGCCTGACCGGGACGTGATCATCCGGACGTGGCGCGAGCGAGCAGACGGATGTCTACTCGCCGGTCTGCGGGAAAAAAGGCGCCGTGGAGACCTGGATCTGGGTGACATCCATAAGGCCTTCAGCTCAGGTCGTCTGTTCCAGTGGATGGACGACGACGAGCGCGTTGAGCAGGAGAACCAGCTCATCGAGTGGTGGTTCTGGGAGGTCTACATTCCGCGTCTGTATCGCCTTGCTACTTCCGGTGTCCGTGGGATCAACTACTCCGAAGTAGCCAAGCAGACGGTGAGCGGCCTCGGTGAGTGGGGTGGTTCTGCCCACGCAGATCTGATGACGGCTCGGGTCTTTGCAGTCGCCTACCTCTGCGAGCGGTTCGGTGAGATGGCCGCAGCTGCCCGACGGAAGGGTAGTGGGGTGCCGGACGAGGATATGAGGGATGAGGCCTTGAAGGCCTATCAAAAGGGTTCGGTCACTCCGCAAGAAGCTGCGGAGATGGATACGAGCAATACCCTCACCATTCCGGATGTCACTGCTGGTGCACGTAGCGAAAAAGATCTCTACGCCGAGTGGCTGAGAAACTTCGAGTCCAAGCTGAAATGGATACTTGGGCCAGGGTTCACGCCTTAGGAGGAGGGAGAAAATGCCAGAACCGTATGTTCCCAAACCGCGAAGACCTGTACGTCAGAGAACGGCTGACAGCGCTATGCATTGGCTCGCTCGGTTATTCCGGGCCGACGTGGCCATTGGACCCCTGGAGAAGGGGTTCACCCTCGTCGTCTTCTTCCTTGCTGGATTGGTGGTTGGGGGAGCTCTTGGAGACATCCTTCCATTACCGTCACTCCTTTGCCGGCTGATAGGCGCTGGCATAGGTTTAGCGGTTGCCGGTCCTGCACGGAAACTCCCAATCCGCTGGGGGCAAGCGGGAGTAGTGGGGGCAACACTTCTTGCTATTCTCGTCTCCTGCGGTGCTGGTTCCGTAGGGCAGCTTGCTGCCCTGACCAAAGGAACGGTAACAGCTTACCGGCTGGAGAGTGGGGACAACACCATCCTCGCCACCGGACCCGCTCGGGGGTGCCAGATAGCCATAAACGAGTTTAACCTTGGCCTCCTCTCCGAAGAAGAGATGAGGGAACAATGTGGTGACTCGTTAGCACCGGCGCAAGTAGAAGAAGGAGAAAAGACCGCCTTGCGGATACCCAAACCCAGTTTCCTTTTGTTCGTTTGGGCGGGTATCCAAATTCTGCTGGTGGCAGTGGTTTTGGTTTTCATCTTCAGAAAACCGCCGCCCTAGCAGAAACAAGACCCTGAGGTTGATTTACATCAACAACCTCAGGGTCTGTTCTTTTTGTCAAGAAAAGGAGATTATTTGATAACCTTTCCAATAACCGGCAGCTTGCCGAGGATCTTACCCGGCTCGAGGCCCGCCCTGGCAACCGCAGCGGGAGCGGTAACATCAAACGCATCGTCAAGCATTGCCGGCACGCGGGTCGCGGCCATAACCAAACCGAAGGCTACTAATCCTCCAACATTTGTACTTCCAAAAGGAGAAAAAACAGTTCCCCACCCCAAATCTTCGGGCATCGGCATCGGGACGGTCATACTTTTCTCCGCAATATAAGTAGCGAAGTTTATTAGTAGATAGATCACCGGGAAGCACAAAACATTGACGGCGAAGCTCTTGAACCAACGGGTGGTGGTGTCCTCTTGGCCGGGGAGGGCCCCCCAAGCAAAAACGAAAGGAGCAAAAATGACCTGCATAAACAGTCCGGCGAAGCGGGTGATAAGAGTGAAAAAGAGCATAAAGGCGACGACGATGAGAATAACCCTCATACCTAAACCAATAATGTATGATGAAATTCCCGTACCCCCAAGATAAATGTTACTCCACCCAAAACCCCAACTCAAAGGGTCCCAGAATTTAATACCGGCAAACCGATCGAAAAGAGCGCCAATGATACGAAACGGTTCTATCATCGTCATCGGCATTGGTGCTAGTATCGGTCCGAACTGAGAGTCAATCAGACCTTTGAGGACGCGGCCAAGGTCAACGATGATGCCAGCGATGGGATAGCTAAAGGTGATTAGAATCAAAGAGATGGCGATTCGAGGTAGAGCAGCGGTAACCGTCATCACTGTCCGAGGATCAATTTGGCTACGTATCATCACCATAAAACCCATTCCTACCAGAATGAGAACCATAAGAACATAACTGATATTACGCATTAGGCGCCAGATGCCGACGATTGACTTAAAGGTGTCACTTCCCGTTTGAGCATATGCCGGTGTACTGACGATGTTGTTGGCCAGCGCGTCTTTGATGAAAGAAGCGGTGTGAAGGTTGGGCGGGCTTTGCTCTAACATACCTACGGTCATCGATCCTATTTGTCCAGCAACACCTGAAGGAGGGAGGGCCTGCGGGCCGTTGGCGGTTTGTTTTATACATTTGCAGAAGTAATCCGCCCCCGTGTCTCCACCTCCGTAGACGGTCGCTGTGTAGCCTGGTGGACACTCGTCTACCTTAATCTCTCCAGTTTCTGGATCAGCTATACAGAGGTCGCCTCCTGTTTTGGCAACGGCGGTGTAGGCAACAAGAGTTCCCATATGACCCACATCCCCCAGCCACTTGAGCAACTGCTCACCCGTTAGCCCAAACTCCCTGTTTACGATCATCCCGAGAGTGTTTGTTATTATCCAGGGGAGTGTACCGGCCTGGGCGGTTTGGACCTCATATTTTTGACCCTCGTAGGGTGCGGTTTCGACTTTGTAATCATTGGGCGAGGCGTTGGGGAGAAGTTCGACGTCCTGGGCGAACACAAAAGACGCGAAAAACGGGGACGCCAAAAACGCAAAAGCGAGAAACGCTAAAAGGATTTTTTTGGACAAGAGTCTCATCTTCGAAAAGATACTAACAAAGTTTCCTGCTTTTTGCAAGTATAACATCTCTGTTTGGCAATTGCAAGAGCAGGTGGGTTTTGTTATTCTAAAACTGCTATGGTCTTTGCCCTTCCCAAAATATTCAAGAAGAAGCCCAAGCCCAAATCAAAACCCTCCTATTCTCCCCGAACTGAGCAGCGAATCACCGAATCGATGATGGAGTTAGCGTTAAAAGGTCCTCGCTGGATTGGGGAACAGATGGGGGCGGATCTCGATGAGGCCTTTGAGATCGGCAAGACCCGCGTTTCCCTGACCCAATTTATACGCCACCCAATCAAGACAGTTAAGAAAGTTGCTAAGGCGTGGACTATTAGTACTTGGACAAAAAATCTATCGGCGCAACTCGTAGCTGAGTATGTTTGGAAACCGCGTCTTGAGCACTTTAAAACGCAAGGAAATATTGACGATGACGAATTTGACTTTATCCTAAAAAAGTGGGCAGAAAAGCCGGATGGTTTTGAGAGAGATGTAGGTTTTGAGCGATTGGAGGAGTTGCATAAATATGGTCATCTTGATGATGATGTTTGGCAAGGAATCCACCGTCAGCACCAGTGGGATGAGTTTGCCCGTTTCCGCCGTAAGCCGGGGAGGTATGTTTGGCAAAAGTTTTTTGGCAAGAGGGGGCACTTAGGAGAGGGGCGCTTTTACAAATACACACCGAAGAAGTGGCTAGGCGAGCCGCTGGGTAAAGCACTGGCAAAAACTGGTTTGGGGAAGGCGGTTGCCGGAATTAGGGAAGCAGCTAAGCAGGTAGCTCGAAAGGTTGTAGATACGGCGAAGAAAGTTTTGGGAGTGGCGGCTAAAGCGGTGGCGAAGGTTGCCAAGAAGGTAATCATCAAGGTTGCTGGTCAGGCCGCGTGGGCAGCAATTCACTCAGCTGTTTTGTCCGCTCTTGGAACGGTTGCTCCGGGGGTTGGAAATGTGATTGGTTTTCTTGCCGGACCCTTTGTTGCCAAACTGACAGAATGGATTATAAAAATTGCTTGTTTGGGTTGTGGGTGCGCTACCTTGTTGTTCGTTGGCTCTATGATTTCTATCGTGATAGCAATATTCGGTGCTTTCCGCCCGCTGGAGGTGCTGGAGGCGTTGCCGGGGGAGCGGTTTGTGGAGATAAGCAAGACGGCTAATGGTGTCAATCCTTTGAGGTTAGATTTGGGGGCGGACCCGTTGGTTTTGTTTACAATCAGTTACGAAAATGTTGGCGAGTCCAAGCTGACCAGTGTTATTATCGAGGATGATTACGCCGGGGATCACGATGGAGATGTTATTATGATTGTTGACCCGGGCGGTGGGGTGAATATGGGCGGCAAGTTGATTTGGAATCTTTCTGACCTGGATTCGGGAGCTGGGAGCTCTGTTTCCTATCGGACGATGATTGTGGATACGAGCATTGAGCAGGTGATAATTAACCACGCTACTTTGACGGCGATGAACGAAGATGGAGAAACAATCAGTGTCAGCAGGCAAGGGGTGGTCATCGTCGGTGAGCCTGAGGGTCAGCCACCGTCCGGTTGGCCGGTGGACGAGGGTTGTGTTACCCAAGGACCCTACACTGGGGATGATGATAGCCACAAAATCATTGACGCTATCGATATTGCGCCGGTGGTGGCGGGAACTCCGGGCCAGTCGATCTACGCCACTCACGATGGGACGGCTTTGGTCTACGACCAGCCTTCTTCAACTTTAGGGAAGCACGTGGTCATTGTGTCACCGCTCGGTTTCAAAAGCCATTATGGGCATCTTGACAGTATTTCTGTTGACCAAGACGCACAGGTCTACTCCGGTACTGTGATCGGAACGATGGGGAACACGGGTGAGTCGAGTAATGTGCACGTGCACTACCAGCTTGTGGGTCTTAAGACGAGCGAATATGTTCCGCGTGACAGTCTAGACGGTTGTGCTGGTCGGGGCGCTTGTGGTTGCTGTTTTACCAGTCGTAGTGCAAGGTGTGGAGAATGAAGAAAACTAATTTAATTTTAACCGCTACTATTACGATAGGTGTCCTCCTTCTGCTCGGAGTCGGGATGGGGATTTGGTGGAAGAGAGCTCAGCCCCAACCTCAGCCCGAGACTTTGCCCCAACTTCCGCCTCTGGAAATTTCTCCCACAGTGCCGCAACCCTCGGCCCCGATCTATACGCTGGAGGTAGCGGCACCAAAGGTTGAAAAATTGCCGGTTTATCAATATTCCTTCGCTTCCACTCCAGCGTCTTGGGCGCGGAATTTAGGGTTTGCCGGTGAGCCGGAGGAAATTGAGGATGCTTTGCGGGGAACGCTTTATCTTTGGACAAAACTAGGTCGGACACTGATTGTGGACAAAAAGGCCTTAAGTTTGTCATACAGCGTGGATCTTTTGGCCGACCCGGAGACTTTGGCCGGTTCGTTTCTGCCGACCTTTGAGCCGGCGGCGGCGATCGTCGAGCGAACTTTGCTGGAGCTTGAGCCCGCCTCTGGCGGGTCACCTCTCTTAAAACTTGACCCTCAAAAGAGCAAAGCCCTGAAAGCCGGTGTCGCCCGGGTCCGGGAAGTCAGCTTTGAAGAGGCCGACCTCGTTGAAATTCACTTCACCGCCAAAGTTGACGACTATCCTATTTATTTAGAATCGGGCCCCGACGGAGACCCGGCCGTCGCCTGGGTCGGCAAAGACGCCAAACTCTTGCGTCTCGAATATACGCCGCTGGGAACAGTGGGAGAAAAGATTGGTGAATACCCCCTCTGGTCGGCCGAGGAGGTCCTAGCGATGTTGGAGCGTGGCGAAGGGGTGGTTGTTAGTTCAACGCTTGAGGGGGGTCAGACGATTGCTTCGGCCACGGTGACCCGAATCGCCGCCGGTTATCTCCTGCCGCCGCCGGACGCGACCGTAATTCAGCCGGTGTTCGTGGTCTCGGCCAAGGTGACAACCACCAGTGGAAAGACCGGAGAAATGACAATATACCTTCCGGCGATCAGGAGCGACTAAATGCCGGCCGCGTCGAGATAGGCGAGGATGTACTGGGCGGTGCGGACGATACGGCTGACCCAGGAGTAGTGCCGATTCCAGCCGAGGAGAACACCGATTTTGGTAGCAAGGCTCGCATTTTCCCGCCAGCCGAGGCGGTGCAGTTCAGAGGCCATTGTCTGCATCGCCGTCGTTTTGTTCCAAAGGTCAAAAGAGGGATCGCTGACTTTGTGACGGTGGGGCCAGGCGGTTCCGATTAGGAATTGAGAACAACCCAGTGCCCCGGCGCTGCTGCCGAGGGCGGCGGTGTAGCTTTCGTTGACGTAATAGGCCGCCCGGGAATTAGCGACGCGGATGTCATACTCTTCCCAGTGCTCTAGAGCTTTTTTCAAGATGGTGATCTGGCTCGGCCAGCCTCGGTTGCGGTAGGCAGTTTCGGCGTCGGAACGACCGCAGTTGGTGCAGTTCGCCGATTCGCCGCTGGTCAGAGCAATAAGAATGCCGCGGTCGATGCTCCAGCCCCGTCTCGCCGCCCAGGCGGAAATGGATGAGGCGCGGGCAACCAATTCCAGGTCAAGCCCTAACTCCCGGGCCCGCTGAATCTCTTCGGGAGTCAGTTCGTAGTCAACCGGCTCGGAGGGCGGTTCGTAGGGCTCGGGCTCTTCTTCGGTTGGGGGAGGAACATAGGCCCAAGGAAGAGACAGCTTTTCTTGAATGGTGAAATCTCCGTAGGCTACCGTTCCCGTGTTCCAGACTTTAGCTTCTTCATCAACGTCAACACCCCATCCCCAGTCGGGAACAAGGGGAAGATTCAAAGAGATTCTGATTTCAAAATCCCCCTCTGTTTCACCGTCAAATTCTTCATGGGTTTCCCCGGGAAGGTCAAAGATGGCAAAGGTTGACTCCACCGTCTGGCCAAAGATGTTTCTTAGGAAGGAGAAGCGGGGGTAAATTTTTATTCTTCCACCGAGGATGTCTTCTAGGGCCTGGCTAACGGAAATTCCTACCTCCTTTTTGACGACGCAGGCACTGTGCTTGGGTCCCGGTAAGATTTCGTGGCAGAGATCCCCTTCTTCCTCTGCGAGCACCACACCCTCTCCCCGGCCCGGAGACTTGGACAGCACATCGCCGAGACTGATAAGGACGGGGTGGCAGAGGTCTCCCTCTTCCTTGGTAAGTGAGGCCTGTGAGTTCTCTTGACCGGGGATTTTGGTCAGAGCATCGCTGAGAAAGTTGGTGGCGTAGTCAAATTCGTAGAGATGCTCGTCGGCTCCTACGATTCTCCCCGTTTCCTCTTCCATCCCTTCAACTTCAATTTCCCACCGGCCCCATTCGTTGTAAACTCTTTCCCTCTCCGCCTCTTCCTGGATAAAGAGATAGTTTGGGGGCATCAGTTTTTTCATCACCCCGTCGTCGAAATCTTCGGCCGGGGTTCCAAAGTAGCGCTGCGTTAATCTTTTGATATGGGCGTGGGGGAGTTCGTCTCCCTTAAGTCTAACCGTCGCCGTCAGGAGCGCGTTCAACAGGGTGTCGATCCATCCGGGAACGGAGGAGGGGAGTTCAACCACGGCCAGGGGACAACAGCGGTCGGTGGGATAGTCGGGAAGGGGACACTCTTCGGGTGGAGGAAGGCCGCCGTCGCAGCAGGCGTTATTGCAGGTCTGCTCGCAACCAGAACCGTATACGCAGACATTGGCGTGGCAATATTTACAAGGACCATAAGGCTTGGTGTGTTGGGGGTTGTCAAAGTCTCCCATATAGCATCCGCCGCAACCGGGATCGCCAACATCAATGTGAGCGGGGTTTGTGTTCTTCTTGCCCCAATCGCAGCAATTTCCTGTGTGGTCCTCTTCGATCGGGCCCGGGCACATCCCGACGGCCCGGGCGGGGGAAGAGAAAACAAAGAGCAAAAAGCAAAAAGCAAAGATCGTGAAAAGCCTTCTCATTTTAATTTCTAATATCTAATTTCTAATTCCTAACCTTTTTCTTTCGTGAATTTCTCACAATCGTGGTAAATACCAGATTCAACTCGTTCGCCTCTTGCCAAAGTTTCCTCGCTTCTTCTTTTAGTTCTGGTATCGCTTTTGCAATCATTCTAAGCCAATGTTTAGATTCTTTAGATTCCTTCTTGCAGATCCCCAATTTATGTTCAAAATCTTTCTTTGATTCAGCACAATCTGCCTCACAGTAATTAGAACCAACACTAGTCCCTGCTCTAACTAGTTGACTTATTAGTGGGATAGTGACAACGTTCTTAGGAACTTTCTTGGCAAATTCAATAATATCTTCACCAAACCTAGCCGTTCTTTCTTCTAAATCGAATTTCCTTTTAGAGCTTTTGTCATTTGGCATTTCATTAGAAATTAGGAATTAGGTAATTAGACATTCGTTTCTCACTTCGATGGTTCGGGGATGGTGAAAACTGGGATATCAAACCCTGCTCCAAGCAAAGTTCCAAGAATGGCAATGATGGCGTAGGCGCCGAGGACGCCGATAAAGCCGAGGACGGCGTAAGTCAGACTGCTACGCGCGGCGGCGATGGCCTTCTCGTCTCCACCGGCGGCCATATAGCGAATGCCGGAGATTATCATCCAGATGATAAAAACCGCCCCGGCGGAGAGAATCAGAGCGTTGTAGACACGATTAAAAATACAAACCAGGGCCCGCAGCTCCAACTTATCCCACTTAATGTTCTCACAGTAGTCCGCCGGTAGGGGTTCCGGAGGCTCAAAGTTGGCGTAGGCTTTGGGGATGAAGTTGAACATAACAGTTTAATTTTCAAATCCCAAATCTCAAATCCCAACGAAGCTCCAAATTGAGCCATTGAGATTTCATTGAAAATTGGAGCTTGAAAATTGTAAATTTCGTCATGGTGCCGCTAGCACCGAGACGACAGTCTTGGCCAGGTCGTTGGGGAAAATCCAGTTGTTCAAAAGCGACACGACCACCAACCCCAACAACAACCCAACGATTTTGGCAATGTCCTCGTTATCGTTCATAATCACCAATCACCCCCTGACGTCTACTTCGAGCGTGTGGCAGTAGAATACTTAATCCAACCTTAGAACGGTGGAACGACGTTTGTAGGCACATTTGGCCCCAAGAGTCTGCCCATGATGACTCTGATAGCGAATGCCCCAATGACCACAATAAACCCAATCACCGCGTTGGTGATCATGTTCCTCGCCGCCTCGGTCCCTTCCTTAGATCCGCCCGAGGTGATGTAGCGAATACCACCAACGATCAGAAAGATTACTGTTAAAGCAATACCTACCCAGAAGACGAGATTCATTATCCACCCGAAAATATTGGCTAGTGAACCAAATCTGTTCCCGAGCGGGTCTTCCATTACGTCGACATTAACCGCATTTTGCGCCCAAGCAGTCTTTATTAAACTGAAATTCATCCTTACCTTTCACCCCCTTCCAGATGCGAATGCTTACTGACCCCAAATTGGGATGTTTAAGATACTGATTCCAATTATATTCAAAATCGCCACCGAAAGCAAAATCAAAAGGAGGCCGGCGATGGCTGAGGTAATCGTTTCCCTGCCAGCCATCACCGCTTTGGGATCGCCGCTGGAGGTTAAGAGTCTAAACGCGCCGGAGATAAGAAGAAGCATCGCAATCCCGCTGGCGACCCCAATCGCAATCTGGAGAATTTTTTCGACCAACGCCGTCGGCTCGGTGGGAATACAGCCGAGCCCGGTTTCGATGCAGCCGCCTGGGTCAGGTGGGGGTGGTGTGGGTGGTGTGACGCCAGTTATGGTGAATGCAGCGGGGTCACAGATATCGACCACCCCGATGCCGGAACAGTAAATCTTCGCTTCGTAAGTTCCATTGCCGAAAGGCCCCCAAACAGCATGGACTGACCCATTCACGTCTGGTGTTCCGTCATCTATCTCATAGAAGAGGATGCTAACATCCTTCCAAACCTTTAGGTCGAATTCGTCACGGTAGCCGACCGGGCAGGTAGTGTCAAAGGAATAATATTCCTCACCTGTTACTGTGGTAGATGTTCTTGTAGCTTCGACGGTACAAGTGGCCCAGGCGGGGGAAGTGGAAGCGACCAACCAGAGGCTGGCAAGGAGGATTGTGAGTTTTAGTTTAGTTGAAAGGTTCATCGTGTATAATAAAACAAATGGCTATGAAACGCTTTCTACCAATCCTGCTAATTCTATCCCTATTTTCGATTCCCGTCAACCTAGTTTCGGCGGAAGATGAATACGACAAACTGCAACAGGAAAAAGAGCAGAAGGTGCAGGAGAAAACTGGAAAAGAGCAGGAGAAGGTGCAAGCGGAGCAAGAGCAGCAAAGCATAGGAACGCAAATATCAAATACCAAATATCAAATATCAAATGTCGAGGGGCAATTGGCCCAAAAGAGGGCGGAGATTGCGATGCTTGGGCAGAGTCGGGACGATGCCGAGGAACAGAAGCAGGAGAAAATTGCCCAGCGAAACGGCTTGTGGCGGACGCTTTATAAACAGAGTCGAGCCAGTGCGCTGGAGCTTTTTTTGGGAGCTAATACTTTTGTGAAATTGGCCCAACTTTGGGGTTATTTTGATGCGTCGGTCCAGTTGAGCCGTCAGAATATTCAAACGCTGAATCTGCAGGTTAACAATTTGACCAAAAATCTTTTGAGTGCCAACCAGCGGCGCGAGCAGCTGGAGGGCGAGATCGCCGGGTTGGAGTCGCAAAAGGTTGGTTTGGAAATACGCCGCGGCCAGCTGACCGCTTACCAAAATGAGTTGCTGGGTCAAATCGCGGGACTGGAGGGAGAAATTAAGAATATCACCGCCCG
Source organism: candidate division WWE3 bacterium (assembly GCA_030619715.1). Lineage (GTDB taxonomy): Bacteria > Patescibacteriota > WWE3 > JAUXAW01 > JAUXAW01 > JAUXAW01. The sequence continues at coordinate 14,314 of JAUXAW010000002.1, forward strand.
GCAGGAGGAATTGATTCGGCAAAAACTGGCGGCAACGGCGCATTTTACCTCGGTTGGGGAAATCGAGCACGCCGTCGAGGCCCTACCCGACCCACCATTTTCGCCGGCCTTTGCCGTTTTTTCTTTTGGTTATCCCCACCGGGTCGGGATGAATCAGTACGGCGCTTACGGACGAAGTAAAGCTGGTCAGTCGTACAGTGAGATTCTTAATACCTACTATAAAGATGTCGAAATCATTGAGTACAATGTTCCCGCAAAAATTAGGGTTGACGGCTACGGCGAGATTGATTTTGAGGGGAATTATCTCAAAGGCATTGCCGAGATGCCTTCGTCTTGGGGGGATAAGGGTGGAACGGAAGCGCTCAAAGCCCAGGCGATTGCCGCCCGGACCTATGCTCTGGCGGTAACTAATAATGGTCAAACTTCAATTTGCGCAACTCAAGCCTGCCAAGTTTACCGTCCATCAAAAGCAGTTTACAGTGAGCGATCAGCGAACTGGCATCGGGCAGTCGAAGAAACTCGAGGCAAGGTGATTGTTCACGGCGGCGCGCCGATTAAGGCCTGGTATTCGTCAACCGATGGGGGCTACACTAGATTGCCGACCGATTTCGATGTTGGGTGGAATTCTTCGCCGCCGTATACTCATCGGGTTAAGGATTTGGACGGTGAGGGGCGGGCCTACGACGGGCCAGGACACGGCGATTCGCCCTGGTTTCATAAGGCCTGGTACGATACAGCGACCGACAGGCATCCCTGGCTGACGAAAGAAGAACTGATAGATCTTTTTAACGCCACACTTTTGCCGGAGTCGTATAATGAGCATCTGTCTCAAGAAGTTCCGGTCATTTCCACCGAGCCGGGGTGGAGCAAGGAGGAGGTGCGTGAAGCCCTGCGCAACGAAGGCATTGAACCGATTGAAGATTTTTCCGAGGTTAAAGTCGCTCACTCCGACGAGGGTTACACGTTTTTGATTCGGGTTTCCACTCCCTCTGGTACACGAGATATTGATGGCCGTAGATTTCGCCAAATCTTCGTCCTCCGCTCCCGCGGCCGTTTAGCGTTATGGAGCTCACTTTATGAAATTGTTCAGCGTTGAAATTCCCAAAAAAATTATCCTTATTGCTGTTTTAGTTTCTTTTCTAGCGCAGGTTCCTAATATCTACGCCTGGCTAAGAACTCCGGAAGGATACTGGTTTTCCGGATTTAACAGTTATTTTAGTCCTGTGGATGTCAATACCTATCTGGCAACGATGCGTCAGGGATTTAGTGGCAATTGGTTGTGGCAAAATCGGTATACGGTTGAAGCCGTCTCTTCGTATTCTCTCTATACTTCTTACCTTTTTCTTGGGCACTTGGCTCGTTTGGGACGACTCCCTCTGCCTTTCGTTTTTCATCTTTCCAGTTTCGTTTTGAGTGTTATCTTTTTGTTAGTAATTTATGTTTTAGTTACCCATTTTTTGGAGGAAAAAAAGCTGCGCTATTTTTGCTTTTTTCTTATTGCTTTGGGAGGTGGGGTCGGGTGGGCGGCGTTACAATCTTCTCCTGATGTTCTCCATAGAGAGGTGCTTGTTTTCTCCACCCTGAATTTGCCTCACTTTGTTTTGGACCAACTCCTTTTTATCCTCACTCTTTATTTCGGCTTTCTAGGAATTAGACAGCGAAATATTCGTTTGGCAGGGATTTCAGCGGTCAGTGGTCTCCTACTCTCAGCGATTCATCCTTACAGTTTGGTCGTGGTTAGCTTGGTTTTGGGAGGTTATGTTTTTCTTTCTGGAATCATTAAGGGTAGCTTTTTGGTGAGATTAAAATTTCTTTCGCCGCTCTTGATTGCGAACGCTATTTCTCTGGCGTTTTTCGCGTACCTTTTTTACTTTCGAGCCGATCCTGTTTTGCAGGAATGGATGCGGCAGCAGGTAATACCATCTCCATCACCGCCTGTTTTCTTCTTTGGGTATGGCCTACTTTCGGTTTTGGGTCTCTTTGGTCTCTGGTATCTTTGGGAAAAGAGGAATGAAGAATCTCTTTTTCTTCTTTCTTGGATTGTTCTACATCTTTCGGTTATTTATCTTCCTGTCAGATTTCAACTTCTGATGATAAAGGGTTTCTTTATAGCCCTCTGTCTTCTAGCCACTTTTGGTGTTAAGAAACTTAGTTTTTTGAAAACGGAAAACATAATCTTAATTTTAGTTCTTTCTATGCTTACTCCGCTGACTTTGCAGATTCTACACATGACGGCGTTAGAAGAAAGGTCTCGTCTTGTTTATCTTACCGCGGGGGAGGGAGATTCTTTCTCTTGGGTTCGGGGAAACGTCCCTCCGGATTCTCTCTTTTTGTCTTCGTATATTGTTGGGAACTTTCTTCCGGCGCAGACGGATAGCCGTGTATATTTTGGTCACGGAATCTTTACCACCCGTTTTGATCAGAAGAAAAAACTGGTGGATAAGTTTTATGGTGATAAAATGAGTAGGGAGGAAAGGGGGCAATTTCTTGATGATGGAGGCATTGATTATGTCTTCTGCGGGCCTGAGGAGAATCGTCTGGGTAGCGATTGTCTTTTCGCAGATCTTAATTTGAGCAAGGTTTATGAAAATGAAAAGATTAAAATCTTTAAAGTTAAAGAATTATAGTCTGCTAGTCCTAGGATTTTTGGCGGTGTTTTTTGCTTTGTTAAAGCCGGCGACGGATCCCGATTGGGGTTGGCACCGGCGATTGGGGGAGTTTATTGTTGACCAGCGGCAAATTCCTCGACAAAACCTTTTTTCTTACACATTACCTAGCCATCTTTGGGCCGATTCTTATTGGGCAACGCAGGTTTTGATGGTGTTGTTGGAAAGAGCCGTCGGCCTTTTGGGTCTTTCTCTGGTTTGTGCTTTCGTCGCCGCTATTGCCGTCGGTCTGGCGACCGGTTTCCATCCGTTTGCTTCTTTTCTGGTGGCGATGTGGTTGATACCTTCGACCGGAGTGCGGCCGCTTAATTTTGGTCTTTTATTTTTCTCTATTCTCTGGTTGCTGTTGCGCAAGCGTAAGTTTCGTATTCTCCCTTTCCTTTTTGTTTTGTGGGCAAATTTTTATGCCAACTTTGTTTTTGGATTAGTTGCCGTTTTTCTGTTTTTTGGATTGGAGGCGATCCGTCTGCGGAAGATTTCTTTAAGTTTCGTTCTTGTTCCGCTACTGAGCGCCGGCGCAACGCTGATTAATCCTTACGGTATATTTCTTTGGAAGACTTTGTTTGCCGAGGCCGGTTCGGTTTTGATGCGCAACACGATTGCCGAGTGGCTGCCTCCCGATGCCCATACCGATTTTGGTTTATTCTTTTTTGTCTTTTTGTTTTTTGTGGCCTTTTTAATGATTCGCGAACCGAAGAAGTTGAATTTGACCGAGGTAGGTTTGATTGCCCTTTTTGCTTTGATGGGAATTTTCTCAATTTATTATGTTCCGCTTTTTGCCATTATCGCTGGGCCATTTCTGGTGCGGGGATTGGGGGTAGTTTCGCGGTTCTCAATTTTTAACGATTCAACGCGGCGGTTTATTAAATTGTATGCCGCTGTCTGCTTGGCGGTCTTTGCGCTGGTGGTTGGTCCCTTGGCGCAGCTACCAAAGGCGGGTTTGGAGGGGAAGGCTTTGGCGGAGGTTGGCGACTATCCCTACGAGGCGGTGGAGTTTCTAAAGGACAACCCGCAAGAAGGCCTGCCTGCCGGCAGGCAGGGAAATATTTTTAACGATTACGTTTGGGGCGGTTATCTCGTTTGGCAATTGCCGTCGGTGAAGACTTTTATCGACGGACGGATGCCGGCCTGGAAGGAGGGGGACGAATATGTTTTTGAAGATTACTTGACGGTAACCCAGCTCAAACCGGGATGGGAGGAGGTTTTGCAGGAATATCAGATCTCTTACTTTTTGATTCGCCGCGACTCGGCTCTGTCTCAAGCCCTGCGCGTTCATCCGGGGTGGGGGGTAGTTTATGAAGATGAGTTAGCAGTGATTTTTAGACGGTAAGTTGTTTCCCTTGCCCTTTTTGAACGCCTATTATACAATTACGATAGTTAAATGAAGCCTAAAGATTTTCTTGTCCCTGCCATTATTGCTCTCGCTCTTACTGTCCTCAGCGGCCTGATTCGCGGTTTTCCTCTCCGTTTCCTTGAGCCTATTTTAACTATCCAGATGGTCGGCGCTCCAGCTTCTCTTTTTCCTTTCAGTATCCGCCTCGTCCCTCTGTTGATTGACTTAGTTTTTTGGTTTCTTCTAGTCTTTGGAGCTTGGTGGGTGTTCAAATCAAAATCAGCAGCTTCGTCGAAGGTAATTTTAGTCGTAGTTCTTGTTGCATTCGGCATATTTGTTTTCTGGCAATACAGTCTTCACCAAAAACTTTCCGAAACAGATATGAGTTGCGGCGGAGATTGGTCATATGCGGTTAAATGTCCCCTCGGTTCCTCCTGCCGCTCTTTGGGACAAGGGCCGTTAGCCGGAGGGCTTTGCAAACCCTGGCTCTCGTCGGTGTTTGAAAGTTTTGAGAGTCAGGAAAAACAGAGGCAAGCCCCATCTACAGCCCCAACCACCGAACCGACACCTTCTCCTGTACCCACGCCGCCGGTTCAGAAGGGAGCAAGTGGTTGGTGGGTCTACCGCAACGATGATTACGAGTTTGCAATCGAGTATCCACCTGGTTGGGATTACAGGGATGTCGAAGGGCATCTTCTGGACCTCAAAGGTGTGGGTATGGGTACGTTCTTCGTCTACAGGCTCGGAGTAGGACCAACCCCGGATGGTATAGACGACCCCACGTTGAGGTTTGAAAGAGAGGAGACTACTTTTCAAGGTAGAAAATCCCACTTGATTAAGATTTACAAGGACGGCTTATTGAAACAGATTATTAGGGATATTAATCTGGAAGGGGAAAGCTATTTGGTACTGAATCTTGTGATAGAAAACGATGAATTTAGGGATGATGCAGCAACGCTTTTTGACCAAATCCTCTCCACCTTTAAGTTTTTAGAGTAGTTCTCCATCCTCCTTCGCTCCCACCTTCGCTAAAGCTTCGGCGGGCAAGAAAGCTACGGAGGACCTTCGGCCTTCAAATTCCTCAACTAAGAAAGTTCGCCCTTTGGAGTTCCCCTACGGGTAAATTTGTCACTCCAGCCGACCGCAGTAAGTTTTGGTATAATTGAGTCAAGATGGTAACAAGAAATAGACTTTTGGCGGCTGGAGTTTTGCTTTTTGCATTAGTCATTCTTTGATCAAATGGAGAAAAGATTATCCGTCTCGGTTAAAAAAATTGTTGGTCAGCCGAATCCCAAGGAGGGTAAATGGTCGGATTGTTTGGTTTTTGAACCGGAAGATGAGCACCGGATTAAAACTCGCGGCCGCCTCTTTGCCGTTTTGGATCTAACCGGTAGCACCGCTCTGGACCTAGCTCATTTCGGCAGGCTTAGTTTGGAAACTCTCAGGGAAGAATATTACGCCTCGGAAGAAACATCCCCGCTTAAGGCCTTAGAAGAAGCAATTCACAAAGCCCAGCACCGTTTGGTCGAGTTGGTCTTCGGTCCCAAGGGCGCCGTTGCCGACAGTGCCTTAAACTACAATTTTGCCGCCGCTGCCCTTTGGGGAACAATTTTATACTTAGCCAAATTTGGCGCCTCGGGTCTTTATCTCTATCGAGGGAAGGTAATTGAGGAATTAGGGGAGGCGAAGGATGAAAAAGTTTTCAGCGCTTCGGGAATGGTGCGGGACGACGATGTGGTGATTTTGGGCTCAAGTGATTTTCGGCACACCTTTTCCGTCGGTGAACTACCCGAGTCCCTGGACAAGTTGGAATCTTTGGTCGCCGACCTCGGCAATCCTCCGGGGGTTTCGGTGCTGGTCCTGCGGCTTAAATTGGCGTCGGTGCCGGGCAAAGAAGAGGTGTTGGAGATTGCGCCGGTGGTGAGGAGAGAGTCTCGTTTCGAGAAGTTGATTTCGTCGCTCTCCGAAAAAATTCGTACCCTTGTTCCTTTGGGACAGAAACCTCCGGAGATCTACGTTGAGCGAGAGGGAGAGGAAAGAATTCGTCCTCGGAAAAGACGGATACCCAAGGCTGCGCTTTTAGTTTTGGTCTCTCTGTTCCTAGCGGCTAGTGCGTTTACGATCAAAAGGCGTCAGAAAATTTTTAGGGCCTCCGAGGCGACCAAGTTGATTTCGGGAGCGGAGCAAACGATTTCCGACGCTCGGCAGTATGTTGACCTCAACAATTCACGCGCCCGGGAACTTTTGCTTCAGGCCCAATCGGACTTGCAAGCGGTGGGGGAGTTGGGGATTGAGTTGGCGGTGGTTGAGGAAGAGTTGGCCGAGATCAGGTCGCTGCTAGACGAAGTTAACAAGGTCAAAAGATTGAAAGATTTGGAAATTTTTTATGATTTGACGATTCAAAGCCCCTCCGCTTCTCCCACTTCGATTGCGGGAGACGGTGAGTCTCTATTTGTGACCGATCCCGCTTCGGAGGTTGTTTATCAAATCTCATCCGCCTCTGGCGGGCCGCCTGAAGTGGAGAATGCCGCCGGTCAGAAAGTTCTAGGAGCAAGGGTCATAAGAATTGTTGATGATAGACTTTTTATCTCCGGGGTAGAGGGAGTTTCGCAGTTGGATCTTAGAACCTTGGAGCTTGGGGTGGATTTGGTCGCCGGAGATTTTGTGATTGAGGATATCAAGGATTTAGGGATCTATTTTGGGAATGTTTATCTTTTGATTCCTTCCCAAAACCAGATCTTGCGGGCGGTGGTGGTTGAGGGTGGAGAGTATTCAACGGCGAAGTATTGGGTTACAACGGAGAACCCGCCTCTGGCGGACGCGGTTTCGATGACCATTGATGGGTTTATCTATGTTCTGAAGTCTAGTGGTGAGGTTTTGAAATTTGAGAAGGGGGAGCTTGTATTGGATTCTCGCCTCAAAGAACTCGACCAGCCATTTTCCGACCCGCGGGCAATTTTCACGACGACCGATTCCGAATACCTTTATATCTTAGACGCCGGCAACAAGCGCATCGTCGTTACGGACAAGGACGGTCTTTACCAATCGCAATACCTCTGCGAGGGCGAGGGAGCATTTGCAGACCCTAAAGGTCTGTTTGTTGACGAGGTTGGAGGAGTAATCTATCTTCTGGACGGGACGAAGATTTACAAGATTGCTCTCTGAGGAACTCGATGGTGAAATTGATTGCCGAAAACCGCAGGGCTTTGGCAAATTACGAGATTGAGGAGAAGTTTGAGGCGGGGATTAGATTGACCGGCGCCGAGATAAAATCGGTCCGCCAGAGGCGGATTGATTTGCGGGGAAGTTTTGTCAAGATAGTTGATGACGAACCGTACGTTTTGAATCTTAAAATTCACCGGTATACACCTTCCGGCGACCGCGAATACGATCCCAAAAGAACTCGTAAGCTTTTGTTACAAAAACATCAGATTAAGCGACTGATAGGTAAAGACTCACAGAAAGGAGTAATGATTGTACCCTTAAGACTTTATCTTAAGAATAATGTGGCCAAGTTGGAGATTGGGGTGGGCAGGAAGAGAAAAAAATATGATAAGCGTGAGGTGCTTAAAGAACGTGACGACCGGCGGCGAGTAGAGCGAGAGACCCAAGAGAGACTATGAGCCCCGAACCCTCTTTACTATCACATAAACGCTCCCGAAACACTTTACTAACGGGAATAAAAACCATTGTGGAAAAGTGGGGGAGAAGTGTTTTAGATTTTATTTTTCCTCTACGCTGCCCCGGCTGCAACAAGAAAGGTACCTGGTTTTGCGACGACTGTTTGGCCAAGCTGACTTTTCTTGAAACCTTTCCCTGCGCCGTTTGTGGCAAAGAGGCGATCAAGGGAATAACCCATCCCCGCTGTCAAACAAAGTATACGTTGGATCGGCTGATCAGTATCTACCAATATGAGGGCCCGATCAAGAAGGCGATTGCCTGGCTGAAATATAAAGATGTGACCGGTCTGGCCAAAATCCTTGCCAATCTAATGGTCGAGGAGGTACGAGAGTTAGGAATCGAGTTTGGTTCGAAAACGATCATTATCCCCGTCCCCCTGCATTGGAAAAGAGCTTGGGATCGGGGCTTTAATCAGGCCGAACTTTTGGCCCGACCTTTTGGTAAGAGCTTGGGTCTTGAGGTCCGAGACGACCTTTTGCGAAGGACGCGGCACACCGAGCCGCAGATTAGGTTAAAACACGATCAGCGGCAAAAAAACGTTTCCGGAGCGTTTGCCGTTCCGGATTCAAAGAGAAACGAGGTCAAGAACAAGGATTTTCTCCTCGTTGACGATGTCTGTACCACCGGGGCCACCCTTGATGCCTGCGCCAACGCCCTCAAGCGCGCCGGCGCTCGCTATGTTTGGGCTCTTACTTTAGCGGGGGATTGAAACCTCTCTACCTATTGGTGTTTAACGTTTGCGGATATACGAAGTCCTGATCTTAATTTTATCAGTCGAAAAACCTTTACTCATCCCACTCAATCAAATACATCCCGTGTTTTTCCATCTGATTCGGGGTCCAGTATCTGGTCGGACTCCCATGCTTGGTAACTCTGCCTACCTTTTTAACACACTGTCTTCCGGTATACTCTTTTGTTTCGGGATCCCACTCCCTGAATACTATTTCATCACCGGCCTCTAATTCAAAGTCAGCCAGGCGGAAATCAACAGGGAGTTGTTGATCATTCTCAAACATGTCCGGCCAGATCTTTTTTTCAATTCTTCTCATTTGAACAATATAGTGTATAACTCGTTTTTATACGAAGTGTTTTCGTAAAACAACATCTTGATTTTATCATAATTTTACGGATTGTGTGAAAACGGTTGATTTTTTCGGGGTTTGATGGTAGTATTTGTTTGCTGGAGGGTTGGCAGAGTGGTAATGCAGCGGCTTGCTAAGCCGTAATCCTGACGGATTCACAGGTTCGAATCCTGTACCCTCCGCCATGGAGGAGTGGCCGAGCGGTTTATGGCGCTGGTCTTGAAAACCAGTGGCGCGAAAGCGCCTCGCAGGTTCGAATCCTGTCTCCTCCGCCACGTAAAAAATTATCATGCCCGAAGAAGTAAAAGAAATAAACAAGTTTGTTTCTGACGAAATAAAAACTTTAGTTTCTTGGAAATCGCCGCTGCGGATTTTCAAAAAGCGGGACAAAAAGCACTTTACCAATTTAATTTTGGTCGTCTTTATCATCTCCCTCGTCTTGATCTTTTTCAAAGAGTTTCTGCTGGTCGGGGTGATTCTGGCTTTGGTTTTCGTCGCCTATGTCAATTCAAGTGTTGAGCCGCCGGAATTTGAGCACAAGATCACGACCCAGGGCTTAACCTCCGGGGGGCACACTTATCTTTGGGACGAGTTGAAGGAGTTTTGGCTGGTTAAAAAGGATCGGCAGACGGTCCTAAACATCGATACTAAGGTGCGGTTTCCCGGACGGCTTTTCATCGTCCTTAATGAGGGAAATGTGGAGGAGGTCAGGCAGGCTCTTTCTAAGTATATTTCCTTCCGCGAGCAGCCAAAAGTCGCCTGGCTCGACCAGCTGACCGATTGGTTTTCTCAAAAACTACAACTAGGTTGAGCGCCCATGGCTTAATGGACAGAGCGCATCCTTGCGGAGGATGAGGTTGCAGGTTCGAATCCTGCTGGGCGCGCCATCCGCCAAAGGCGGATTTGCGTGGAGGAGTAGCCAAGTGGTCATACGGCGCCGCTCTCGAAAAGCGTGCGGGTGAAAGCCCACGTGGGTTCGAATCCCACCTCCTCCGCCATACCACCGTTTAGTTGTACACCTCCCAAATCCAAAAGGCGCGATCGAACTCGAGCCAGGAGACTTTTGCTTTCTGACAGGCGATTTTCCAAATTTGATCCACTTTTTGGCGATCTTCGCGGTTGTAATCTTCTTTGTTAATAAATCCCCACTCATAAGTCAGTCGTAGTTTGTGGCGGTCGATTGGCATCGGGACTTTATTGATGTCAGGGTAGGGAAGTTTGAAGGTATTAACCATGCTTCGAAAAAACAAATCTCCCGTCTTTTTTCCAAACCCGCGAAACTGATAGATATTTTTTAAGACCTCCAGAGCTGCGGGTTTGTTGAAGATTTCAAAAACATCGCCGTTGAATTCGGCTAGCAGTTTTTGGGAATTGACTACCCATCTTTTGGCGGCCTCATTGGGGAAGCGGGCGTGGAGGAATTGAAGTGATAGCTTAGCCAGTCTTTTTTCGTCTGCCCTAGATAGCCTCTTGGGATCTAATAATTCCCTCCTCTCTTTAAATAATTCGTTTGCTCCTTGGTAGAGAGTCGTTGATCTCATTCCGTAATCAAGGACGGTAACGAGAAATAAGAAAACCGCCTTCTCTTGCCTGTTTGCCCAATCAGGCACCCAATCTTCGACGTTAATCTTGTTCTGGAAAACTCCTTTTCGAGCGCGAAAATCGGCCACCAACTTTTTGACAATTTGTTCTGGTGTTTTGGTTTTCATACAACTACTCCCGCCGCTTGATTTTGTTGATGTCGTCAGTTGTAATCCAAGCCGCCATTGTGCCGAAGCTGGTTTTGTCGATCGTGAAAGGTTTAACTTTTTCGACCGAATCGAGAAAGACAAAGATAGCGTAGTTTTTGTTGAGGATGTAGTTTTTAATCTCTCTGGGTATGGCTTCGAGGCCGAGGTCTTTTTTGGCGTGCTTTTTCATAACTTCTAACGCGTGATCGTTGTTTTTGATTTCGTATTGGAGAACCTTGGAGACTCTGGTTTTGACGGTAACCGGTTCTCCCGAGTTTTTGAAATAAAGATTATCTCCCGGATGAATCCGGTCCCACGGCGTTATCTTTGATTTGTACCATCGCGACTCGGCGATCCTTGTTCCGTCTAGGATTTTAGGGATCAATCCCCACGACTTCTTCATAATCGCCACGTGGTCGCGTTTTGGTAAATCCCTAAGCGGTAGTTTCATTTCTAACCGATTTTAGCATAGTGTGAGAAGGGAAGGTGTGGAGAAGTTTTCCATTAAACTCACGATCGTGAGTTTAAATACCCCATTTTTAAAAAGTTTTGAAAGTTTGAAATGTCTTGAAACTTTCAAGAAAAGACCGTCTTTAATTCACGATCGTGAGTTAACCGCGCTCTATTATGAAATAGGGTGGGGATTGGGTTTTAGGGCTGGGTGTGTTACAATGTGGGTGGTTGTGCCTCCGTAGCTTAATGGACAGAGCGTCGGTTTCCGGAACCGAAGGTTGTGAGTTCGAGTCTCGCCGGAGGCGCCACCCTTTACAATAAATGATCGGGGATTGGAAATTTTTTGAACTCCTCAAGTAACGGTTTCCCAAAAACAAATCTCGAAAATGCCTCGGCCTCTACTTTTGCACCGGTAAGCGCGTTGTGTGGTTTTGGCTCATCTGGCAATCCCACATAGTTCAAAATTTTGTCTAAGTTTAGAGCCGTTCTCCCTTCCTTGCTGGGTGGAGCTATGCCTCTTTTGAGGTGGTGAAAATGGCAGATGGAGTGTAAATCTACAGTTCTGTGGCCGAGCGCCCACCCGATACCGTACCTCTCCGCTGACGCTTTCAGAAAACCTTTGTCAAACGAGGGGTCTTGGCCAGCAAGCGTTTTTTCTTGCAATTTTTCTACCCACCCAAAAAATCCTTTTATTACTTCTTCTAAAGTTTTCTTGTTGGGATCTCTAACTTCTTTCTCGGAGAAACCGTTTACTTCCAACGCTTCTTGTGATACTTCCGCACCATCCCAAATTCTACATTCTTGATAAAACTGATTTTCGGGATTGGAAAAATTAACAGCACCGATACTGACGATAGAGTGTTTTCTAAGGTCTAATCCTGTTGTTTCAACATCAACAACGATCATAGGGATTTTACTCAAACCTGGACTTCTTCCTGATCGCCAGGACGACGAAGCCGTGCTTTTCGATTTCCTCTTTCGTATGGAACTTTTCCATCTCTTTCGTGTTGAATTTATACAGAACCTCACATTCTATTTCTCGCCCGGTGAGGTCTTTAGTTCTCTGTTTTTGTTCTTTGAGAACGAGGGTATCGCCGGGTTGGCATTCAAAATCGGCCAACCGAACCTCAAAAGGTTTCTTGCCTTCTACCACGGCTTCAAAATATTTTTGCTGAACCTTCTTCTCGATTTTCATAACTTAATTTGCTTAGTAACCGCTTTCTTCGTATAATATCACATGCTGGAGGAGTCGCATAGTGGCCTAGTGCGCACGCCTGGAAAGCGTGTTTACCCGCAAGGGTATCGTGGGTTCGAATCCCACCTCCTCCGCCACCACCACCCCCCAATCCTTAAGAGACTTTATGATAAAATCAAGGGGAAGTGGAAAAGGAAATCGCTGATAAAATAACTCACACCCTTCTTGGCTTTTCGAGCGGTTTTATATTTGCGTTCCTGTTGTGGAAGATTACCGCATCCAAAATTGGTTATCTAACTCACCAAGGGGGTTATCATTTCCACCACAGCCTTTTTGGATTGTTGGCGTTTCTTTTTATTCCTATATTCCGAAGTGATTCTAACAAGACGTTTTTTATTGTGGGTTTTGGTCTGGGGGTAATATTACAACATACAATCAAGGAGAGGTTCGTGTTTATCACCAAAGATAGTATCTGAGTTGCTCTGATCTATCACCAAAACTACACAAAATACATCATTTCCTGCTAAAATAGAGATACTGTGGCTGACCAAATCCAAGAAATCAAGTCAAAGGTTGATATTGTCGACCTTGTTTCCGGCTATGTGCCGCTGAAGAAGGCCGGGAAGAATTACAAGGCCCTCTGTCCCTTCCACAAGGAGAAAACACCTTCGTTCATGGTCTCACCGGAATTGCAGATTTTCAAATGTTTTGGCTGCGGACGCGGTGGGGACATTTACGCTTTTCTTCAGGAAATTGAGGGAATGGAGTTTGGCGAAGCTCTAAGGATTTTGGCCGAAAGGACCGGTGTCAAGCTAGAGTCGCGTCGGCCCTCACCGCAGGAGGAAAAGCGCAAGCAGATTCTGGAAGTTAACAGTTTAACCAAAGAATACTTCGGCTATATTTTGACCAAACATCGGGTCGGGGAGCGGGCTCGAGATTACCTAAATAAGAGAGGGATAAAAAAAGAGACAATTGAGACTTTTGGCCTCGGTTACGCGCCGGATTCCTGGGAAAGTTTGGCCCAATTTTTACGAAGTAAAAACTACCCAATAACCGCACTTTTGGCCGCCGGTTTGGTCAGATTGCGGGAGCGAGATAAGACTCCTTATGATTTTTTTCGCGGACGGCTCATCTTTCCCTTCTTTGGCCATAACAAAAGGATTATCGGTTTTGCCGGTCGAACCTTAGGGGAAGATGAACCCAAATACATCAACATCGGCGAAACTCCCGCCTTCCGAAAAGGGTCGTTCTTGTATGGTTTAGAGCAGGCCAAGACGGAGATTAAGAAGCAAAATTCGGCCATTGTTGTCGAGGGGCCTTTTGATGTCATTTCCCCCTTTCAGTCCGGAACCCAGAACATCGTCGGTTCGCAGGGGACGGCATTGACCTTAGACCAGATCAAAATTCTCAAACGCTACACCCCGAATATTTCCCTCTGCTACGATACCGACCTGGCCGGTGATGCCGCGGCGAAGCGGGGAATTGATCTGGCCGAAGAAAGAGGATTAAACGTCAAAGTGATCACCCTGCCAAATGAGTACAAAGACCCCGACGAAATTGCCCAGAAAGACGCCGCTCTTTGGAAAGAAGTGGTTGACTCTGCCGTTTCCGTCTACGATTTCTTTTTTTCCTCGGCTTTCAAACGACACGATGTGGCCAAACCATTAGGTAAAAAGCAGATCGCCGCCGAGCTCTTGCCGATTATCAAGGCCATTCCCGACGAGATTGAGCGGGAGCATTATGTTCAGCGTCTAGCTTTAGAGCTGGAGGTTGATGAAGGAGTTGTCCGGTCGGCGATGGAAAAAACAGGGAGGAGAGAGGAGAGAGGAGAGAGGAGAGAGGAGAAGGAGGTTGAGGTTAAGGAGGAGAAGTTAGGGCTTGAAGAGTACGTGTTGGCTTTGGTTTTACACTCCCCTTTGGAGCTGGCGCAAAAGACGCTGCACAAGCTGGGTAAGGGCGATTTTGGAAACGAGACTACTTTAGGTCTTTTCGAAGAGCTAAAGAGCTACTTTTCCGGCCGTAAGAGGAAATTGGATATTAAAGCTCTTGGTGGTAAACTTGGGGGGAAGGGTAAGGATCTGTTAGGCAAGATTTACCTTTGGAACCTTGGAGAGCTTCCAGGTCAAGAGACAAAATTGGAAGAGGAAATTGAGGGAGCGTCGCGGTTATTAAAGAAGCGTGGTCTCCAGCGGGAACTCAAAAATTTAAGTCTCAAGATTAAAGACGCGGAGCTGATGGGGGATAAGAGGACTTTAGAGTCAGCTCGAGAGGCCTTCCAAAAGGTTTCCCAACAGCTAGCAAAAATATCTTAAGTAAAGATGAAAAAGAGTGAAAAGATTGAAAATTTAATCAAAAAAGGGCAAAAAGAGGGCTTTGTCACCCAGGAGGACATTCTAAAGCTCTTTCCGCGGGCGGAAGAGGACATTGAGGTTTTGGACGAACTCTACCGGATTTTGATCGAAAATGGGATTGATGTTTTTGACGAGGCCGTCGAGAGTAAGGAGAAAACGGCGGCTGAAGTTGAGCAAGAAGTTAGGCTAACGACGGCGTTGGACAAAATCACATCGGATCCGGTGCGGATGTATCTGCGCGAGATTGGCAAGGTCCCCCTTCTGACCAAGGAGGGGGAGGTGGTGCTGGCCAAAGGGGTTGAGAAGGGGGACAAGAAGGCCAGGGAAAAGCTGACCGTCTCCAACCTGCGTTTGGTTGTTTCGATTGCCAAAAGATATCTCAACCGAGGCCTTTCGTTTTTGGATTTGATTCAGGAGGGAAACACCGGGCTGATGCGGGCGGTGGAAAAGTTTGACTGGCGACGGGGTTTCAAGTTTTCCACCTACGCCACCTGGTGGATTCGTCAGGCGATCACTCGGGCGATTGCCGACCAGGCACGGACGATTCGGATTCCGGTCCACATGATTGAGACGATTAACAAATTCCGCAGGGTTCGCCGTGAGTTAAGTCAGAAGTTGGATCGTGAGGCGACGCCGGAAGAGGTCGCCAAGGAGATGGAGATTCCTAAGGAGAAAGCCGAGCAGATTGTCAAGATTTCCCAGAAGACAGCGTCGTTGGAGATGCCAGTCGGGAAGGAGGAGGACACGCGGCTCAAGGAATTTATTCCCGACGAGGAGATGAAGACGCCGGTCGAGTCGGCCTCGTTTGAATTGTTGAAGGGTCAGATCGGTGAGGTTTTGCAGACTTTGAACCCGCGCGAGCAGCGGATTTTGGAGCTGCGGTTTGGTCTGATTGACCACCGTCCGCGAACTTTGGAGGAGGTCGGTCGGGAGTTCGGCATCACCCGCGAGCGGATTCGTCAAATCGAAGCCAAGGCCCTGCGCAAACTTCGCCACCCCTCCCGAGCAAAGCAGTTGAGAGATTATTTGGAGTAGCTCTCCCCAAGTTAGGAAGTTAGGTGATGCCTATTCTGTTTCTGTGGTTTTGCGTCAAATACTTCAGCGCTATGTAGTGCTAAATAATTCGTCAATTTTTACACCGAATGTTGCCGGTTGCTTTTGGTTCCTTTTTATGATATAAAAGAAAATGCGTTCCGCGGTAGCTCTCCGCCAGCTGGCGGAGGTAGAGCGAAGGCATGTTCGAAGTGTACGCTATTTACAATAGAAAGAATGACAAGATATACATAGGGCAAACAAGGGATTTGGAGGCGAGGTTAAAGGCTCATAATGATGGGAGATTTACTAACTCTTATACGGCGAGGTTTGACGGCGGGTGGGAATTAATTTATAGTGAGCCAAGCCGGACCCACGCCCAAGCTTTAAGGAGGGAGAAGCAATTGAAGAGTTATAGAGGTAGGGAGTTTATTAAGCAACACATTCCGGGGTAGCTCAATGGTAGAGCGAAGGCCTGTTAAGCCTGCGGTTGAGAGTTCGAATCTCTCCCCCGGAGCCAAACCCTTTAGAATGGCGTGATTACGCCATTTTCTTGTTTTGTGATAAGATTGATGCAATGGGGTTCAAGCTATTGATCTTCGATCTTGACGGAACGGCTGTGCCTAACAAACCGGACGGGCTGCCTTCTGAGGCGGTTATCGGTGCGGTGGAGAAGGCAAAGAAATTTGTTGAGGTCAGTGTAGCAACAGGTAGAGCTATTACCATGGCCCGACCGATCCTTAAAAAGTTCAACCTAACCTCTCCGTGCATCATCTCTGGTGGAACACAAATCATCAATCCACAAACAGAAGAAACATTGTGGGAGAAAAGATTATCAAAGCATCAGGTTGAGAGAATAATCCAAGTTTGCTTTCCGTACCATTACGAAATTCTGTTTGCGGAAGAGACCAACGGTTCTTCAGCAAAAGAAAAAAACGTCGTGGGGTCAGAGAGAATCGTGTATATCATGAACGTTGAAGAGGGGGATGATCATAAGATGCTAAGGGAATTAGATGAGCTAGATGAGGTGGCAGCCTACGGAGTTAAATCTTGGACTAAGGGTTGTACCGATATCCATGCTACTCACAAACAAGCCACAAAGAAGTACGCCATGAAGACTTTGTTAGAAATGATTGGGGTGGACAAAGAGGCAGTACTTTGTGTGGGTGATAGTACTAACGATTTACCGCTCTTTGAAACATCCGGCTTTAAGGTGGCAATGGGGAACGCGTCCGAAGAGATCAAGCAGCTTGCCGATTACATCGCCCCTTCAGTAGAAGAAGATGGGATGGTGGAGGTTATAAATAAACTCATCGTCTCGAAGCGGTAGCTAGTTCCAGCTCCATCCCCTACACAAATCTTGCCAAAGCGGGTACCGATGTTCTATCTTTGACAAAATAGGTTCGAAGTTCCGCCTCGGTTTCGCCCACGGCGGGACGGATTGTACGACCGGGGCCACCCCCTTCGCCAAGGCTTCGGAGGGCAAGCCCCTCCCGTCACATATTGCCACCCCCACCCCAAAATCTGATACAATAATCGTACGATGGCAAAAACAGCTTTAGTTACTGGTGTTTCTCGAGGAATTGGTCGAGCAATTGCTAAAAAATTAGCGAGTGAAGGCTATTTTATTCATGGAACTTACAATACTGGCAAAAAGGAAGCTGAGGAGTTAAAAAAGGAAATTAAAAATATCGAGATTTACCAAGCTAACTTCAGACATAGAAAACAAACCCAGCAGTTGGTAGAAAAACTAAAGGAGATTAAATTTGACGCTTTGGTTAACAATGCAGGGGTTTTCCAACTTGAAGATTTTGATAATTATGATTTTGAGATTTGGGATAGTACCTTTGAGATAAATCTTAATGCTATTTTAGTTATTTGTTTAGGATTGAAAGATAACATTAGAAAGGGTGGGGCGATTGTTAACATTACAAGCACAGATGGGATGACCGGCTCCTTTGGGGGAATGGCATATTCAGCGAGTAAAGCAGCATTGATAAACCTGACAAAGAGTTTGGGTAACAATTTTGGACCAAAAGGTATTAGGGTTAACGCAATAGCTCCGGGGTGGGTCAATACCGATATGGACACTGAGGTTGTAGGTGATGCTCCCGGCCTAACTCCCTTAGGAAGAAATGCTAAGCCGGAAGAAATTGCGAACGTTGTAAGTTTTTTGCTTTCCGATGGGGCTAGTTTTGCCAACGGCGCCACTTTCGTTATTGACGGAGGTTATACCAACGTTGACCCCATTATGAAGAAGGAGGCGGAATTGGAGAAAAAATGAAGATTACTGTTTTGTGCCCCAAATTAGAATTTACCAAAGCTCAACAGGAAAGATTAGCGAAGCTCGGTGAGGTTGTTTATACCGACAGCAGGCAAGAGTATCCAACGGAAGAACTTATTAAATTAGCCAAAGGCTCCGAGATTTTAGGTGCAGACCCGGACAATTTAGGCGGCTTTGAGAAAGCTAAGCCAGAATTGACCAAACTAATGGAAAGCCTACCTAAGCTTCAGGGAGTGGCTCTAGCTTCAAGCTCATTTGAATGGATTGATTTAGCTTATTGTCGAAAAAGGAGAGTCGTAGTAACGAGTGTTCCCCACTACTCAACGGAGTCAGTTGCTGAACACGCTTTAGGACTAATGATTTGTTTAGCGAAAAACATTATTATCAATGATCGAAAATTTTGGTCAGGCGAGGAGAGTAAGTTTGGTTCGGGCCCTGGTTTTGAGTTGAAGGGAAAAACGCTGGGAGTGATTGTTCTAGGGAACATTTGAAGTCGAATAGCTGAACTGGGTCAAGCAATAGGTATGAGGGTTATCGCGTATAATCGGACCCCAAAAAGACAGAAGGGAGTTGAGATGAAATCTCTAGATAAAGTTTTGTCAGAATCTGATGTGCTTTCAGTTAACCTTGCCTGTAACAAAGAAACCTATCGCTTTATTTCAGAACAACAGATTAGAAAAATGAAAAAAGGAGTGGTTATTGTTAATCTAGTCGGTCCTGTTACACCAGATAGAGAAGTGGTTGACAAAAAAGCCATGGCCAGAGCTCTTGGGGCGGGTATAGTAGCGGCCTATGCTTATGAGGCCGAGGATCTGACAAATAATCCGCTGTCTAAGATTGAGAATGCGATTGGTCTAAAAGGTTTTGCGTGGTACACAAAAGACGCTTTAGAACGGGCAAAAGAAATTTGGACTGACAGCATTATTTCGATTGCCAAAGGAAGTCCCATCAACGCAGTAAGCTAGGCTGTAGTCATACAGGCGTTCCGAACATCGTTTGCGATTCGGAAGTCTTATTCGCTACCGCAGATGAGATGATTGTAGAAAGCGCAAGGTAATTATTTTAGTTTGCGCTATTTGTAAGCTTGATTTTTAAATGTGTTATTGTTATTAAAGTAATGAGAAGGAGGTGATAAATAGTGGCAAAAACAAAAACTTCTACCTACGGTAAAAAGAAGCAGAAAATTGTACCGGTTCGCCGTTACAAAAGAGGTGGTAAGTGGGTTAGAGGGCATAGACGCTCTACACCAAATTAATAATAAATGCTTATTTTTGAAAAAGACATGGAGATTTTATGCAATATAAAGATTTTAAAATTGTGAAGTGGACTAATGGATTTCAGTTAGCTCCAGGGAGCTGAGGCGGTCTTCTATTGGAACTGGATCCAAATTTGGAAATCTGATATAGTCTTCCGTGGATATACAGGCGTTCCAGACATCATTTGCGATGCGGAGCCATCCTTCTTCGCCAAAGATTTGTGCGGCCTTCGGGCCGCTTTGTTTTTGCTGCGGAGACCCCACCCCCACCCCAAAATCTGATACAATGACCACACGCGGAGGCGAGGAAAAATGAGTGATGAAAAATATCTTAAACTTGGCATCAAGACTTGAAAGATGGATAAATTTAGAGTAGCAGCGATTAATGCTGACCCCGCTAAGCCGACAGAGAGTTATCTTAGGAAGGTAAAAAGCCTAGATTGCAAATTAATTTGCTTCCCTGCTTACTATCGGAGAAATGAAAATTTGCCTGAAATGACTCGACTGGCTAAGGCTTATAAAACCTACATTCTGGCCGGTATTGATGAGGTAAATAGCCGGAGCGGTTATAAAAGTGTCTTTCTTTTCTTCCCAGATGGGAAGAAAAGGAGACTTCATCGAAAAACAATTCTTGCCAATTTCGAGAAAAAAGATGGGTTTAGAGAAGGGAAAAGTATCAAAGTTTTTGCGTCGCCTTTTGGTAAAATCGGTGTTTCCATTTGTCTTGAGAGTTGGTATCCAGAAACCCCGCGGATCCTGGCTTTAAAAGGAGCAGAGATCATTTTTGCCCCTGCCGGATTTGGAATGAAGAAGGGCCTGAAGTTTGACTTTTATGACAATTGGCGGGATATGCTCAAAATTAGGGCGATCGAGAATCTAGCCTACGTCATTTGTTGCACCAATGCGGTTGGTGAGAAGCCATTGGGGGTAATTATTAATCCAGAGGGCCGGATTTTGGCCGAAAGGATGGGCGAGGGGATTGTTACTACCACAATTAGCCTTAAGTGGGTAAGAAAAATGAAGACAGGCGATTATGAGGAGAGAATCGCCGCCAAGATTCGTTTGGAGAAGAGACAACCTGGGTTGTATAGAGATCTAATTAGGAAGTAGCTCTCAACTAATAATTTCAGGATTGGAGAGCCAAACCCTTTAAAACGGCGTAACTACGCCGTTTTCTTGTTTTGTGGTAAAATTGGTCTATGGCAAAAGTTAAAGTTCTGATCGAGGGTTACGCAAAAGAAATCAAGGGCGGGTGGTTGGCTAGTTCAACCACGACTCTCATTCGGGATCGGGGTTTAAACATCGTCGTCGATCCGGGTAAGAACAGGTCACTTCTACTCCAGAAATTCAAAGAAGAAAACCTCAGACCCGAAGACACCGACTTTGTCTTAGTGACACACACCCACCTCGACCACAGTTATCTACTAGGTATTTTTCCTAACGCCAGGGCCTTAGATGATGAGGTCGTTTACGATCAGGACAAAGAAGGCGAGCATGGCGGAACCATTCCCGGAACGGCTATTAAAATTATCTCTACTCCCGGCCACGACCAGTTTCACAGCTCGCTCGTCGTTCCGACCGAAAAGGGAACTGTGGTTGTTGCTGGCGATGTCTTTTGGTGGGCGGACAACGAGGAGCAAAAGACAGACGAAACGAGTTTATTAGAACGCAAAGACCCATTCGTCAAAGACGAGAAGGCTCTGCTTGAGAGTCGTAAAGAGGTTTTGAAAATCGCCGATTGGATTATTCCAGGACACGGGAAGATGTTTAAGGTGGAAAAATGAAATTAACAGCTAAACAAATCGAGCTCTTGAAAGAACTAATGATTAACTCTGCAAAGAAGGGAAATCTTGCCAATTCTGCTATGGTCCTGGAGAACGGCAAGCTGGTAGCTTCGGCCGAGAGTCTGGTTGTTTCAAATCACGATGCGACCGCCCATTCAGAGAGGATGTTGGTTGAGGAAGTATGCAAAAGGAAAAAGGAAAACTATACCCCGGGTTTAACCATGGTCACAGTTGCTGAGCCTTGCCTGATGTGTATGAGTGCCTGTGCCTGGGCCGGTTACAAAGAGGTTGCCTATATCATTCCAGCCGAGAAGTACATAGATAAGATTCCGTGGATGGCCGAGACCAAGGGACTCGACAAACAGAAAATAGCCAACTCTTTTAGTGAGCCAATTAAGCTAACACACCTGAATCAATACGAAGATGAGTTTAGCGAGATATTTGAACAGGAAATGAAAGGGCTGTTAGAAGGCTAGCATCGGCACTACCGCCGAACAAATCTCCTGAAAGTAGGTTCCGACGTGTTCAACCACGTGGAGCCAAACCCTTTAAAATGGCGTAACTACGCCATTTTCTTGTTTTGTGGTAGAATTGGTCCTGTAGGTAAAAAACTAGTGGTAAGGTTGATTGTTGCAAGCGATTACGACCTTGACCTGGCATTACTTAAAGTTCCTAAGGGAGTAGAGTTGGAATTTTATAAATTATAAAGTAACCATAATTCTATGGTTTATTCGTCAAAATTGTTTCTTAACAGATAAGAATAATCAAAAATGGCATTCAAAAGAAACATGAACCAGGAGGAAATGATTAGTTTTATTGATAATGAATTATTTCCTCAAATTAAGAAAGAGATTAAAAATTGGATTTATCCAAAAAAACAGACTGGTGGATATTTTGCAGTAACCAGGCAAATATTTTGCATGGTTGATTTCTTGGGTGCGGTGTATGCGGGATACCCTTTAGTGGAAAAGAGAAATGACGAAAGAGGAGAGAAAATTGCTACATCTAAAAAAGCCATAAAGTTCATTACTACGTTTTTTGAGCCGGAAGAAACCTATCAGCAGGATATTGTAACTAAACTATATAAAATGTACCGCCATGGACTTGTGCATCTCTACCAACCCAAGATTCTAAAATTGGGCTCTAGAAAAAGACTGAAGTGGTTTTTTTACAGGGGCGCAAGACACAAAGAAGAAATAAAAATAGGGGAAATAGTATTCAAAGATATTAATCATCTTCAGATATACATCGATGAAAATAACAGAAAGCACAGCTATCTTGTTATTAGTATTGATTGTCTTTATAAGGACTTTGAAGAGGCAATCAAGCGATATAGGTACAAGTTAGCAAATACAAAGTGTTTACAAAGAAACTGGCGTACGGCTGTTAATGCTATCTGTAAGCCCCGATGAAAGTACTAAAGCAAGAGGATGGTTGGACTATTTGAGCTTCTTTTGCTCTTTGTGTAAAACCTTAACTTGAGTTAAAATATAGGAAAATGAAGATGAGGAGTAATATGAATAAATTTATCAAAAATTTACTAGAGTAATTGCATCCAGTATAATTGATAGAAAGGACAATATGAAAAAGGTTGTAGTATTAGGTGCTAAACCAAACGATGACCAGAAGACGCGATTAGAGGCGTTGGGTGAAGTAAAGTATCTTCCAAGTCCGTCTAACTCCGATGAGTTAATGAAGCAGGCTGGAGGAGCTGATGTTCTTTACAGTGATGGTGCATTTTTACTTGAGAGCTTGCCAAAGTTGAAAAATGTATTTGTAACATATCCATATGTTGAACTTGGAGTTTTTAATTCGGAAGAGTTGAAGAAAAATGGTGTGTTGGTTGCAAACTCTCAAGGAGGCAATAGACCTTCAATTATTGAGTGGGTAATGTTTATGGTTTTGTCTTTGTTTAGGAAATTCACCCCTATGGTTAGAGCCACAGAAAATTTTCCTGTGGAGTTACAACAAAGTTTGAGTGGAAAGAAAGTACTGATAGTTGGGAAGGGTAGCATTGGGACTAAGATTGCAATACCTTGTGAGGCTTTTGGAATGGAAGTTTCATTTTTCGAGCGTGGAGACAATTTACACGCAAAATCTGCAGATGCTGACTTGGTGATAAATTCGCTTAACTGCAACTCTACCAGCAAGAACCTACTTGATGAGAAATTCTTCATGTCGCTTAAGAAGGGAGCATACTACATTACATTTGTTAGGCCATATACCTATGATTTGGATGGATTACTAAAATCAATTGACAATGGGGTGGTGGCAGGAGCGGCAATTGACTGCGACCCAGAGAAATTTGGGGATACTACAAACGAGTTTTATAAAAAAGCCCTAAGCGATCCAAAAGTGCTAGTAACCCCCCACATAGCCTTTTCTACTAAACAGGCAATAGTAAATGGTGGAGAAATAGCCGTAAAAAATATTGAGGCTTTCGTTGCAGGTAAACCCCAGAATGTGCTAACTAAGAAGTAAGCCAGTTCTAACTTCTTCCACTACGGGGAGCCATCCTCCTTCGCTAAAGATTTATGCGGCCTGCGGGCCGCTTTGTTTTTGTTCTCACCGACTTGACAAAACTATGAGTTTACGATAGAGTTACCAGTGTAGTACTCAAAACCCTACAAAAGGGGGTATTACAACAAATAAGGGTGGCGACCTAACCGCCAGAAAGGGGTGTGACGTGGTAAAGAGATCTTTGTTCACGAGTTTTCCCATTTTAGCAGCGCTTCAGGAGGCCGACAAGTTCATAGCAGGCGTCCTCTGGGAGGAGAAGCAGGTGAGACCTGAAGGACCTCTCCAGTGGGTTGCCAGCAATGACATGCAGGCCGCCCTGATCGGTCCGCGCATTTGGGGCCAGACGTTGGCCGCACTGGCTGGCTTTGCAGAAGGGGAAATGTCTTCCATTGCCGACTGGGACGTGGAGGTCATCAACGCCTTCCTACGTGGAGAGGAGTTTGAGATTCAACTGCGTCCTTGGCCCAAGGAGGATCGGCTCACCTTCGGTATTGCGGCCATCATCAAGCTGCTACGCGAATGGCGCGTCCGGGGAGAGGAGGGTTACAAGGTGGTCGATTGGCGCAAGGCCTTCCGTCTAGGGGCTCCTGCAGCGCAAGGTGGGGTGGAGTTCTACCGTGCCTCTGGCGAAGTCGTGGTTCGCATCCCGACCAAGGTTCGTGGCGACTACGTCTGCGTCACTAAGGCATCGGAGCCAAAGACCCACTTTGACCTGCTGTTCTTCTGCATGGATACCCGGAGTGCGATGGAGCCGACCGACGAGTTCACCGGAGCCATCTTGCCCAACTGGACGTTCCAGGAAGAGGTTGACGTTTCGGATCTCATCAACCTTCGGACGGAAGACGCCGTTGGCCAGCCATGGTGGCTCGCTCAGGCGCTGATGGAAGGCAAGTCCGCCTTCTGCGCGGAGGGAATTTCCTTCAAGGCTGCCTTCGCCGCCGCCGTCATGCTCGGTGGGTCTCGGCCGAAGGAACCCGGCCCACGTGACCACGTTGTAGATTACGATTTGGTCATGTGGATCGATCGCGAAGACGTCCCTGTTCCTTTGGGTGCCGTTTATGTAGCGACCGACGAATTCTCACAGACTGACGTTCGCCTGGAGTGGTAGTCTTGAGGAGTGATTAGGGCTAGTATCCACACACAAGTTTGACTTGTGGATACTAGCCTGTTTTTGTTTTGAGAATTAAGCTGTTAGGGGAACTGGATCCAAACTCGGAAATCTGATATATTCCTCGGTAGCCATACAAGTGCTCCGAACGTCGTCCACGATGCGGAGCCAGTTTTGAGTTTTAATAGAAGTGGCCTGCGGGCCGTTTTGTTTTTTCCCCAGAAATTTTTCTTTACCCTTGTGTTAAAATCTAGACCATGAATGAGGACGAGAAGTACGAGGGAGAAGTTGACTTCGAAGGTGAGAAAGAGGGAATAGGAAAGAAAGTTAGGAAATTGCCGCCGGCTCCGGTTGCCGCCGCCGTTGTTGTCCTTGTCTTGGCGGGGGTCCTCGGCGGCTATTTTTTATACCAGCGGTATTTTGGGAGAACCGCTCCGGAGGAAGTTTCTGCACCCGCTACCCAAACCAAAGTTCCCAAATTAGATCCCCAGAAAGAAAAAACCCATCTTTCCAGAGTGGCCGATACCCAAGGTGCCTACTTTGCCCGAGCCTTCGATCTGTTTTGGGGCGATGTGGAAACCCAAAGAGGGAAATTTGATTGGTCTTTGACCGACGAACAAATAAGATGGCTTAACGAGGAGGAGATTTACCCTTTGGTTATTGTCAAACCCTTTGCTCTTTGGGACCAAGAAAGTTGCCACCCGGAGGAAAGATACGAAGCCGAATTTGACCCCCGGAAAGGCTACCGAATCAAGGTCGGTAAACCTTGCGACCTAATAGCTTTCGGTCAGTTTTTGGAAAAAGCGGTCGAGCGCTACGATGGTGATGGGATCGAAGATATGCCCGGTCTGACGATTCCGATTAAATACTGGGAGATTATGAACGAGCCGACGATGCAAGGTGGCGTCACCGGCGGGATGGGCGAGGAATTGAAATTCTTTGTCGGCACCTCTAAGGATTATCTAGAAATTCTCAAAACTTCCTATCAAGCGATCAAAAAAGCCGATCCGGAGGCAAAAGTTCTACACGCGGGAATGGCGGGGATGGACCGAAACTTTCGAGATTTCTGGCGGCCGGTTTTTGCTCAAGGCGGTGGGCAATATTTTGACATCGCCAATATCCATACCATTTCGACCGATCAAAGGAGAGAGGATTTGTTTGTGATCAGGTTCAAAAGATTTTTGCAAGAATTTGGTCTGCAAGGCAAGCCGATCTGGATCACCGAGGTTCAGTTTGGCCGTCTGGCGGAAAAACCTGAAGATTTAGAAAGTTTTGAGATTTTGGTGACCAAAGCCTCGGTTTTTGCCCTGGCCCAAGGGACGGATAAACTAATTTACATCTCAAATTGGACGGACTTTTGGCCCTCCTTCGCCAACCCACTTCGCCAAGGCTACGAGGGTCAAGAGGCTTCGGAGGGTAAGGAAGAAATGAAAAAGGAGAAGAAATTTAAAGTTAGCCCTGAGGTTTTAGCAAGTTCCACTCACCAAGTTTACCTCAATTTGGTCGATAAGGTTAATCAGTTTGACCGGATAGAAAAGATTAAGGAGGAGTACATCGAAAATCAGGGCGACCACGATGGCGCCACCTCCAACATTGGGCAGTATAAGTTTGTTTCCGGCGATAAATCGGTTTATGTTCTTTGGGGTCAAGCCGAACTTCCCGCGGAAATTTCCGGCCAAGTTAGAGTGACGGATATTTATGGTCAGACAGGGACGATGGACGCCTCTTTAATCAATCTTTCCGCCGCGCCAATTTTTGTCGAGCCCAGCCGTTGATGATTCCGGCCGTTGTGTGTCCAACAGAAATTTATTCACTAGGCCGCTTTGTTTTTGTTGCGGAGACCCCACCCCCACCCCAAAATCTGATACAATGACCGTACGCGGAGGCGAGGAAAAATGAAATTGAAATCGATCAACCCACACGACCAGTCAGTAGTTGGGGAATTGAAAATCTCTACCCAGCAAGATGTTAAGAGGGCAGTGAAGAAAGCGAAAAAGGCCTTTGGCCCGTGGCAAGCTTTGTCGGTGGCTGAAAGAGTTGAATATATTAAAAGATTTAGGACAAAGGTAGCCAAGAACAAGGAGAAGATTGCCAAGCTCACGACACTTGAGATGGGTAAGCCTCTGCAGCAATCACTTGACGATGTTAGCTGGGAACTTGAGTTTCTCGATTACTACATTAAAAAGGGACCCGAATACCTAGCTGACGAGACTGTCTACAAGAAAGGGAAAGAACATTTTCGAGTAAGTTACGAACCTTATGGCGTTTGTGCCTGTATCGCCCCCTGGAATTTTCCGCTTTCGATGGCCAACTCCGGTGTTATTCCCGCTTTGATTGCGGGAAACACGGTCATTCTTAAGCCTTCCGAATACACCAGTCTAAGCCAGAAGATAATCATCGATTTGTTACAGAAATCTAGAATACCCGATGGAGTCGCCAATCTCTTAATCGGTGGTGGTGAGGTTGGGAAAATGCTCATTGACGAGCCGATCGATCTGGCTTGGTTCACTGGTAGCACTAAGGTTGGTCAGGAGATTTACAGAAAATGTGGCAAGAAGTTTATCAAAGCGTTGCTAGAGATGGGTGGAAGCAGTCCCGGTATCATTTTCGCCGACGCCAATCTTGATTTAACGATGGATAATCTCTACTGGGCCAGGTTTCTAAACTGTGGTCAGGTTTGCACCGCTATCAAGAGACTATTTGTTGAGATGCCAGTTTATAGAAAAGTGGTCAATCTTTTCGTAGATAAGCTTAAAACGGTAAAAGTTGGTAACCCAATGGATAAGAAAACCGATATTGGCCCGCTCGTTTCCCAAAAACAACTTAAGTTATTAAAAGAGCAGGTGGCGGACGCAATTTCTAAAGGAGCAAAAGTAGAGATCGGTGGCAAACAGCCCGAAGGCAAAGAGTTCGAGAAGGGTAACTATTTTGAACCCACGGTTCTCACGGACATTACCACAGATATGAGGGTATTTACCGAAGAAACATTTGGTCCTGTACTGCCAATTATCCCTTTTAAGACGGAGGAAGAAGCAATAAGACTCGCTAACAGAACGGAGTATGGTTTAAGTGCTGAAATTTACACCACCGACCTTGAGAAAGGCGAACGGGTCGCTAAACAAATAGAAGCGGGTACGGTCGCCATCAACACCGACGATTTCTTCAAGCCAGAATGTCCCTTCGGTGGATACAAGAAAAGTGGGATGGGTAGAGAGTATGGTGAAATTGGAATGAAGGAGTTCTCACAAGTAAAATTGATCGCTGTTGTTAGACCCTAAGGATGGGGGAGGAAAAATGAAAGTAATACTTTATGTGGCTACTTCGATTAACGGATTAATAACTAAGGGGGAGGATGATTCTGACTGGGTAACAGAAACAGACTGGAAGGAATTTGGCAGTTTGATGAGAGATTGCGGCATTATGGTAATGGGCAGAAGGACTTATGAAATTTTTGGTGATGATTTCCCTTGCGAGGGGGCGGTTAACGTAGTTATGACTAGCCAAAGGAAATTGTTGGGCCAAGAGACCTCAAAGGATGTAATCTTCACAGACAAAACTCCCAGGGATGTTGTAAAGATGGCGGAAGAAGAGGGATTCAAAAAATTAATGCTTATTGGGGGTATGAAGCTTAATACTTCCTTTTTCGAGGAGGATTTGATCGATGAAGTCTGGCTTAGTGTTCACCCACTTCTGATAGGTAACGGCAAGATGATTATGGATAAGATTAATTATGATAGAAAAGTAAAACTACTCGGCATTAAGGAGTTAGATGAGGGTCTAGTCCAACTCCGTTACGAGATTGTAAAATAGGTTCCGACGACGTTTACTACGTGGAGTCAGTTTTGAGTTCTGAAGAGGCGGCCTGCGGGCCGCTTTGTTCTCGCCGTTGGTCTTTATGGTAGAATGAGTAGAGCAACGTTTGGGGGTGATTAAAGATGGTTAAATTTTACAGCGTTCAGATAAAAGACCACGTTGAGGTCGATGAGAGCGAGGTCGAAGTGGTGACGATGGAAAACGGCCGCAAGGCGGCTAAGGCCGAGGTGGTCAGAGACGGCAAGACCCTCAAGCTGTTCAAATTCTTGTCCGAGGAGGATGCCCAGCGCTTGTCTGGAGCCAGTGAATGAGGAGGTGATTCTAAATGATGGGAATGCATTTTGGCCATTTTTGTAAAGATCTTGAGTGTGAAATCGAGAACCAAGGAGGTAAGCTAGTGATTACTCTCTCAGGGGATGCTGAGAAGATCGCTATGGTGGAAAGAAAGCTTAAGGCCTTAAAAGAGCTTTGTCACTGCGGGGAGGAAGGTGGTGGCTGTTGTTGACGGCTGGGTTTGGAGTTTGGTATAGTTAGATCACGGATGAAGAAATTACTTGCCCTCTTCTTCTTTTTTATAACTTTAGGAATAACCCCAGCTTTGGCTGCTCCGGCTACTCTAAATCCCACCGCTGATTCCTATGTTTATTCCACCAGCCCAAGTAGTACTCATGGTGACGAGACCTTATTGCGGTCTGGTTTCTGGGTTGAATTCCGGCAAAAATATATCTCTCTTTTAAAATTTGATCTCTCGAGTATTCCCGACGATGCAGTGATTACTTCGGCCGAACTTAAGCTCTATGTATCCAGTGGAATTTCTTCGGGGACGATGACCGCTTCTCGGAATACCGAGGATTGGGCGGAGAGCAGTGTCAATTGGAGTACCCGTCCGTCAAACGACGATCCACGAGCTTCGGCGTTGGTGAGTTCGGGGTCGAGCTATATTCCCTGGGATGTGACCGAGCTGGTCCAAGATTGGTTTAGTGGCGACCACACCAACTACGGTTTTTCGATTGTTGCCACCGCCCAAGAAACCGATTTTTCAGTTGATTTCTATAGCCGAGAGGCCAGCGAAGATCATCCAGAATTGGTCGTTAGCTACGATCGTCCACTACCGACTCCTGACACGGAGACCGATGACGAAACCGACGACGAGACCGACGACGAGGCCGACTCTGATGATGAAGTTGTCCCCTCAGATGAAGCTCCGCCTACAACTCCTTCAGAACCAACCCCAGACAGACCAGCGGTGGTCGAAGAGGAAACCCCCTCCCCGAGCACCCCGTCGGCGACTCCTTCAGCCGCCCCGGTAAGAGCGGCCACCCCGAGCGGGTCGGTAAAAATCTCGCCTTTGGGTAAAATATTGCGGCTGACTTCTATCATCTCCGGTTTGTCATTTTTTGGGGTGGTAGGTTATATTCTTTATGAGGAAATAAAAAAGCGCCGCGCGCAAAACAAGCAAAAAATTGAAAATCAGAATGTAGATCAGGAGGTTACACAAAGTGCCTGAAGGAAGATTCGCCCCGAATCAGAACCAAGTTCCAGACAAGAAGTTTAAATATCTTCTCCTTCTAGCTGCGGGGCTTCTTTTGGTGAGTGTTGGGTCCGGGTTGACGTATTGGTATTTTACTCGCCAAGCCCCGCCGGCCGATGTACAACCCCCACCAACTTCGCTGCCAACGTCGGTGCCTGAAACAACCCCCGTTGCCGAGGGGAAGGTGTTTTATTCCGAGGACGAAAACATCTTTTCCTACGATACAGAAACCCAAGAAGTAGAAAAATGGACAAATTATCCTCAAGACGACCTACCGGCGAGTACCGGTGTTTCCGACATCAAAGTTATCGACGAAAATACGTTGGGATTTGGTAGATGTAGTGGTGCCAGCGGCTATCGTGACTGCGGTTTGTATCTTCTTGATCTTAAAACCGGAGAGGTAACTCAGAAGTTGGAACTCGATGAGACGTACCATCTTTCAAGGTCCTGTTGGTTTAGTAAGGATAAGCTGGCTTATCTGGTGACCACCGATGACAAATGGCGGTTGTATCTTACTGATGGCAGTAGTACTCGGCTGTTGGTTGATCTCGAAAACACCCCGTACGGAAGAGGCGGTTTTGTTGAGGATAGTAGCAAACTTGAATTTTCTCCCGACGGGTCTCGTTTGTTTCATATTTCCACCGGCTCGCCGCGAGCGATCGTTGACTTGACCACCCACATTTATAATGCTTCCACCGGCGAGGAGCTGGCTGTGATTGAGAATTCGACCCAGCCCGATTGGTTGGATGATCAGAGGATTGTTTTTAGAAGATACGACGCTGATGCATCTTCGGAGAATGGTCTTTACGTTTACATCGTTGGTTCGGGTAGGGAAACGAAATTTTCCGGTGTTACAGAAACAGCGTACAGACCCGAGGTCTTACCGGGCACGGATCAAGTTCTTTATGAAGACAATCCCGAAAAACAACTTTGGCTCTACGATGTAAGCTCGAAAGAGAGCACGCTGGTTGTTGAAAACGCTCTGTCTGGCTTTTGGCTCTCGCCGACGCAGGTCGTTTACAGTAATGTCACCTCCTGCGGTGGTGAGTGTGGGATGGTTGATTACGAGGTTGAGTCGATTGATATTTATGATTTAAGTCTGGGCCAAAAAGCTGGCTCCATCCCTGGTTTGCAAGATACTTACGGTATCTCTTCCCTTTACCGCTAATTACCTTTCGGCTCTAGTGTTCGGATAAAATCACACACGGGGACTAAACCGCGAGGTCTCTTTTTTGGAAGCGGAAAAGACCGATTACGATACAAACCAGACTTACTCCCAAAAACACCCCAATTGTCAGGGGTTCGATTTTACCTTCAATCAGCGCCGCGTTGTAGTCATAATAATGAAAAAAGGACAAGTATTTTAGGTTTTCCAAATTTTCTTTTAAAGCGGCGGCAATGTTTAAGGCATACATCATCAGCAAAATTCCACCTGTTAGTGAAGCAACCTTACCTCTTTCGGAGAAAAAGCTGGAAAACATCATCGTTAAGCTTAAAATCGTCAGGCCAAAGAGTCCTCCCAACACCGCCATTGTCAAGTTGTGTTTGAAGGAAGCATCAACATTGTAGATTTGGGCAAAGGGAAGAACCGGAAAGACAGAAAGCAAAGTAAAAATCGAAAGAAGTAAAAGTCCGGCAAAATATTTTGCGAAAAAAACTTTAAAGCGGGAGAGGGGTTGGGAAAGAAGAATTTCAATCGTTCCCTTTTCAATTTCACCAGCGACGGCGGTACTGCCAAAAGAAATAAGAAGGGCGATCAAAAGAAGTGGCCACATCAAACTGTAATGCTCAACCGCCAAAAACGACTCTAGGCGTGAAAAAATCATCATATTTTTATCGACACCAAAAGCTTTCAAGAAAGCCTCGGGATAATTTTCCATTAACTCCGAAAACTGCTCCGCCCCCTTGGCAATAGTGGGGAAAAAGGCGACAAACATCCACAGCAGCACTACCCCAATCACAATGTAAGCCAGAAGGGTCTTTCTTTGATCTTTAATTGTTCTTTTTATTAGTGTGAGCATTTTTGCCTACTTGTAGAATCCCAGAAATATTTCCTCGAGTCGGGAGCGGGGAAGTTTCTTTCTTCTTTCTTCGGGAATACTCTCGATGGCAACAATCTTGCCATTTTTAATAATGCAGACGCGGTCGCAAAGCCGTTCCACCTCAAAAAGATTATGCGAAGACATAAAGATAGTGTTTCCTTTCTGCGCTTCTGATTGGAGAATCTCGTAAATGGTCTGTTGGAGGAGGGGATCGAGGCCGGTGGTTGGTTCGTCTAAGATGAGAATTTTTGGTTGGTGCATCAGCGCCAGAATTAATCCCAATTTTTGTTTATTTCCCAAAGATAGCTTTTTGACTTTCTTTTGGGGATTAAAATCAAGTTTGGCAATCAGGTCAGATTCGTCGATGCCGCCGCCTCTTATTTTTTTGACAAGATTGATGTGCTCTTGACCGGTCCAGTTGTGATAGAGATTAACCTCTTCGGATAAAAAGCCGATGTCACCTTTTAGTTTCGGGGAGTCAGTTTGGGCATCAAGACCCAGAATCTCGATGGTACCTTCGTCGGGACGCAAAAAATCCATCATACAGCGAATGGTGGTCGTTTTTCCGGCCCCATTTGGACCCAGAAACCCGAAAATCTCACCTTTTTTCACCTCAAACGAAATCCCATCCACAGCCTTAGTTTGACCAAAATATTTTTTTAGATTGTCGATCTGGATAACACTCATCTTCTCAATACTACCATAATGAGGGTTTACTTTTCTTGTCCTTCGTGTTAGAATGTGACCCGTTGTCTGTGTTTGTGAGGTTTTCTTTCGACTCCGGCAAGGTTTCCAGCCCCTAAGGTCTCCGAAGAACTCCCGCATTAGATGTTTTTAATTTTTCAAACAAAGTTTGAGAGGTGGTGAAAGAAAGTGAATAAGAAATTGTATGTTGGCAATCTTGATTACAGCGTTACCGATGATCAATTGACAGAACTGTTTTCTCAGGCGGGTAAAGTAGAAAGCGCGGTGGTGATTATCGACCGCGCCACCGGCCGGTCAAAGGGATTTGGTTTTGTCGAAATGGGTAGCGAGAAAGAAGCAGAAGAAGCAATTAAGACGTGTAACGAAAAAGAGCTCCAGGGGAGAAATATCGTCGTCAATGAGGCTCGGCCGATGCGGTCCAGAGAGTTCTAGCACCGATTATCTCAACAAGCCCGTAAGTTTGTGATGCCCCCCCCAGCGGTCCTGTGGTGGAGGCTTCGCTGCTGCATTAGCAAGGCAAGGCCTTGCTAACCTTCTTCAAACGCCCCCAACTTATAGAATTTGACTTTTGATTTCCTTTTGTGGTATACTCTGGGTTGTCGTTTCGCCGGAGGGAGTAGAGTTTTGCTCTTTCCAATAATAAATAAGTAGAAAGGAGAGGATTATGACTACCGAGGGGACTACCTTGAGTGTCATCAAGGCCGACGTTGGTGGCTTCGTTGGGCACTCGAGTATGCACGAGGCCTTGCTGGAGGAGGCAAAGGAGTGTTTGGGAGACGCTGAGCAGAGGGGGCTGCTCATTGACTTCCATGTCACTCGCTGTGGCGACGATCTGGAGCTGATTATGAGCCACAGGCGGGGGGTGGCCAACACCGAGATTCATGGGCTGGCTTGGAGCACTTTTGAGGAGTGTACCGCGGTGGCCGAGGGTCTCAATCTCTACAGTTCTGGCCAGGATCTAATCCGAGCACCCTCCCCAGGCGGACTCATAAGAGGAGCGGGTCCTGGTGTGGCGGAGATGGAGTTGGTCGAAAGGAAGGGGGAAACGGTGATCGTCTTGATGGCCGACAAAACATCAGCGGGAGCATGGAATCTGCCCCTCTACAAGATGTTTGCCGATCCCTTTAACACGGCGGGGTTGGTCATAGCGCCTGGAATGCACGAAGGTTTCTGGTTCGAGGTGCACGATGTCAAAGAGCATAAGAAGATTGTCTTTGAGACACCCGAGGACATCTATGATTTGTTGCTCTTCATCGGGGCGCCGGGGCGCTATCTGATCAAAGCGGTCTACTGCAAGGTGGGCAAGGAAATCGCGGCCGTTTCCTCGACAGAACGTTTGAGCCTGATTGCCGGCCGGAATGTAGGTAAGGATGATCCTGTATGCATTGTTCGATGTCAGGAACAATTCCCCGCTGTGGGCGAAGTGTTGGAGCCCTTTAGTTGGCCTTACCTCGTTCAGGGCTTTATGCGGGGTTCTCACTGGGGACCCTTGATGCCGGTGGCTGTTCGCGAGAGTAACCCCACCCGCTTTGATGGCCCCCCACGAGCGGTAGCATTGGGCTTCCAGCTTTCCAACGGACGGTTGATCGGGCCACGGGACATGTTTGATGATCCCAGCTTCGACGAAGCACGCCACATGTGCAACACTGTTGCTGATTACCTACGCCGGCACGGCCCTTTCGAGCCCCATCGTCTCCCTCTAGGCGAGATGGAGTATACCACCCTGCCTCTGGTAATGGAGGGTTTGAAGGGAAGGTGGGAAGACTTGTAGGTTTTGAAAACCTACGAACACCCTTGAGGGTAGCAATACCTTCGGGGGTGTTTCTTTTTGCGGGCGGAAAATTGAGGTGGGGGAATTTATCTTCTTGACTTTCGGGTTTTGTTTGGATTAAGATAGATGTATGGATCTCTATCAGAAGATTTCGGTTTTGGGACCGGGTGCGCGGTACGACACCTGCGGCCCCAAGGATTTTGGAAAGACGACGAACATTCCCGGTGTTTATCATGCCAAAGTTGGCGGCAGCCGGATTTGCCGACTTTTTAAGGTTTTGCAAACTAACAGCTGCGTTAATAATTGCCGCTACTGCGCCTTTCGCCGCGACCGCGATTGTGAGAGAACCTCTGCTAGCCCAGACGAAATGGCTCGCGCCTTCGACTCAGCCCACTCCCGCCGGCTGGTTGATGGTTTGTTCCTTTCCTCAGGCATCGCCCAAAGCCCGGAAACAACAATGACGCGGATGCTGGACACCGCCCGAATCTTGCGAGAAAAATATCACTACCGCGGTTATTTGCATCTGAAGATTATGCCCGGCGTTTCAGCTAGCTGTATCCAAGAGTCGTTGAAATTAGCCAACCGCATTTCGTTGAACATCGAGTCGCCGACGGAATCGGAATTGACGACGCTGGCGCCGGACAAGGATTTGAAAAAAGGGTTTTTCTACACCCTGTCTGTGATTAAGAGAGAATTGAGTAAATTTTGTTGGGTGGGGAAAAAGGTGCCGAGCTTGACGACGCAGTTTGTCGTCGGCGCCGGGGAGGAAAAAGATCGCGATATCATTCAAAGCACCCATTTTCTTTATAAAAATTTTGGCCTTAAGCGAGTTTTTTATTCGGCCTTTCGACCCGTTCCCGGAACACCTTTGGAGCAGAGGCCAGGGGCCTCTCTTGTTCGCGAGCATCGTTTGTACCAGGCCGATTTTCTGATGCGCTTCTATCGTTTTTTGCCGCAGGAAATTCCGTTGGACGAAGGTGGTTTCCTGTCCGAAGTCAGCGACCCAAAAATGCTCTGGGCGCAAAACCACCCCGAACTTTTTCCGATTAACCTAAATACCGCCGGCTATTGGCAACTGCTTAAAGTTCCCGGCATCGGTCCCGTCTCGGCTAAGAAAATTATCAAGATCAGAGGGGAGAGTCGCCTCCGAGATTTTTCCCAACTCTCCGGCTCCCGCCTCCAACTCCAAAAACTTTCCGCCTTTGCTTGTTTGTGACTCTCTGCCCCTTGACTTTCTACCCAGGAAATTATAGTATTGTTTATGTAGCACATTGCTGAGAGGATCAACTGCCCGCAAAATTTTAGATTAGAAGGGAGATGAGGCGATGAGAAAGAGACTTAAAAAGAGTGACTGGCGGTTTTGGGCTCTCCTTGTGCTGGGGCTCGGGACATGTGTGGTGATGGCGTGGAAGCTTATGCCTCTCAGTGTTGGAGAGTTTACCTTCGTCATTCTGATGACCATCCTAGGGACAGCCGGTTACTGCTGGCTCCAAGTGAGAGAGGAGGAGGAAATGAACTGCAGACAAGCGGGGTCTGGTTGGGAGACCTTTCTTGTGGTCGGGGCTATTCTCATAGTGGGGATAATCGTCGCCGCCGTGTTGGTTGCGGTCTACGGACCGGAGATTCTTGGTCCGACCATGTGAGTCTCGATCAGCAAAAGCCGCTCCGGAGGAATCCAATGGAGGAATTCTTCGGGCGGCTTTTCTTCTTTTTGCCCCCCCTTCGACGAGCTCCCGCCAGAGGCGGGCAGGCAGGGCAAGCTTTTTCTGTGCTAGAATTGGGGCATGGAGAAATTCTTTCACAAAAAGCTAGTTCGGGATAAACTTCCCGAAATTATCAAGGCCACTGGTGAGGAAGGTGAAGTTAGGGTAATGGGTAAGAGGGAGTTTGAAGGCGAACTCGAAAAGAAACTTGTTGAGGAGACAAAGGAGCTTTTGGGGGTACCGAGGAAAGATCTACCAAAGGAAATGGCTGATGTTTTAGAGCTCCTCAAGTCGATAGCAGAACTTCACAAAATAGACTTCAAGTCAGTGGAAGAAAAGCAAATTGAGAAAAGAAAAGAGCGCGGCGGCTTTAAAAAGCGCCTTTTTCTTATTTGGTCCAGTCGAAAAGCAGGTGAGTAATTAGCTTTTAAAGATGAGGAAAATTGTTAGAGTAATTAGAGTAATTATTGTTTCCATTTTTCTCCTCGCCGGATTTCTTGTGCTGGCGCGGCTTTTGGTCGGGGGAGGGGAGGATACTTGGATTTGCGTTGACGGAGAGTGGGTTAAACATGGGGTTCCCTACGCTCCGATGCCGGAGAAGGGGTGTGGGATTTGACAACCGAGAATTTTTTGTTTACCTTTAAATTCGAAGATGTTTAAAGATAAAAAACCCTTGATAATTGGTGGAGCCCTGCTGGGCGTTCTTCTTATTGCCGGTGGGGGCTTTTTCTTTTGGCGTCAGCGGAAGCCGGCCGTTGTTCCGGAGGAAGAGACGCGGACGGAAAGAAGCGAACCTCTGGTCGTCCCACCTTCGGCCGAAGAGATGCCCTACGAAACCTATCAAACCATAGATGGTAGCTTTTGTAAGGAGTAGTAGTAGCCTCCCAAAAAGAAAATTTCCAGAAGAAAAAAGTAGCCAATTATGGCCAGTTCGATTTTGTTTTCGGTAGCAAAAGATTTGAGTAAATTTTTAAGGTCGGTATTTTTTGGCAGGACGATCATTGTGTAGATAAATTGTAACACATGTGGTATAATACCAAATGATGGCTGAAGAGAAAGAAACAAAAGAGAATGCCAACAAGTGGTTGGTGGTGGTCGGTTTGATTATGACCGGTCTGTTGATCGGTGGGGGACTGGTTTTTGCCGGCTACAAGTTGACCCAGCAAAAGGTTCCCGAAGCAGCACCAACACTGCCTGTTGAAAGGCCTGAAGTTGAGGAGGCAACTCCTTCGCCGGCCCCGGCCGCCCCGGTCGAAACGCTCCCCGGAAATTGCGATGACGAATGTGTTGCCCAAGGATTTGTGTCGGGCTACTGCGGTTCGGCGGCTGTCTATCCCGGTGAGGAACCGTGCGAGTCCGGTGAGACAAACATCGGTTGGACAAAGGACTGCCAGATTCCCGAAGGTTTAATTGGGGTACAGAAGGGGTGTTGCTGTGTCCCCGATGGGGAATCCGCCTCTGGCGGACCGACGGCCGACTGGGAGATCTACACCAACACCGATTACGGTTATCAATTCAAGCATCCCGCCGGCTGGATTTTTACCGCCCGGATGGTAGCGACCGATCCTTCCAAGCCTCTCTACGTAATTCGTCAAGAGGTTCAGAGTAATAATATTGATGATTATCTGGTCTCGGTTAGGGCTTGGGACAACCCCGATGGGCTTTCTTTAGCTGATTGGATTCAGTTTATGAAGGACTCCAATGCTTTTGCGACGCCGACGGAGGATATGGACACGACGGCCAACACCGAGGTTGGTGGGGAGCAAGCGCTGCAGTTTTGGAGCGACCCTTTATCTGGTGGTCAGGAACCGGGGGAGTGCTTCCAGGCCTGTCCGGTTTTAAGTGTCTATTTTGTCCACGGGGACAAGGCCTATGCGGTTGAACTTAATTATATGCGCGAGTTTGACGAAGATAGCTTCATCCTCTTCTCCCAAATCCTTTCCACTTTTGAGTTCCTCTAACCATTTTACCCGCCTAAATTTCGAAAATTATGGCGGGTTGACAACCCTCCAAGTTAGTGCTATAAGGACACTGCAAGGGGAGACTTTTTCTATCCGCTGGAGCGTTTTGCTCCGTTTAGTATCTCAAAATAAGGAGGAGAGGGATGCAAAAGAACAGTCTTATCAAAAGGTACTTTCTGCGGTACATAACCTCAATTTTCGCAGTATGCTTCCTAAGCTTGGTTGTGGCAGCATCAGCCGTTGCGGTTGGGGTGTACAGACTTTCCCCGGATCGATTAGACTTAGCTCCCTTATCCATGGTTGGGGTGGCGGGGTTAACGCTGATACTGACGATCCTGCACGTTGTGGTCGCTAGACTCCTCGTCAACTACAACCTCAAGGAGTCGGGGCTCTACTTCCGGGTCAAGGATGGGAAGGTCGACGCGGCCAACCCCCAGTGGGGGAAGGATGGGGTTTGGGTCAGCTTGCCTCGGACCGACCAGCCGCACGAGATTGGGTTTCCTCGTTACGAGGTTCCCATCTGGAGCGAACCCATAGTCCTGAAGGTCTTTTTCAGGGATGTGTTTAATCCCCAGGAGGTGTACGAGAAGGTCTTCGCCGTTGGGTATGGTAGCTTCGATCTCTGGTTGCGAGATAGGTTTCTTGCAGCAGTAGCGGGCTCTCCAGTTCAGGATGCGCTCCGCCTCACTCGCCAGCGCTCGTCGGATGAGTTGGAGAAGGCGTTGCTTGGATTGGAATTCTCCGGCGGCCTGGAAAATATCGGCTATGTTGAGGCCACCGCTACCACGAGTGTGACGGTCCGCTTCTAGCCACCGGAAGGTACCACGCCAAAAAGGGGCGTCGAGATTCTCTTTTTGAGACTTGAGACTCGACGCCTTCATTCTTTTTTCCTCCTCTTCGATAATTCAATTCATCGAATTATTAGAATTCAGCCATCCGCCAGAGGCGGACAAGTTTAACAATTTAACCATTTAGCCATTTATCTTCTTGACAACCCCACAAACTAGTGCTATAAGGGTATTGTTGCAAGGAGAGTCTTTAAGCCAATGGAGCTTTCGCTCCACATCTCAAAATAAGGAGGAGAGAGAAAATGAAAAACAGAATATTCGATTGGGGCAAAAGGTACTTTCTGATAACGGCTAAGGCTCAGGGCGGTTCTTTTAGGATGGGCTTCCTCATTGGCTTGCTATTGTTCGCGATCACCGGGTTCGCGACGATAACCTTGCAGCTCGCAGGTCACGACATCGGTCCCGGTGTAGCGTTCAGCTGTCTCGGGTCCGCTCTGGTGCTAGGGATCGTGAATACCCGCGTCGTTGATCGCTACATCTGCTACAGCGAGGAGCCGGGGCTTTTCTTCCTGACCAACGGTGGGCCCATCCGTCTAGACGAAGAGGGAAGAGCTATTGGGGCAAACCCGCTGTGGGGGAAGGGGCTTTTCATCAGTCTTCCCCGAACCGACCAGCCGTACGAGAAGCAGGTTCTCCGGAGGGATTTTCCTGAAACGAAAATCCCCTTGGTAGTGTTGAGGGTCTTCTTCAAAGGAGAGTTTGATCCTCACGAAGTGTACCAAGGTATCTACAGATCCGGATTCGATCCCAGTAGCTTCAACCGTTCGTTGTCGTCGGCGTTCCTGCACGCGGTGCGGAATGCCGGCGAGGAGGAGGTGTTTTATTCGCAGGCCTATGAGCTCCCTCCGGATGAGATAGAGGCAAAGCTGGGAAAAGTGCGTTCGCACTTCACCGCTTGGAGAGATTTCAGCAACATCGACCACATCGATCTTGAAGTCTCTCCGACTGTGACAATCAGCTTCAACTAACTTCTATCAGAAAGTACCAAACGCCGAGGGGCGTCGAGGTTCTCTTTTTGAGATTCAAGACTCGACGCCCTTCCACATCTTCTCGTTACTACTGCCTATTCCCTAGTGCCTATTGCCTAGCGTTTGCTTTTTCCCCATTTTTGTGCTAAAAATAAGGCAAATACAGCCAAGGGAGAGGAGAGGGTGAAAAAAGCACAAGTTCTATTACTGTTGGCTGCGGCGCTCGTTCTGTGCGCGTGCGCACCAGCGGTGGCAGCACCGGAACCAACTCCCACACAGGAACCGGCCCCAACACCAATCGGGACGCCGGATCCAAGGTGGGCGGTAATGTGTGTGGAATTGGAAGAAAATCTTGATGTGTGTTTTTTGGCACCGGACAAGATTAAAACCAACCTGTTCACCGGCCCAGTCGTCAAAGTTAAACTCAATTTGGTCACTTTGGCGGGCGGAATCCGGACCCGCACCATTGAGGTAGGGGAGGTGCAGAAGGAAGAGATCGGCTACGAGACTTTCGTTCTCGAGATAACAAAAGACGTAACCAACTTTGATCGCGTCTTCGTCTACATCGTGATTGAGGGTCGAGAGTTTGAGTTCGGCTTTCCGATCGTGGAGTGTTCGCCGCAGTGAGGCTAGGACCCTGAAAGTTCTAGCCTCCTTTCTTTTTAATTGTCCTCAAAAGTCTGATAAGATTAGGTTGAGATGAAAAGTCCGCTCATTTTCCGCCTGCTTTTTCTAAATTTGGGGATAAGCTCCCTTCTTTTTCAGACCCTGCTCTTGCGGGAGCTGGTCGTCAGTTTTTATGGTAACGAGTTTTTTGTCGGAGTGGTTTTGGCCCTCTGGCTTTTTTGGACGGCGGTTGGAAGCTTCGCAGCGAGTAGGATTAAAAAGGATCCGAGTAGGATTAAGAGGGATCTTGTTGGTGTTCATGTCTTTTTATCCTTCTTAATCCCTGTTTTATCCTTTTTAATTAGATTCCTCAAAATTCCCGGCACAACCGGGGGAGAGATTCCCGATTTTTTTAGCTCTTTAATTTTTGTCGGAGCACTTTTGGCCCCCAGCGGTTTGGCTTTTGGTAGTATTTTTACCCTCGGCGCCAAGATTTGGGTGCAGGTCGGCGAGGCCTATTTCTGGGAAACTTTGGGCCATATATTAATCGGCTTGGTTTTCAGCTTCTTCTTAGTGACGGTACCGACCCTCCCGGTGGCGTTTTTAATTTCGGCTTTAAATCTGGCTTTGGTGTCTCTACTGCTTCCGAAAGGGTCTAAACTGCCGAAAACTTTGTGTTTCACACTTGGTCTGCTTCTCGTTTTCTTTAGTGTCTTT
Organism: candidate division WWE3 bacterium; assembly: GCA_030619715.1. Taxonomy (GTDB): domain Bacteria; phylum Patescibacteriota; class WWE3; order JAUXAW01; family JAUXAW01; genus JAUXAW01. The sequence continues at coordinate 55,453 of JAUXAW010000002.1, forward strand.
TGCGGCAAGGAGATTGAGTTTTTAAGTCAAGGCTGGCGTTTTCCCAATTTGGTTCATCAGGAAAATTCTTTCTACGGTCACATCGCCGTAACCGAAAGTGAGGACCAATACAATTTTTACGAAAGCGGACTTTTGGTCGGAGCCGACGAGGATTATTATGGAAGTGAGTTTCTGGTCCACCCGACCCTGATTCAACACTCTGACCCACGTCAGGTTCTCCTCATCGGTGGGGGATGGAACGGGGTTTTGGCCGAGATTTTGAAATATCCCAGCGTGGAAAAGATTGATTACGTTGAGCTCGACCCGCAATTTTTGAGGATCGTCGAGAAGTATCTTCCAGAAGATCTCAAAAAAGCTTTCTCCGACCCAAGAGTCCAGAAACACTTTGTTGACGGGCGGTATTTTTTGAAGCACGCGGACGGCACCTACGATGTGGTCATTTTTAACCTTCCCAACCCCTCGACGGCTCTAATCAACCGCTTCTACACAAAAGAATGCTTTGAAGAGGTTAAAAGAATTACAGACCCTAAGGGTCTGTTTGCTTTGCCGTTATCGACTCCGACGGATTACCTCAGTGCGGAAACGGAAAATTTGCTGGCCTCGGTTTATAAGACTTTAAAAAGGGAGTTTCCCCAGGTTCGAATTTTGGCCGAGGAAAATGTATTGTTTCTAGCCGCGAAAGACGCGGACGCGAAAAACGCGAAAAATTTGAACGTCTCAGAAGTTCTAAAACATTGGAAAGATTTGAAACTTGAGACCTCGTTTTTGACCACCGCTGAGCTGGAATATCGTTTCACAAACGATAAAAATACTCGGATTCAGCAGATTCTTGAGGCCAATCGGGAGGCAGCGCTGAATTCTGATTTTTATCCCGCGGCTTATTTTTACCAAACACTCTTCTGGCAGACAAAGTTCAGCTTCCTTTTTGCCAAGATTCTAGCTAGCTTGCAACAGCCGTTGTTCTGGGTTTTGGTCAGTCTTCTGCTTTCCGCCGGCGGCCTTCTCTTTGTTTGGAGAAAACCCTCACTTTTGAGCACGTCCAATGTAGCAGTTTTGACCGTGGGTTTGGGGGGCCTGACCCTGATGGCGATGGAGATAATTCTAATCTTTCTTTTCCAAACCATCTTGGGCTTTGTTTACTCACGGATAGCACTATTAATGGCTCTAATCCTGGCGGGTCTAGCTCTCGGAAATTTTGGGGCCCGGAGGTTTCTACGAACAGTGAGTAGGGGACTGTTGTTAGTTCAAATTCTGATTGTTTTCTATCTTTTCTCCTTCTTGCAATTTATTCCCCATCTGACAAGCGAGATTCATTTTTATATTTTGGGGATAGTGGCCGGAGTTTTGGTGGGGCTTATTTTCCCGCTGGCAAGTAATTACACCGCCGACCTCGCAGGCTCGTTTTTCGGAGCGCTGCTGCCCTCGTTGTTCCTAATCCCTCTCTTCGGTGTCTTTAATACCATTACCCTTCTCGCTGCCCTAAACCTTATTGGGACCCTGCTTCTTCTTCGGCGAAGATTTGGGCGGTGAAGACGAAGATTTGGGTGGTGGGGTCTTGCCAGCAAGAAGAGGAAAGACCTATTTTCTGGGTACAAAGTTCACTCATAAATTTGTTTAAATCCCAGTTGTTTTCGGTCGCCACATGGGGCAAAAAGACACCGTGACGGTTACTTCTACTTAGCGAGACCCCGTGTTTGCCGACCTCAATGTTGTAGGGGTCAAAGATTCTTCGCCGCGGGGACAAAACGGAGATTTCGATTTCAATTGCTTCAAGCTCGTTGGGTTTAACCGGAGTGAAGCGACGGTCTTTAGTCGCGGCGGCGATCGTCATCTGTTGGACCACCTGCCAAAGAGGTTCCTCGGGTTCAAAGCGGCCGATGCAGCCGTGCAGCGCTCCATTTTTGTGGAGGGTGACAAAAGCCCCCAGTGGGGTGTTGAGGAACTCGTGCTCAATTTCGACCCCCGGGGTTTGATTGGTTGCAATAAAGGTCTTCAGGGTTTGGCGGGAAATTTTTAAAAGCTCCTGCTTCTCTTCCTCATTGAGTTCGGTGCCAAACCTTTCACCATAAAAAGCGATCGCGGCATAACCAACGACCCGATTTTTGTCTCCGGCAGGCAGGTCGCCAGAATTGGCATAATTCAAAAGTTGGATATCAGAAAGCCCTAAATTTTCGGACAGGATCAGCCCCGTCTTGATTGCTCCCGCCCCGCAGGCGGCGGTTTGTAAATTGGGGATTCCACTTTGAGGTAGCTGCTCGACCAGCTGGGAGAATTTTTCCAAATCGTTTTCAAGAATGCTGTTAATAATCTGCCGGTCGGCCTGTGTGGCGTCTTCGTAGTTGGGATAGTGGGAAAGGTCACTGCTGATAACGATTAGGGTGTAGGGGTTAGTGTGTTTGGCCAGAGCACTTGCCAAGATTTGGGCCGTTTCCGTCGTCTGGTCACCTAATATAACAGGCACGATCTGAAAGTCTTTGAGCGTTTTTTGGAGGAGGGGAATTTCTACCTCTAAGGAGTGCTCTTTGTCATGATACTGGGGGCCGGCGAAGATAAGGGGGCTCTCGCTGGTTAGTTTTTGAGCAAGGATTTCGTCAATTGGAATCTGACCGAGCGGGGTTTCAAAGAAACCCTCGGTGTAGACAGCGGCACCGTCAAAATGATAATGGTGGGAGTTGCCGATGATGACGATGGTCGAATATTCTCTATCTTTAATTTCGGAGAAAGCATAAGCGGCTACTTGGCCGGAAAATTGGTAGCCGGCGTGGGGGACGACGATAATCTTCGGGGGTTTGGGGGTTAGGGGAGAGGGGATAGTGACGAGGAATCCATCAATTTGGGCGGAGAGTTCCTCTCTGTTTCCCGGATAAAAAGTGCCGGCGGCGGCCGGTTTTCTGACGTTCTTAGTTTCGACCTTGGTTTCAGTCGCGGGGAGAACTTCTGCAGGCGATAGCGGCTCTTTTTGCAGATTTTCGTAAACAAAAATCCCGCCGATGGCGAGGGCGGCAGTGGCCGCAATGAGTAAGAGGTATTTTTTTACTTCCATATTCCTGGAACCTCAACGTCGCACAAACCCTCGTTAAGATGATTCTCAATCACGGTATGGCCTTTGCGGACGATCAGGGCTTCGCCGTTGGTCGGACAGTAGGTGGTCTGGCCCTCAACGTCGATGATATTTCCGGTATAAACATAATTTAGTCCGACGTCGAGACAAATCTGGCGGGCTTCTTTGACCGTTTTCTCCGGGGTTGCGGGGACATTGAGCAGTTTGTAATCGGGATGAAAGCGGGAAAAATGCAGCGGCACATCGGGACCGAGATTCTCCAGAATCCACTGACACATCTCTTTAATCTCCTCCGGATCGTCATTTTTGCCGGGGACCACAAGATTAACAATTTCCAGCCAGGTTCCTTCCTCTTTGATGATTTTTAAGTTTTCAAGCACCGGCTGGAGCTTTCCGCCTACAATCTCTCGGTAGAAATCCTCGTTGAATCCCTTAAGATCAATCTTGATCGCGTCCAAAAGGGGCAGTAGCTCTTTCAGTGGTTCAGGGTTGACATAACCGCTGCTGATGACGACATTTTTCAGACCCTTTTCCCGCGCTATTTTGGCCGTATCGTACATATATTCATAAAAGACCATCGGCTCGGAGTAGGTGTAGGCGATGCTGGTTGCGCCGGACTGGAGGGCCCGCTCAACTACTTTTTCCGGAGGCAGGTCAATGCTTTTTAAATCCTCGGGGAAGCGTTGGGCAATATCCCAGTTTTGGCAGTATTTGCAGGCGAGGGAACAGCCGCCGGTGGCGATGGAGTAGGCGTTGCTTCCGGGGAGAAAATGATTAAACGGTTTTTTCTCGATCGGGTCAACGTGGATGGAAACTGGTTGCCCGTAAACTAAAGAGACCAACTCACCATTTTGGTTTTCACGAACTTTACAAATTCCTCTTTGGCCTTCGGCAAGGATACAGCGGTTGGGGCAGAGGTTACACTGAACCCGACCACCGTCTAATTTTTCGTAAAACCGCGCTTCCTGATAGACGGTCGCCGACAGCGTTTCCCCCTCTTTTTCAACAGCTTCTTCGCCTCCTTTTCTCAAAACCAAAAAGGAAACCCCCACGCCGAAAATAATAATCGCTAAGCCAATAAGATATTTTTTCATCGATTCAATTATACCATTTCGCAATCTGCTAAAATAGAAAGTGATGGCGGAAATTGCTTGGCTCGATTGTCCGTATGGAAATGTTAATGACCCCTATCCCGGGCAGTGCGAGCTTTACACCGATACCAACAGTAACCAAATCTGCGACCACAGTGAGCCCCCCCTCTCTCCGATGAAAAGCTTTGTTTTGTGGGCAAGCTTTGTTGTAGTAGCTTTATACTTTCTCCACTGGTATCTTTCTCATAAAACCACAATCGGAAAAAGATTTAAGTTTCTTAGCCGCGTGTGGTTTCGTTATTTTTGGAATTTGGTTTTACTTTTGAGTTTTATTCCCGCCGCCGTTTCCGGTGTTCTGTGGGTATTTGGGGTTACAAGTTTTGATTTTAATCTCTGGCACAATAAAGCAGGCATTATCTTCACCATCGTCGTCGCTCTCCACCTCCTCAAACGCTTTCGCCACATCCTCAACTTTCCGCGCTGGTAGGGAGTGTCCGCGGTGTCAATTGTGTCGGTGGTGTCAGTGGGGGCGAGTGCCCCTTAGATGTTACGTAACAGGTCGTGTTTGTTTGACAGAATCCTGTAAAAGTTGTAAAATTTACTCGGCCTTTTAAAACCTGCCCAGGACAAAAACGTCTTGGGTTTTTAAGGTTTTAGCGGTGCTCGCACCGCTCGTACATTAACAATTGAGTAGGGTGAGGTCGAGTCTAGTCTGCGCTGTGCGCTAATGGGACAAACCTGCTAGATAGGAGCAAGACTATTATTAGGGAGGAGGAAATGAGCGAGTTCTTGAGAGAAAACCTTTCAGCTCTCTGGTGTGAATGGTGGCCACTCATGTTGGGCAAAATGATCGAACTGGGAATCATTATTGCCTACGTTATTGAAAATAAGGAAGAGCTGATAAAGGGAAGGGTAAAAAGGTAATGGCCGTTCGGCAACTCATTTAGGATAAGCCGGACAAATAAGCTTCAAAGGAGGGAAGAAAATGGCTGAGGTTTTAAGGGGGTTCGGTAAGATGAAAGGATGGGTGGTATGTGTGGTGATAGGCACAGGCATCGCGTGCATCATCCCGGCTCTCTCTGGAGATCTCCAGTCCGCATTTGCAATAGCAGCCACAGGAGGCGTGTTCATTGTTGGGGCTCTCCTCCTCGTTGCTTTGGGTACAGTATTCGGTTGTCGAGAGGCAAAGCGGATCGTCGAGGAGATGAGGGAGAGAAACAGGGAGTGACCGAGGCCAAAAGAAGCTCGCCTTGAGAGCTAGAAAATCTTAGAAGGAGGTGGACGAGATGGAATGGCTAAGAGAAAACTGGCAGTGGTTGCTGTGGCTGGGACTCCTCGGCCTTCTCTCTCTCGCTGTGCCCGCAGCGTTGTAGTGAGAGAACACTGCGAGTCTGAGGAGTAGACCACCATCACGGGGGCGGTGGTCTAGATTGAGAAGGAGGTTCGAATCCTCCCTTGACAAGCCTGCTGACGGTTTGAAAACGCGAAAAAAACTTCAGACCCGAGGCAGGCTTTTATCTTTAGAAAATTGTGGCGCGCGGTAAGAACCTGCTCGCTACGCTCGCAGAACCTTGCATTTGAGCATAGCCTCCGCTTCGCTACGACTATTAGCTCAAAAGTGAATTGCGCTATTACCGCTACCGTAGGACGGCGAGAGTACTTTGGAGGACGAAATAGAGGCCGACGAGGACTCCGGAGACGCGGGCCAATTTTTGCATCCAGGCAAATCTGGTGAAGACACCCAGCAAAGCCGCGGGAACGATATAAACGCTGGTGCCGAGGAAGAACATCAGGAAATATAAAACGGCGGCGAAGGCCCCTTGCAAGTTGAAAACGTAAGTTAGGGAAGCCAGAAACGGGGGACAGATGTTGACGCCGGTTAGGAATCCCAAAAGAAATATCCATTTAATTTTTTGGAAGGGGAGAAAGCTGCAGAATTTTTTGTCAATTGTGCCCAAGGAATAAAGAATCATCAAAAGCCCGGTCCAGATATTGCCGAGAGCAACGATTTGGTGAATAGTGACACTGGTGACTTGTTCTCCCAACCAGCCGAGGGCAAGCCCAAAAGTGAGATAGCCCAAAAGTCTTCCCAGAGAAAATTCAAGAATAACTCTTAAACTCGATTTTGGTGTCCGGCTTTGGGACAAAAGGTAGGGGACAACAATCGGTAGGCAGAGACCGAGGCAGTAGACGCCGACGGAGAGACCAGCTAAAAAGCCTGCTGTAAGGGTTTCCATGACACCTTTATTCTACCACGCGTTTTTTAGGATAAGTAAAGACAGTAACTCAGTGAAGACAGTAAAGACAAAAGAGTGTGGTAAAATCGGATGGTAATGAAAATTTATCTGATTCGGCATGCGGAGGAGGGGGAGGGTGGGGGAGTCTCTGACTTGGGTCGGAGGCAATCGGAAGCGTTAGGGCGGTGGCTCAAAGAAAAAAATATCGTTGCTCTTTATTCCAGCGACCGAGCGCGGGCTTCGGAAACGGCGGCGGTCGTCGGTCCGATTCTTAAACTTTCGTCGCAAATTATTCCCAATTTTGAAGAAGTTCGTGAGCTGAAACCTCTGGAATCAATTGTGGAAGCTCAGGACCGGGCCCAAGCGGGTCTCAAATTTGCCATTGATAAAAATCCCGGCAGAAATATTGCCATTGTGGCCCACTCCAAGTTAATCCGTCAGCTTTTGGACAAATTGGATTTGCGGGAATTTGTTGAAGGCGAAGATTTGCCCAACACCGGTATTGTTGCCCTCAACTACCAAGACGGAAAATTTAAGTTGCTCGATTACGCAATTGTTCCATGAGTTTTCCGCTGGCAATTTTTTTGGGTCTGGTTCAAGGTCTAACCGAATTTTTACCCGTTTCCTCTTCGGGGCATTTGGTTTTGATGCAGAAGATTTTGGGGATTAACGCGCTACCAGTTTTCTTTATGGCAATGGTTCATCTGGGGACGTTGGGAGCGGTTTTGCTTTTTTTCCGGAAGGAGTTGGTTAGGGAGTTTAGAGACCCGCCAGAGGCGGGTAAGTTGTTAAAAAGAGTCGTGATCGGGAGTGTGCCGGTGGTTTTGGTGGGCTGTGTAGCCCAGCAATTTGTCAAAGCAATTTTTGGGAATTTGGTTTTGGTGGGGTTGGGTTTTTTGGTAACCGCTGCACTTTTGTTCTGGAGCAAGAGATTGGCTTTAGGTCAAAAGAGATTTCAGGATCTTACGAATCTTCAGACTCTCACCATCGGTTTGTTTCAGGCGGTGGCCGTTTTCCCCGGGATCTCCCGGTCGGGGGCGACGATCGTTGGTGGGCTCTCGCAAAAACTTGATCGTGAATCAGCTTTTAAATTTTCTTTTTATCTTTCGATTCCAGCCATCATCGGAGCCAATGTTTTGCAACTTAAAAATTTACCCAACTTGACTTTTTTGCCGCAGAGTTTGGTGGGAATGGTTGCCGCCTTCGTCGTCGGCTATTTCGCCCTCAAACTTTTGCAAAAAGTTCTGATCGCCGGAAAGCTTTACTGTTTCTCTGGTTATTGCCTTTTGATTGGAGCGATCTCTCTTGCTTTTTCTGTAAAATTATAGTATTGTTTATGTAACGCGGCTACGGGGCGTTTCATCAGTGATTTGAGAGGGAAGTGAGAAGGGAGGGAAAATGTCAAACAAAGTGATGTGGCTCTTCATCATAGTCATCGTGGTCTTGCTGATATCCATGGCGGTTGGAATACGTCGCTTGGAGAAGCTGGACGCGGCGGACTATGAGGAGATCGAGCAAAAGCTGGGGGAGGAAGATCTCCAGGGGGCGTTTGAGATTCTGACACGAATCGTCAAGCGCCATCACAGCGGGGGGCCGCTTCCTTGGTAGAAGCTCGATTGCCGAAAGCCGGAGGATTCACTACGAGCCCTCCGGCTCTTTCTTTTTGATGGTTGCTTAGCGAGCGCAGCGAGTGGTTGCCCCCCAGACCCTTTTTTTGGTTTTTGGCTTAAACTTGGTAAAATGGGAATATGCGATGGGGAATTTTGGCGATTGGTTTTATTGCATTTTTAATTTTAGCAGGAGTATCAGCGATGTTTGAGCCAGAGCCGCAACCACCCTTCGATAAGCTCAGGGCAAGCTCAAGTGCGATTCCGCTTCCCGCGCCAAAGACGAGAGGGGAAATGTCTTTGGAGGAGGCAATCCAAAAAAGAAGGTCAAAAAGAGAATTTTTGGACAAGCCTCTGACTTTGGAGCAGGTTTCTCAAATTCTCTGGGTGGCTCAGGGGATTACTGATGAGCAAAGCGGTTACCGAGCCGCTCCATCGGCGGGGGCTTTGTATCCTCTGGAAGTTTATCTGGTTGTTGGTGAGGGTGGTGTGGATCCGCCTCTGGCGGATGGCGCGGGGGTCTATCACTACCTTCCCGAGAACCATTCTTTGGAAAAACTTTTGGAGGGGGATGTGCGGCAGGATTTAATGCGAGCAAGTCTTGGTCAGAGTTTCATCGCCGATGCTCCTGTTGATTTGGTCATCGCCGCCGAGTATGAGAGAACGACGGGGAAGTATGGCGAGCGCGGCATCCGCTATGTTCACATGGAGGTTGGCCACGCGGCGCAGAACGTCTACTTACAGGTGACCGCTTTAGGATTGGGAACCGTTACCATCGGCGCCTTCGACGACGAGGAGGTTGCCAGAGTTTTGCATCTTCCCTCAGAGCACGAACCTTTATGTGTGATGCCAGTTGGACATCTCAAAAATGAAAATTGATTCCTATCGTTTTGGACAGATTGTAATTGACGGCAAAGTTTACGAGCACGATGTGGTTTTGGCGGGCAAAGAGGTCAGGCGTTGGGTCAGGAAAGAATCTCATCATGTTTTCTGGGAGGATGTTGAAGGCCTGTTAGACCTTAAGCCGGAGGTTGTTATTTTCGGCACCGGGGCGATGGGGGTGATGAATGTTCCACCGGAGGTCGTCTCAAGGCTTCAAGAGCAAGGTATTGAGGTTATTGTCGAGCGAACGGGGAAGGCTTGTGAAGTTTATAATGAGATTTCAAAGGAGAAAAAGGTTGTAGCAGTGTTGCATTTGACGTGTTGAAAAGTGTGATATAATATGTTTCGCTCGGGCCGTTAGCTCAGTTGGAAGAGCGTTTGCATGGCATGCAAGAGGTCAGGAGTTCAAGTCTCCTACGGTCCACCATTTATAGGGGCTAAAGATCCGGCGGATTCATCTCCCTCGTTCTTCAGCCAAAAGATTTTTCGACGGGAGGTGAATCAAGGTGCCTTTTGAGGATAAAAATAAAGTTTGTGAGGACTGCGGTGCGGAGTTTGTTTTCACCGCTTCCGAGCAAGAATTTTACCAGGAGCGCGGGTTCGAAAACGAACCCAAGCGTTGCCCCGATTGCCGCGCCAAGCGCAAGGAGGAGCGGCGGTCACAGAGAGTGGAAACCCCGATCGTTTGCAGCGAGTGTGGGAAGGAGGACACGGTTCCTTTTGTCCCGACCGCCGGTCGGCCGGTTCTCTGCCGCGAGTGTTTTGCCAAGGCGAAGACGGCGTAACGGTAATTGATAACTAGTTATCAGTGACTGGTATAAAACAAAAGCCCGAAGTACTTCGGGCTTTTGTCGTTCTGTTGTATAATGAATCTTGAGATGATTCGGAATAGGATTAAGAGGGATTTAAGAGAATTAATAAGGAAGGACGGGGTCGAAGTTGAGGATGTTCACCTCGAGCATCCGGCCAATCCGGAGCACGGCGATTACTCTTCTAATGTTGCCCTGACGCTCAAAGGGGTGGTGGCGGAAGATATCGTCAAACATTTCCCAAAAACGGATTATTTAGAAAAGGTTGAAGTGGCACCACCGGGGTTTATTAATTTTTATTTGAAAGATTCGTGGTTGCGGGGCCAGGTGGGGGAGATTTTGGAGCAAGGTGGAGATTATGGATTGGATTCTCAATTAACAATCAACAATCAACAATCAACAATTCAAATTGAATTTATTTCCGCCAACCCAACCGGTCCGTTGCATGTGGGTAACGCCCGCGGTGGTTTTGCCGAGGATGTTCTGGCTAGTGTTTTAGAGAAAGTTGGATACAATGTCCAGCGGGAATACTACATCAACGACAAAGGTGGGCAGGTGGAAAAATTGGCCGAGTCGGTGAAAGCGGTGATTGAAGGTTCGGAAATACCGGAAGGGGGGTATCCGGGGGAATATGTCAAGGAGATTGTGGAGAAAGCGCGGGGGCAAGGGCTGGAAAGTCTGGAAGATCTAAAAAGTTTTGCCGTTTCTGAAGTTTTGGAAAGTATTAAGAAAACCGTCGCTCGGATGGGTATAAAGTTTGATCAATTTTTCTCGGAAACCTCTCTTTACGAGTCTTCCCAGGCAAAAAAAGCGATCGATTTTCTTAAAGCTAAAAATTTAACCTATGAAAAAGAGGGGGCGGTTTGGTTTAAGTCCTCGAAGTTTGGAGACGAGAAAGACCGAGTTTTGATCAAATCCGATGGCGAAATGACTTATCTTGTTTCCGATGTTGCTTATCATCTTGATAAGTTTGAAAAGCGCAAGTTTGACCGGGTAATTTTGTTTTGGGGCGCCGACCATCACGGCTATATTCCCAGATTTATGGCAATGATTGAAGCAATTGGGCACAGAGGCAAAGCGCAGGTGGAGCTGATTCAGCTTCTAAAGCTTGCACGCGGGGGGAAGGTGGTCCGGATGTCCAAGCGGGCGGGGGAGTACGTCACCGTTGATGATATTTTGGACGAGATTGGTTTGGATGCGGCACGGTTTCATTTTTTGGCGGTGCCGCTGACGACGCCGATGACGTTAGATTTGGAAAAGGCCAAGGAGCAGAGTGAGAAGAATCCGGTCTACTATGTTCAGTATGCGTGCGCGAGGCTGCACAGCATCCTCGCTAAAGTTCAAAGTTCCCGCCAGAAGGGCGGGCAGGCGCCGTTCAAAGTTCAAAGTTCAAAGTTGAGCCATCCGACGGAGTTGGCGTTAATCCGAAAATTAATACAGCTTCCGGAAGTCGCGGTGGATGTTTCTCAGAATCATGAGGTTCACCGGCTGCCGCAATACTCGGTTGAGATCGCCGATGCGTTTCATCGGTTTTACGAAAATTGCCGTGTTTTGTCAGATGATGAGGAACTGACGGCGGCGAGGTTGGCATTGGTCAAAGCGACCCAAATTATTCTGGCGGAAACGCTGGGGTTGATGGGGATTTCCGCGCCGGAGAAAATGTGACTAGACCAACACTTCTACCACCTTAAAGGTGGAATTAGCCCCGCAACTAAAGTATTTTCAGGCCCTAGAAAAAAAGATGAGCCAGAGACTCAAACGTGCGTGAGCTCTGGCTCGGTGGAGCAGGTTAGTCCTCATCTTTGAGGGCGTCTCCGAGGATCTCCTGGATCGTTTCAACAATGGAGGAAGTATACCCTTTGTTGCGGGCAGTGACCCAGCGTCGCCCGTCTACACAATGAAACCTTTCCAGGGGTGACATGTTGGTGATGAGCACAAGAACGGGGATTGATGCCTCGTCAAGTTCGTCAATGAGGATATCCCCATCTATATGATCATCTCCGAAGGGAATGTTGATAATCAATAGAGCCGGTTGGTGCTTTTTTACGAGAGCCGACGCCTCCTCGTAACTCGTCGCCTCACCAACAACCCCGTATCCTGCTTTCCCTACCAAATCAGCCACGTAAGTGCAGTCGCTTGGGTCGTCGGCCACTACGACTACTATTTCCTTTCCCATTTTAATCTCCTCCTTAATTTGGGTTTAGTTTAGATGTTTCCACGGATTTTGTTGTTCGGGTACAGATATACCACAAAGTTATGGGGCTGTCAAGTAAACATTAGGCACTAGTGACTAGGCACTAGGCATTAGGGAGGAGTGACGACTTTAGTCGTTACGAATAACAAACAAGTTTGTCACTTCATTTTATGATAAACTTGATAGTATGAAACGCTTTAACAGTCCTACCTATGGGCAGATGAGTTTTGAGCAGGTGGTCCGGAAGATTGGCTCTTATATGGAAGAAGCGCCGGACAAAAAGTACCGGGTGGTCATTGGCACCGATTCGCAGACGCACAACAAAAAAGAAGCCGATTTTGTTTCGGCACTGATTATCCACCGGGTCGGCTCGGGTGGGATTTATTTTTGGACGCGGGAGAAGGTTGAAAAGCCCTATGCTTTGCGCGAGCGGATTTACGAGGAGGCGACGCGCTCAATGGCGTTGGCGGAGGAATTTTTACAGGCGTTCAAGGAGCAGGTTTTGGAATATGATTTAGAAATTCACGTTGACGTCGGTCGGCTGGGGGAGACGCGGGCGATGATCAATGAGGTCGTGGGGATGATTCGCGGCGGCGGCTTTAAGGTCAAGATTAAGCCCGAGGCCTACGGGGCGGCGACGGTGGCGGACCGTTATACATAAAAGCATTGATTATGAGAAGTATTAGAGAAATCTTGGAAAGTCGGAAGGTTCAGAGAAAATATATTACGAAGGAATTCCAGCATTACGGCTACCAACTGGCGGAAAGTTTGGATGACCTCGAGCATAAGTCTTTGTACATTAAGTTGGCCAAAGAGGAGGAGCGGGAGCTTTTGCAGAAGGCCTGGGATTTTGTCAAGGACAGCCGAGCGAAGTCGAAGGCGAAGCTGTTTATGTGGAAATTAAAAAAATTACGCGAAGAGAAGGCAGCCGCTGATAAACGCTGATTTCAAGCAGATTTACGCAGATGGGAATGGGTGGTGGAGCTGGATGGACTTGAACCATCAACCACTACCTTATAAGAGTAGCGCTCTACCATTGAGCTACAGCTCCACGTATTAATTGTAGCAAAAATTTAAAAATTTGGCAACTTGTCCCACCTCTGTTGAATGTGGCGGGATTAGAGTTCGCTGAGGTCGACTTTTTCTTCTTTGGGGCGCTCGATGTACTGGAGGTACTTTTCGGTCGTCGTCAGCCGGCGGTGGCCTGCCAGTCGAGAGACGGTCGTCAAAGAAACGCCGCGGCTTAAGTGGGTGGCAACAAAAGTGTGGCGCAGGTCGTTAACCTTAACATTCTCGATGCCGGCAATCTTAAAGTAGCGGTTGATCGTTGTTCTAATGTTACGAATAAGAAACGGCCGTCCGGTTTTGGTGATAAAGACAGTCTCCTCTTTGGTTTTCGGCCTTACCTTGAGATATCTTTGCAGTGCCTTCTGCGCCGGTTTGTTAAGCGGAATGAATCTTTCTGGATTTTTGCCCCAGGGGTCAACCCTTATTTTCCCCGGCTGGCCACCTTCGCCAAATTTAACATCGGGAAGCTTAAGTCTTCTTAGTTCCCCGATGCGTATCCCGGTTTGGAGCAAGAGTTCAACCACCGCCGAGGTGCGGGGGTCCTGGCGGCAGGCATCACGCAAAGCGCGGTATTCCATCTTGGAAAGAATCCGCGGCGGTTGAATTTCAATTTTCGGATGGACAAGGGTCGTCGAGGGGTCTTCTTTGACCAGTTCTTCTTCCTTCAAGAACTTGAAATAGGTTCTGATAGCATTGATTTTACGGGAGACAC
>JAUXAW010000019.1 GCA_030619715.1 candidate division WWE3 bacterium
AAGATTGGGTCCGACGACGATGACACTGCGACCGGAATAATCAACCCTTTTGCCGAGAAGGTTTAGACGGAAGCGGCCCTTTTTCCCCTTAAGCATATCCGAAAGCGAACGCAGTTCCTTCCCGCCGCGTCCGGCGGTGCGGGGTCGCCGCCCACGACTTTTATCAAGCAGAGCATCAACCGCATCCTGCAGCATCCTCTTTTCGTTGCGAACGATGACTTCTGGCGCTCCTAAATCTGAGAGTTTCTTCAAACGATTGTTGCGGTTGATCACCCTCCGATAAAGATCGTTAAGATCCGAAGCGGCAAAACGCCCTCCTTGAAGCTGAACCAAGGGCCTTAAATCCGGAGGAATAACGGGAATCACATCGAGAATCATCCACTCGGGTCGGACTTCCGCCAGACGGCAGCCCTCAACTACCCGCAGCCGTTTTATCAGCTTGACCTTTTTTTGCCCCTTGCTCTTTGCCAACTGCCGTTTAATTTTTTGGGAAAGTTCCAGGAGATCAACCTTTTTTAAAACCTCTTGGAGGGCTTCGGCACCCATTGAAATTTCGACAAACTGGTCGATGTAATCCTCCAGTTCGTCGTAGAGGGTGTGGGGAATAACCGAAAGGTAGGTAATCTCTTGGATGTGCCCCCGAGCAAGTTTATACTTGTCTTCGAGTTCGTCTTGCTTCAGAGCCTGTTCCCGGCGGATGACTGCCTTCTCCTGACGGGCCTTGAGCCGCAACTCTCCCGCCGCCAAATCCGGTTGGTCTCTAATTTTCCCTTCCGTCTCCGACGTAACCTCTTTGATCCTTGCCTCGGTTTCCTTTTTGACCCCCGCTTTCTTTTCGGCCAGCTCCTCCTCAATCGCGGACAACACCTTGGCCTTCTTATCCTCGTCAACACCAACCACCAAAAAAGAGGAAAAGTAAATAACCGAGTCTAGTCCCCGCGGACTGATACCCAAAAGGGTCCCCATCTGCGAGGGAATGCCGCGGAAGAACCAAACATGGGCGCAGGGCGAAGCAAGGGTAATATGCCCCATTCGCTCGCGGCGAACCTTGGAAGAGGTCACCTCAACACCGCACTTGTCACAGATAACCCCCTTGTAACGAATCCTTTTGTACTTACCGCAGTAGCACTCGTAATCTTTAGTCGGACCAAAAATCCGCTCGTCAAAGAGACCGTCCTTCTCCGTCCGGAAGGTGCGGTAGTTGATTGTTTCCGGCTTTAAAACCTCACCGCGGGACCAGGACCGGATTTTCTCCGGCGAAGCAAGCTTAATTTTTAAGGCGTCAAAGTCTTTAAAGTTGTTTTCAGGCATAGTCAATTCTCTTTCTCCTTGATTGGCTCAATCTCAAGACACAACCCATTCAACTCTCGCACCAATAACTTAAACGACTCGGGAATAGTTGACGCGGGAATTTCCTCACCTTGAAGAATGGCCTTGTAGGTCTTGGAGCGACCGAACAAATCATCGGACTTAATCGTCAACATTTCCTGGAGCGTGTGCGCCGCACCGTAAGCCTCGAGAGCCCAGACCTCCATCTCCCCCAGCCGCTGCCCGCCAAACTGGGCTTTCCCTCCCAGGGGCTGCTGGGTAATCAAAGAATAAGGGCCGGTCGAGCGGGCATGTACTTTATCCTCAACCAAGTGAATTAGTTTCAAAATGTAAGCGCTGCCCACGACCACATCCTGGTCAAAATACTCACCGCTGCGACCGTCAATCAGTTTTACCTTTCCCGAGACGGGCAGACCGACTTTCTTTAGCTCCTCGGTTAGGAATTCCTCTTCGAATTTTTCAAAAGGAGGGACAGCGTATTTCTTGCCCAATTTTTCGGCGGCGGCACCGAGATGAGCTTCCAAAAGCTGACCGACATTCATCCGGGAAACGACCGAGGTCGGAGAGATAATAATATCAATCGGTGTACCGTCGGGAAGATGGGGCATATCCTCAACCGAGACGATTTTCGAGATGACCCCCTTGTTACCGTGACGGCCGGCCAGCTTGTCTCCGACCATAATCTTGCGGTTCTGGGCGACCAAAACGTGAATTTCCCTAAGAACCCCTGCCGGCAGCTCCTCATTTTCTTCGCGAGTCAAAATTTTAATTCCGATGACCGTGCCCGACTCGCCGTGGGGGACCCGCAGGGAATTGTCCCGGACCTCCCGGGCCTTCTCCCCAAAAATGGCCCGCAAAAGCCGCTCCTCAGCGGTTAACTCCGCCTCACCCTTGGGCGCAATTTTGCCGACCAAGATATCACCGGCTTTGACCTCAGCCCCGACGACGACGATTCCCTCCTCGTCCAAATTGCGCAGGGCGGTTTCAGAAACGTTGGGAATGTCTCGAGTGATTTCTTCGGGACCAAGTTTGGTCTCCAGAACCTGGACGCTGTGTTCGGAAATCATGATCGAGGAGAGAACATCCTCCTTAACCAGACGGTCGGAGATAACCATCGCATCTTCGTAGGTCAACCCGCCCCAGGACATGTAGGCAATCCGCAGATTAGTCCCCAGAGCCAGCTCACCGTCTTGGCAGGAAGGCCCATCGGCCAAGAGGTCTCCCTTTTTGACCTTCTGGTCTTTCCTCACGACCGGTTTTTGGTTGTAACAGGTCTCCTGATTCGACTTGCTAAATTTGATCAGCTCATAAGTCTTTTTCTTCCCCCTCTTGTTTTTGATTTCAATTTTTCCGGCATCGACATAGGAGACGGTTCCTCCCTCTGCGGCCTGAACCAAAACCCCAGAGTTCTTGGCCAAAATGTGCTCGAGCCCGGTTCCGACCAGCGGGGCTTCGGGCTTGATCAATGGCACCGCCTGCGACTCCTGAGCGGCTCCGACCAGGGCGCGGTTGACATCGTCGTGGGACAAAAAAGGAATCAGAGAAGCCGCCGCGCCTACAATTTGCTTGGGAGTGAGGTCCATAAATTGGGCCTGGTCTCGCTGTCCCACAAAAAACTCGCCTTGGTGACGCAGGGGAATTCTTTCTTCGAGGATATAACCCTTCTCGTCAAGGTTGATCGAGGCGGCGGTGATAAAAAGGTCATCTTCGTCATAGGCGGCGATGTACCGCACCTCGTCGGTAACTCTCATCCGGTCCTTCTCTTTGACAATCTTGCGGTAGGGGGTTTCCAAGAAACCGTATTCGTTGACGCGGGCGTAGAGAGCGAGGTGAGTATCGAGCCCAATGTTGGGTCCCTCGGGAGTCCGGACCGGACAGATCCGCCCGTAGTGGGTGTAGTGGGCGTCGCGGACGGAGAACGAAGCTCGCTCGCGGGTTAGCCCGCCGGGACCCTTGACCGAAAGCTTGCGCAGGTGGTCCAAGCTGTCCAGGGGGTTGTGTTGGGACATAAATTGTGAAAGCTGTGAAGATGCAAAAAAAGTGTGAGCCCGCGCCGCCACCGGACGGGAGGAAATCAAAACGGCCGGGGAGGGGAGCTCGTCTTTCGGCTGGAGGGACATTCTCCCCTTAACGTTTCGCTCAAGTTGCAGAAAACCGATCCGTACCTGCCTTTGCAAAAGTTCCCCAACCGAGCGGATGCGGCGATTGCCTAGATGGTCGATATCATCCGGCTCACCGATGCCGTTGTTAAGTTCAATAATTTTTTTAATAATCGGAATTAAATCTTCCCGGCTCAGCGTCCAGTGTTCGCGATCGTTGGGAATATCAAGCCCTAATTTTTGGTTGAGTTTGAAGCGGCCGATTTTCCCCAAGCTGTAACGCCGATGGTCAAAGAACATCGTCTCGATCACCGGGCGGGCGGTATCCAAAACCAGTGGCTCGCCGGGGCGGATGCGCTTATAAATTTCCAGAATGGCCGCATCCCTCGACTTGGCCGGGTCTTTTTCCAGAGTAGCTTCAATGTAGCGGAGTTCGGAATTGGTATCTACATCGGCAAAGGTTTTCAACAGCTCTTCATCCTTCTCCAACCCAAAAAGACGGAGCAAGGCCGTTGCCGCCACCTTACGCTTGCGGTCAATTCTGACCGTCAGAATTCCTCCCCGTGAAGTTTCGAACTCCAGCCAGGCCCCGTTTTGGGGCAGCACCTTGGCCCCGGCCAGAGTTTTTCCCGTCGCCGGATCCTTTTCGGCAACAAAAAACACGCCCTCGGAGCGTGTGAGTTGGTTGACAACCGCCCTCTCCACCCCGTTGATGATAAAGCTTCCAACCTCGGTCATCATCGGCAGGTTGCCCATGAAAATCTTGGACGTCCTCGTTTTCCCCTTTTTGGTATCCCTGATCGTTGCCCGAAGATGCCAGGGAGCGGCATAGGTTATTCCCCGCCGCACCGCCTCGGCGATTGTTGTCTTCGGCTGACTAAATTCGGGATTGGAAAAAGAAAGCTGCCAACCCCGGCCGGTGGTATCTTCAATCGGATTAATTTCCTCCAAGACTCCATCGACTCCCTCTCGCAAAAAACGCGCGTAGGAGTTGGTTTGGATCGTCAGGAGGTTTTCCAACGGGATAATTTCTTTTTGTGGAACAAAAAAATGACGCATTTGGGATAAATCCTAGGATGTGACGAATTCGGGCGCAACAAAAACCCGGCGCCCATTTACCCGCCTAAATGCTTAAGCTTTTGGCGGGTTAAGGCCGCCTCAACAATATTTGGGGCAGTGCCTATAACTTTTAGCACACTCAATAGGAGTCTGTCAAGCCCTACTTAAAATCAGAGGACGTCATTCTTTAGAAGGCGCTATAAACTTCAGGTATCCAAGTATTAGGGAGACAGCTAATCCTACCGAAACAACTACAAAGCGAAGCTTATCATCCCCACTGCCAAAGACGCGAGCAACACTGTAGAGCAAAGTGATTACTCCTCCGAGAAGCAGCCCATCGGCGATGATGAGAATTTTGCGAAAGAACGTTAGACTAATTATCAGGATCAAAATGGCGGCGATTAATGAAATAATGGAAACGTTCCTGTTGTATTTCTCAAATTTCTCCATGAATATTTTTAAGGCGTCGTCAAACGCTTTTTGTTCTTCCTCCAGCTGAGTAGATATCGTGGTATCACTTATGGGTTCGGTGGGGAGGTTGTAGAGTTTAAGGAGAAGAGGGATTTCCGGAGGCTGAGGACCCGGATAAAAGGCGGCAATACCGACACCGACAAATATCGCCAGCAGGAGACCAATAAAAATTGTGTAGACCACCTTCAATACCATCAGTTAGTACTACTTTAACAAAATTTTATCTACAATGCAAGTCGGCCACAATATTTAATTTCTCATCTCAAACTCTGCTTATTTCGAGCGCTAGCGAGAATCAAGCTATGCTTATTTTAGCAGATTTTTTTGGGGGCGGACGGGCCTTCCATCCAATTTCGCCAACCGGCGAAATACCTATCCTGTGGTTTTATTAAGAGCTTAGCTCTTGTCGACCTCGGGTTCTGATACCCGAATTAAACCTTCGGAGCCGTTGACTTCAATTGTTTGACCATCCTTTAGGATTTCGGTTGCGTTTTGGGTACCGACGACGGCGGGGATTCCGTATTCCCTAGAAACAATGGCGGCGTGGCAGAGGGCCCCACCGGTGTCAGTTACCACCGCTTTGGCAACTGCCAGAAGCGGTGTCCATTCGGGATTGGTTGATCGGCTAACTAAGATTTCCCCGGCCTCAAATTTTGAGAAGTCCTTTGGCGAGAGAATAACTTTAACTCTACCTCGGACTTTACCTGTGCTTACAGGAATACCTTTAATTTCTGTCATGGTTAACCCTCAATGACACTTGGTGGTGTTTGTTTTCGCCAACTTTGCCACTTAGCTTTTCTCAAAGCGATTCTTTTCCTGACCTCGTTTTCGTCAACAATTTTTGGGTCGCGGGCGGCGGTCTCTAATTCATATTTGGTCATAAAGAAAACTTCCTCCGGCTCGTTGAGAAAATCAAACCGAGAGCCAAACTCTAGACAGGCTCGACGGATGGGGTAGGTTCCCATTGTGTAATAGAACCTTCGGTCTTCGCGTACTGTGGTGTATTTTCTAGCTAAGGTGAGCGTCTTGCCAAACAGAGTTCGGCCGAAAGGGATCCAGCTTCTGAAATTTCTCTCCACAAACTCTTCTCGTTCCTTACGTCGCCCAACTACTAACTTTAACACTCGGTCGAAATCTGGAGGGGGCATCTTCTTAAAAATTTCTATTTTTTCTTGAAATTCTACCCCGTCTTCTCCTACTGTTGGTTTGATAAGTGTTGCGTCAGTGGCTCGATAACCGTATTTCGACAGATACTCCTCTTTGGGTAGCTCACCTTGGACAACCTGCCAAAAAGCCCTGTCTGCTTCGATCAATTTGTTAGGATAGCCGATCAGAAGCTCACTATAATTGTTGAAGTTTGGGTCTTCGACTAAAAGACTGTAAAGGATTCTTAATATTGACTCGCTAAAGTAGTGGAGAAGAGTGTGCGATTCACCACCAAGTTTGAAAATACAATGAGCGTCAAAACGAATGGTTTCGAGAAGGTGGTCGTAAAGTTCTTTGTTGCTTAAAATACCAAGATCCCGTCGCCGGATTTCCGCGAGTTCTTTCAAAAATTCCTCGACCAGACGACCGAATTCTTCCTTTGCCTGACCAAGTTCTGATAAAAGCTCAAGGGCTTTGGGATAAAACGAAGGTTGGGTAATGATTTGGAAAGCATAATCGGAGAAGGACCGAAAATAAATGTGGCCGTTGCGAATTTTTACCTCCTCTTTGCGAACGGAGACTCCGTATTCCTCATGGACCAAACGGAAAATCTCATCGAGGGCGATAGGAAATCTTAAAGTTTCGTCGAGAGTTGTTAGCGGTTCCTGATTAAACCAGCCGCTGGTTTTGTATAGCGGCTCGCGTGTCCACTTCATAACACCTTGATTTTAGCAGATTTTGGGGGGAAGAGGGGGCGAACTTCGGTGGGCGGGCAGTTCGGGGGTTTTTGGGGTCGAGGCTGTTATAAATTATTTTTCACCCAATCTGTAACTTTTTGAGATACGTTATAAGTAGCCCAAGAGGTCCCCGTAACATCCATAACTAAAACCTTATCGTTACTATCAATACGAATTTTTATTTCGTCGCGAACTTGAGCAGCGCTTTTATCTGTTTTTATTAGCCAAACTGATTGCAATGGCTTAGCCCAGTATACGAAGGATTTTATATATTCCGTTAGAATATGATAATCGGAAATAGTCTTTGGGAGTCCTAAATCGTATGAAATTAAAAATGTGTTCATAGTTAACTTCGTTCTTGAGAGGCGTCGGATTCCCCTACGTTTTCCTCGAGAACATCCCGAATAGCAGAAGATTGAACGTTTTCGGAAGATTCCCCCCCGGAAGCAACAGCCACCTCAGTTTCTTCTTCAGGGTACGGTTTTTTAGCGACCTCTTTAATCTCAGTAATTATAGCTTCGTCTATCCGTTGCTCTAAATAAACGCCAGCATACCCCATAAAACCATTTGAATTATACATATAAAATAACACGCCCGCCTCCTCTCTTATTTCCTTTCTTAATTCATAACGAGGACCGATTGTTTGCTCTTTTATAATCCACTACCAATCTTCTTTCTTATCGTCTGTTATAAAAATAATCGGTTTCTTTTCCCCCTTTGCATGCTTGATGATCTGCTTCCAGCCTAACAAATCCCCGTAACGCTCATCGATTGGTTTTTTCTCATCCATGTAACCTGGGGGTTTCTTTTCTTCGTACCGCTTCTCTCCTTTTTCATAAATCTCTTCTTTTTCCTCGGAACTAAATGCTTCACCAACATTACCCTTAAAAAGTTCTGTTAAAGAATTTCTAATTGGATCTTCTTTATCCCAATCAGGACGCTCTGTTTGTTTTTTCTCAATCCCATCTTTCACGGGCTGCATTATTTCTCTCATGTTAAGGAAAGGGTGCCTACAATGTCCCTGTATCAAGTTTTCAATAAAAAGTAAAATTTCTTTATATGAATGCTTTTGTTC
>JAUXAW010000029.1 GCA_030619715.1 candidate division WWE3 bacterium
GTAATTTCCTCTGCTTTCTTTTCGTCAAACTCTTTGCACGAGAATATATTCACATAGACCGCTTTCAGTACGTCTAACGTGTGAATAACAATATTGCTGGTCGATATGAATTGTACTGCAGATGTCCCTAAAAGATGCGCCTCTTTCGGCCGCTCCTCAACTGGGACCCCTTCGTAGTCCCAGAAGTGCAGGTCACATCTTTTCATATCAATCGCCTTGCACAGCTTCTCAAAATACCTCTCCAGACTTGTCCTGTTGAACTTCGAAACGTCGCAGCCGTGCAAATCCAATATCAGCTCATATCCGTAAGGTTTCGCTCTCGTTTCCATATCGCATCTCCTCTAATAAAACTATAAAAATATGAAATGCATTAAAATCCAGAGAATTTTACGACTTTCCACCCCCTCGGCAATAAAAAAACACCCCCTCCCCAAAAAATATTTACCCGCCTTGCTTGCCCCTGTATGTCGTAAGCAGGGGTCCCCGAAATTCTCAGTCGGGGATCTACCCTATCCGCTAAACCCTAATAGAAATCCTCAATAATCAATTATCGAGATTTATCCGCCGTAGGCGGAATCCAGCATCGAGATTTATCCGCCGTAGGCGGAATCCAACATCGAGCAACGAGTATCGAGCATCGAATATCGAGCTATTTTCAATCAAAAGTGCGGGTAGTTTTTAGAAAATTTAGAATTTTCTAAAAAAATTTTTAATCCTTTTCTGACAAGCTCTTATCTCTGTTAATCCTGTCAAAAACATACCAAAAATCGACTCATTTGTGCAGGTTCAGCCAATAGTAGAGAGACAGTACAATTTGAAATTTGAGATTTGAGATTTGAAATTCACGTCGCCAATTAACTAATTCACTAATTAACTAATTCACCATTCATCCCGGAGGGCGGTTCATCCGAGTTACTTTCGACATTCCCGATTGGCTCACAATACCTTTCGTAGCTCTGGCACTATTCTACCGCCGCATCTGGTACGGCTACGCCTTTCGCCGGATTCCATTGACGCAGGGCCAATACGCTATCGTCGACCCCGAAGATTTCGAGCGATTAAGCAAACACAAATGGCACCTCCAGAGAACAAACCAGACGTTCTACGCAGTCCGCAGAGCCAAGGGCCGCGAACGTACCAACGGACAAACAGTATGGATGCACCGTTCTATATGCCCCCCACCGGAAGGTATGTGCACTGACCATATCAACAATAAAGGCCTGGACAACAGAAAAGCAAACCTCCGCATCGCAACTCCGGCTCAGAACGCAAGAAACAGAAGAAAAATGGCCCCCAAAACCTCTTCAAAGTACAAAGGCGTCTCTTACCACGCAGGCATGAAAAAATGGTGCGCATCCATTAGAGTCAACGGCCAATACAAATACTTCGGCCTCTTCCAAAACGAGGTTGCTGCCGCCAAGGCTTACGATGAGGCGGCGAAATATTATCATAAAGAATTCGCCGTCTTAAATTTCCCTCCCTAAGTATAACGCTCATTCTCCCTCGCGAGATACCATTCACGAGATACGCTTCACGAAATATATCATGGGGATTTTTTGCAGCTTCAAAAAGAGGCAAAATGGGCGGCGATCTGAAAAGAGTGGCAATCATAACAGGGTGCTTATTCAAATAGAGTCTTGCCTTTTGTGTTTGAAGACCTATTGAGGGATCTACTCAGCAACAGGTCGGTATTGTCATATGCTTCTTCTGGCAGAGGAAATGCCCCTTTATCAATTAGGTCAAGGTTTCCCGGTAGAGACGAATCCTTTCTGACAAAGAGCGGAATATGCCATTTCCGAAGGTTCTCCGTAGCTCCTTCCCAAGCTCCTCCTTTGCCATCGGACGAGCTTATTATTACGGCCGCATCAGAAAGGCCATAAATGACCTTGTTCCTTGCCATTGCATTCCAAACCTGGAACCGTGCATTAGGGTGGAAAGGAGAGAGTAACACCAACTTTTCTCCTTCTATGTAGTCCCGACAGATTCTTGTTACTGAGGTGCGAGCCAAGTCATTTGCCAAGACACCAATGACCTTTCCACCTGCCTCCAAAGCGGATTGCATCGCCGTCTGATCAACACCTCGTGCTCCGCCAGAAATGACCGTGATTCGCCTTTCAGCACACCCCATGGATATTCTTTGTGTTGCTTCTTGCCCCTCCTCTGAAATATCTCGTGATCCTACTAAAGCCACTCCACCTGTGGATAAAAAGTATCTTGTACCGATTCCGAAGAATAGAGGGGGAGCATTCTTGCCCAGGGCTTGCTTTAGTCTTTGAGGATATTCTTCATCAGCACGGCTTATGACCCATCCGCCGGTATTGAGCCAGCGTTCCAATTCTACTGCCATAATTCCGCCGCGATTAAGAAGAGAGCTAAAGCGAGCAGATTCAAAAGGGAAGGATGGATTCTTGAGGTGTGTATCTGAATCGAACAGATTGGATGGTCTAAGTTCTTTCTGTCTTAGCCAGTCCGTAAGCTTATTATACTCAGTGGATGTAAGAGGCTTAAGTGTGTTGTCCTTCTTGCCCCACGAGCTACAGAGCAGCAAAATCGCTTTTGTGTCTGGTGATAAATTTGGTGTCATAACGGTTATTTCGATTTCGATGTCATTGCTAGGGTGAACGGCCAAACAAGGCCACTCCCCGCTTGTTTCAAAAGGGCTGCCACGACAGTGAGCGTCCACCTCGAATCAATCATATCGTCAATCAGGAGAACAGCATCATTATGAACTTTTCCCTTTGTAACGTCAAATACGCCATCCAGATTTCGAGCCTGATGAAACGAGTTCTGCATCAGCTTCTGCGGTTCGTGCTCACGTACTTTGACAACACAGTCTGAATAGGCTAACCCCAATTTCTCAGCAACTCTTTGGGTGAAATCTGGAACAAGAGAAGCTTGTCTTTGGGAGGGAACGCATGTCACCCACGTTGGAAACGGGGAGGGCTTCCAACGGTTTCGAATCAGATCGACAGAAGCTTCGACCAATGCATCGTCAAAACTATCGCGTACTTGCTTGCCTTCTTTGACCATCTGCCCCCAAGCAGGATCTCCCCAAAGACATAAGCATCTTCCCGTTTCGGCCATTAGATCACCAATGGCCCCGGAGAAGCCGTAAGTCGGGAAGGCATCCTTAAACCATCTCTTTCTCGGTGTGATTTCGATGTAGCTGCGTTTCAAGAACTCGAGGGCAGCAATCACTGTATCATCTGAGTATTCAAGTGGAAAATGAGGCTTTCCTACACAATTTGAACAATTTCCACAAGGTTCAG
>JAUXAW010000022.1 GCA_030619715.1 candidate division WWE3 bacterium
ATAAAAACAAAATCTAAACTTTTTTCAGGCAAAGTAAATTTGTTTTCCGTGGCAAGAATTGTTATAACGTTATTCAACCCTCTTTTCTTAGCACTATTTCTGATAAATTCTAAAAATTTTGGATTTGTATCAACTGCATACACCGTTCCTTCTTTTCCTACCGCATCAGCAAATCGTAGAGAAAAATAGCCGCCCCCGGCTCCAACGTCGGCAATATTTTGTCCCCGCTGCAGTGCTAGGGTTTCTAAAATCTGATCAGGTTTACTTTTTGGATTAGAAGCTTTCTTGTTAAACATCCTTGCTTTTTTAAAGTTTTTCATTTTAATACCCCCATCCACACCTGCCATTTTATTCTTCTTTAAAAAAATCATTTCTTATTTATATTACAAGTTTAACTAGAATCCTAATTCGTTCGTTGTTTTAACGTTCCCCATTATTGGAGTTAGCGTAAGGTTTCAAACAATTTCGTGGTGATTATTTCTACCTTGCAACTACTAGCCCACTGAGATTAACGTGGCCTCCTGCCGCGCCTTTTACCAAGACCACCAGCACCGCGCCTTCCCGCGCCTCTTCCACCTGGCGGCCCCTTGTCCACGCGATGAATCATCATGAGCGGAGCACCGCATCTGGGACATGCCGCCGGCTTAGGCATGCCCCGAGGCACCTCTATGATGTTCCCACAGGCAAAACATTGAAACTTTTTAGTTGGCAGCGTTGGTGGAGTGGGTTGCGCCATCAGGTTTCACCTCCTTTTACAAACATTTCACGAATGTGCGGGACCAGAGCTAATAGTGCAACCCCAGCGGGGCTCTTAGGGGATTTTCTCACAAGCGGTTCACCCGAAACGTAGGAGCGCAACAGTTCATCGTCCATCGGTACCTCCGCAACGATTTCAACCCCCCGATCATGACTTGTCTTCACCACATCGTCCCTCAAACCGCTTGGGATGTCTGCCTTGTTCAGGATGACCTCGGTCGGCAGCCCCAGTTCCTCGGTGAGATCCAACATGAACCCCAGATCGTGAGCTCCGAGCGGAGTCGGCTCAGTTACGGCCAGCGCCAGGTCGGCTTCCCAAAGGGCTTGAGCAATCACGTTATGAATCCCCGGAGCAGTGTCCACGATCACGACATCGTATTTGCCCTTCTTGAGCTCCTCAGCAGCTCTGAGCATGGTCGCGCGCGCCACAATCGGCGACCTCGGCTCAGTTGGCTTGAGTTCGCCCACCATCAGTTTAATCCCATTTGAATCTGTGATGTAGATGGTACCGAGAACTTTCTGACCGTTCTTTATGGCGTCAGTTTCACAGACGAGCTGGCATGCTTTGCACCCAGAGCAGAGTTCTTCGAAAAATAACGGGGTTTTCCTCTTGAGGCTCACCAATGCATGTTCGCGACAAACTGCCACACACTTTCCGCATCCGGTGCATTTTGCAGCATCGATCACAGGCTTGAATATTTTAACCTCCTCGCCATTACTCAGTTCTGCTCCAAGCAACATCGCGCAACAAGGACCATCAACATCTGCGTCAACCAACATGACCTTAGAACCTTTCATGCTCAGCCCCACAGCTAAATTCACCGCAACCGTGGTTTTGCCGGTGCCGCCCTTCCCACCGGTGACTGCCACCACGGGCACGCTCACGCGCTTTCTCCTGAGTAATTTTGCTGATGCTTCCCCACCAGACTTCATGTTAAAACCTCATCCTCCACGCGTTTGGCTATCGCGGCCAAGATTTTTGATGCTTCAGCGTTTGGATTAAAGTCGGTAACCGGCACCATGTTTACTAGAGCTTTAACAACTTCGTAGTCGATGGGAATTTTACCCAAGATCTGATAACCCAACTCATTCGTCACCCAGTTCTCAAGCGTGGCCCTGAAATCATCCGAAAGATTCGCCTTGTTTATCACCACTCCCGCTGGAACATTGAAGTGTTTTATGACTTTGATCAAGCGTTCTAGGTCCCGCTTGGCGGCAGGAGTCGGCTCGGTAACGGCAATGACATAGCTAGCCCCCGAAATCGAAGCGATCACTGGACAACCTATACCTGGTGCTGCGTCGACCACGAGCGTCTTTGCCCCCGTGTCTTCAGCCGCCTTTCTCCCGGATTTTTTTACGCTCGCTACGAGGTGGCCCGAATTGTGTTCACCGAGCCTCAGGTACCCAGTCACCAACGGGAATCCGTACTTAGTATCCTCGATTTTCAGGGTGCCTGTCACTGCTTTTTTTACCTCAACTGCGTTGACGGGGCAGACAACCTTGCACACTCCGCAGCCCTCGCACATGAGTCGCACAACGGTTGGTCGATTATCTTGCATCACGATCGCGCCAAATGGGCATGCCCTAACGCAATTGCTACATCCAGTACATTTTGACTCGTCGATCACCGCTTTTTCAGAAGCTTCGATCTCGGTTGAGGAGATCGTCTTTCCGCCACCTAGTGCCAACAGAAGGTCAGGTGCATCGACATCTGCATCTGCTGCAACAATTTTCGTTCCGGATTTGGCCAAAAAAACTGCGAGCGATGCAGAGACCGTAGTTTTACCAACTCCACCTTTTCCGCTAGCAACCACAATTTCCTTCAATCGCTGCACCCTAGCGTGAACCGATGATGTACTGATTGATAGCGTCCCTAATCCTCACGCCAGACGAAACCATGATCATTTGGATGCCGAATTGGTTAGAGGTCGAAGATGCCCAAGGGCCAAATCGTCCGGCCAAAATAAATTTCACCCCTTCGTTTGCCAGCATCTGGACCACCGCGATTCCCACACCGCGAGGCGCAGAAACGAATTGGTTCGGCACCACTTTTACATTCTTGATGTCTTTTCCTTCGATCTCGACGATGGTAAAGCTTGGGCACCTGCCGAAGATCGGCGATACCATGTCGTCGAGCCCCCTAGGCCCTTGGCTTGCAATACCCACCTTAAAGCGGCCTGTGGGTGGAGGAGAAGGCTTCGGCATTTGTTGTGGAGGATAAGGCGCTGGCGGAGGTCCGTAGGGATAGGGCCCCATCCCCCTGCCCATTCCTCTTCCCATGCCCATCCCTCTGCCCATCCCGGGGCCAAAGGAAGGCATAATAGAAGTCGGAGGTGGTTCAGCTCCCGACCTTGGTTCCTTGCAGGCCTCTTCGGGCGTGGCCAGCTTGGCCTTGCACTCGATCATCTCACGCACGGCTTCCCCGACCGTTTGGGCCGAGGTGAAATATGTTTTGATGCCACTCTGACCCAAGAGCTCTATAGCCTTGGGACCCATGCCCTGTGCCACTACCGCGTCCACGCCACTCGATGCCAAGATTTCTGCTGGTGTTTTATCAAAACCAAAATGCGCCCCCCGGTTATCGATCGTGTTCTCACCCGTTATTTTGCCGTTTTTAATTTCAACCAACGTGAATGCATCGCAACGACCGAAATGGGGAGAAATCGCAGCATCCGGTCCGCCAGGCATGTTAGAGGGTATGGCTACTTTCATGAAATTCACTCTAAATTTTTCATTTAATAACGCTATCTACGGCTCGGCAGACATTTGTTCCAGCCTTAACCTTGACCGCACGAATGTTCTTATCTTTAAGGAGCACCGAAGCCCCCATACCAAACTCGCCAGCAATCACAATCTCGACTTTCATCTCGGCAAGCATTTTGGTGACTATCGGCCCAGCCCCGTATTCGTATGAAGCCGCTGGATTATCCACGACTTTTGCGCCTTTGATCTTGCTATCTTCGACCGTTACTATTGTAAAAGCTCGAGCTCTGCCAAAAACATCCGATACTTCATCCCCTAAGCCTTTGAGCCCCTTCGCAGCAACTGCTACTTTAAGCCCCAAATTATCACTTTCTGCTCCCGGGGGGTTGGCCGCCGGATCCTTTGGTCAAGGACTCCCCCAGCTCTTTTATCCTAGCCTCGATCCCTTTGAGCTCCTCTCCGATCTCAGCCTTGTATGCCTCCAGCGCTTCGATCTCTTGCTCGGGCGTCGATGGAGTAGGCATGAACGGTGGGTGTGGATAGTAAGGGGGTTGCTGTGCAGGTTGCGAGGGTTGCTGCGGCGCTTGCACGTATGGCGGGTACGGTGGATACATATGTGGATTCATATACCACCACCAACATCTCCGACCTCTAGGCCACCACATTTTACTAACCTCCTTTCATTTGTTTACCGGTATCTTGGGTAAGAGTACTGCGGATACGCCGCGTAGGGGTATCCGTAGCCGGGGGATCCGTAGACATCTGGGTAAGCCCACCACCACCTCGGAAGCCATGGGACGCGGGCGCAGACGTAAGGGTTGCCCAACCGTCCGGGCCCCCAGCCGAATCCCCTTCCGAAGCCAAACATTCGCCCGGGTCTCTGCCATGGCGGCAAATAGCTGAAAGGCCCTCCGCCCGGCCAAGGTCCAGACCGACCTCGGCCCCAGCCTCGGCCTCTACCCCAGCCGAAACTTTGTCCCCACATTTGTTACCACATCTATTTGTGCTATCGCACATAATTATATATAAGCTTTTTGGCGCAATAGCACATTTTTATTTTGCCTAGTCCAGAGTGATTTTTAAACCAGCTTTTCCCTCTACGTAAGCGTCAGAAAACAGCTCCGCGATTTTTTTCTTATTGACTGTGCAGTGAGCAGCTACAATCAAATCCAAACCCTTCAACAATTC
>JAUXAW010000024.1 GCA_030619715.1 candidate division WWE3 bacterium
CACCAAGAATCGTGGATTTTTTGGTTTCGTGCGATTATTTTTTCCACAACCTCAGAAATGTCATTTATCTCTTTGCTCATATTTTGTTCCCCAACTGTGTAATGTGGGACTAACCAAACGACTCGATTTTCTCTTTGCAATTATATGAATTTGCGGGGTTAAAACAAGAATTTCTTTGACGGCAAGTGTGCGTTTGGGTATTATAATTCGTGACTCGTCGCTCGTGGTTCGTGAGAAAGTAGATAACAGATGGCAGAGGTGTTGGTGTCGAGGTCTTTGTTCCATGAGATCCTTGAGAGAATTAAACGTTTGAAACATGTACCAATTGGGTCTGGCTAATGCAGAGAATTGCTAACAAGTTTGATTTCAGACGGAGACACTGGGTGAGGTACGTCAAAGAAACGATAATCAGTTGCTAAATTCGTATTTTCACAAGTGTTCCTGCTGAAATAGTTTCAAAATATAGTTGGAAACCTTGAATTTTTGAGAGCAATTTGATATTCTATTAGAAAAGAGCTCGGCGACGTAGCTGAGCTAGGATATAAAATGTTATATGGGAAATGTCAGTTTAATGTTTTTTTCGGTTCCTTAGATTATTTTTTTGGTGATGAGATGTCTGGTACTAGTACACGTCGGGATTTTCTTCGGGCTGCGGCTGGTGGGGTTGCTGCTTTGTCTTTGCCGGAGGTTTTTGGGGATGATGGGAAGTTGCTTTCTATTGATCCACGTCCTCGGTTTTCGCTTTCGCCTTATCTTTATATGCAGTTTATGGAGCCGTTGGGGACTACTGACGGGTCTGTTGCTGCTGCCTGGGATTTTAAGCGAGATCGGTGGCGGGGTGATGTTGTTGAAGTTACGCGGGAGCTTGGTCCTACGCTTATGCGATGGGGTGGGTGTTTTAGTTCTTATTACCGCTGGAAGGAGGCGGTTGGGCCAAGGGATAGGCGCGTGCCTATGATAAATCTTTTGTGGGGCGGGATCGAGTCGAACCAGGTGGGGACGGCGGAATTTGTGGATTTTTGTCGGCAGACGGGGGCGGAGCCTTTGATGAGTGTGAACTTTGAATCGGACGGGAGGAAGCAGTGGCAGAAAGATCCTAAGGGCAGTATTCGGTCGGCGGATGCGGAGGAAGCGGCGGCGTGGGTTCGGTATTGTAATAATCCGGGGAGCAAACTTCGGCTGGCGCATGGGTTTAAAGAGCCACATAATATTAAAATGTGGCAGATCGGCAATGAGACTTCTCACGATCGTAATGGTTTCGATTGTGAGAGGGCGGGGAGGAAGACGGTGGAGTTTGCAAAAGCAATGCGGCGGGAGGATCGGAACATTAGGTTGATCGGCTGGGGTGACAGGGGCTGGGCTAAGCGGATGCTGGATATGGCGGGTGAGCATCTTGATTATCTTGCGTTTCATCATATGTTCAACCCGGACGGCAATAAGAAAGATTCGCCTTTGCGGGGGATTGAGTATCGTAAGGACCCGGCGAGGACTTGGGAGCATTTAATGAATGCCTGTCGACCACACGAAGCGAAGATTAAGCGGATTGTGGAGGAGACGAAAGGGTCGGATGTTCCTTTGGCGATGACGGAATGTCATTTTTCACTGCCGGGTCGGAACCGGTGCGAGGTGTTGTCGACGTGGGCGGCTGGGGTTGCAAATGCGCGGTTGCTTAATGTTCATGAGAGGTACGGGGAGAGGTTAAAGATTGCGACGCTGGCGGATTTTTGCGGGACGCGGTGGCAGGTGAATGCGGTGATGATTCCAGTGCCGGGGGGGAAGGCGTTTATGATGCCGGTTGCGCGGGTGATGAGTTTGTATCGACATCATACGGGTGAGAGAGCGGTTGAGGTTCAAGACTCGCCCGATGGGCTTGATGTTACGGCGAGCAGGACGGGTGATCGGATTTTTATTCATGCTGTGAATACTAAACGGACGGAGTCTGTGAGAGCCAGGCTTGCGATTGGCGGAAACGAAATCAAGTCGGGGAAGGTGTTCCAGTTGGCTGGTGATCCTGAGGATGAAGTGATACAGACTAATCGGGATGCTATTAAACATACGGAAATTAAACTTCCGCGAACGGGGCAATGGGTTTTTGCGCCAGCGTCAGTGTCTGCTATTGAAGTGGAGATTTGAGATTTCTGAGGGGCAAAGTAGCTGAACTGTATTGGAGAACTTCTGCTTTTTAAGCGTTTGAATGAGAAATGTCATATCACGAGGCGTGATTTTCTTAAAGCCTGGGGGGCAGGTGCGATTGGTTTGGTCGGTTGCATGGCGGGCAGGTGTGATACGACATCAGGGTTCAGTCCTAACATCGTGTGGATCATGGTGCACATATCTTGTTGCCATTTTCAGATTAGCATGGCCAAGCAGTCGTTGAACTGCAAATGGATCCCCCGACTTGGCGGCAACAGGACATTTAATCCAGTGTCAATCGGATGTTCAATCCGATAACCGTCTTTTCTGTCAATCAGGTCAAAATCCCCAGGCTTGACATGCTTATTATGAGTTTGGAGGTCATTGGAGGTCTTTCCGGAGAGCCGTGCTTTCGTTCGTAAAGGAATTCATATTTCGTAAGAAACGCGAACTTACATCACTATGTTAACTGGCCAATAAAACAAAATTAACTAGGTAATGTTGAGAATGAAGTATTATTCCCCTTTGTTTTTTGTGAAATACCAGATAAAATAGAATAGACAATTTAATAACGTTAAGTACTGATTTTTGGCGTTTCCGTTGAAACCAGCAAAATTCTTCGTAAGCAAACGCGTAAAAGTCGGTGCCCCGATATGGGGCATCGCTTGCGTGTTGCTTGCGGGCCTTGCTGGGCCTCAACGGTGCACGATGTAGCGGTGCCCTTTTTTATTGTGCCTGCAGTATAGGAGGTGAAAAATAAGATTAACCCCAGCAGAAGATCGTCGGGCCAACGTTTTAACAGGCTTGTCCATGCTACTCTCAATTGCTCTTGTTATCATTGCAATTTGGCTCAATATTCGATGGGCAATTTGCTTCTGGATGATTCTGGGTGGTTTCGCTATTTACTGCATCATAAGTTTAATTGCTCTTGCCATCGCAAAATGTGTACTCCAAAGAAAAGTTCGGGCTATTATAGTTATAACTTTCTTGAGATTTTTAGTTCCTGTTGGAATCGCAGTATATGTGGCAGGTTTACTTACTCTCATAATCAAAGGACTCAAAGCTGGCTTCTCGGCAATTTTCTGATTCTTGCGAATCTTTGAGTAGTATTGATGTAGCAGTGCCTTTTTTATTGCGAGTTTGTTATGGATTGGAATGACTTTTACGGTGCATATATTGAGTATGAACATCATGGCGTTTATGGTTATAGCAGGGTTATTGTTGATGATTGGCGCAGGGTAATGGCTGAACTTGATTCTTTTGTGGAAGAGTCTACAGAAGTATTCATTGATGCATTTGGTGATAGAATAAATTACGAAGTAGATATGGTTGATTACTTTGAAGAATTTAAATATCTTAATCTTAATGAGTCGATGGAATCTTCTGAGGCTATTGAGCTTATTGTCAAAAATGAGATTAAACGGAATGATTATGAGGCGGGTACACCTTATACATCACGTCGCTATTGGCAACTTTTAAAAGAGGCAATGGAATGTGTCTGGGATGAAGAAAAAAGTTACTTTAAAATACGTTTTGAAAGACCTTTACCCCAATTCATATCTAAGTGGCACAGTTATGTTATGGAATCTTGTCGTGTCTATCCAAGAATCATAGAAGATAAATCTAAAGCCCTACTTGGGCCCAAAGTATATCCGGAAAGTTATGAGCTTCTGGGGAAATTGTCACTGTTCTTGGATGTTGATGAGAAAAGGTTTCCAGAAGCTTTAAGAGGTTTTTTCGGTCTTGTTGAAGATTATAATAACAATCATTGTTAACAAAGGTATGATAAAGCCTACACAACTGACCAATCCTGTCGAGTATTTTGAAATTTAGTAAGGCGTCTCTTTGGGTAAGTAAGGTACCTTCGAGGACGAGGGGCGGGGGTGTGGTAAAGATTCTGAGGAAGGTAGGAGTCCCATTTTTTTTCAAATCTTTGCTTCATGCTTGGCGTAAGTAGGCGGTTGCGGATAGTCCTCAAGTTTGCTCAAATCGGGGTATTTCCTGCGTCGAAATGGCGGAGTAAATGGCGAAGTGGGTTTTAATGCCACCTCTAACAACTTGTATATCAAGGGGTTAGCTGTTTTTTGCAACGGATTTCTAATCCGTAGGTCGCAGGTTCGAGTCCTGCCGGGCGTGTTGCGGCTGGCCCCGGCAAACAAAACCACCTTCTGCCCGGTTCATCCCGCCTTTAGATACT
>JAUXAW010000010.1 GCA_030619715.1 candidate division WWE3 bacterium
CAATCTTAAGCTTGATCAATGTGGCCTGCCCCGGGAAATGGCGTTGGAACTTTTCAAACCCTTTGTTCTGCGAGAAATTATGCTCGAGGGTCTAGCTCCCAACATCAAAAGCGCCCGCTTCGTTCTCGAGGAGCGGTCGCCCGAAGTTTGGGACATTTTGGAAAAATTAGTCAAAGATCACCCCGTCCTTCTCAACCGCGCCCCAACCCTGCACCGCCTCGGTTTTCAGGCCTTTTATCCCCAGTTGATTGATGGCAAGGCGATTCAAATCCATCCCTGTGTTTGCGCCGGGTTCGCCGCTGATTTTGATGGCGACCAGATGGCGGTTCATCTGCCGCTCTCCAGCCGGGCGCGTAAAGAGGCTAACGATCTGATGCTTTCGGCTAGGAATCTATTGAAACCCTCCAGTGGTACTCCCATCACTATTCCGGACACGGATATGATTATTGGCACTTACCATCTAACCTCGATGCGCCCCTCGACTTCGCCCGGGGAGCCGCCGGTTTTCTCGGACGAGAGCGAGGCGATTGTAGCTCTTAACAGCGGTGCGGTTGGGTTGCGTGAGCCGATTAAAGTAAGAATCGAGGGGAAGCTTTGGGAGACGACCGCCGGTCGCGTTATTTTCAACCAGGTTCTGCCGAAATCGCTAAGATTTTTCAACGAAGAAACTAACAAAGAGAACGGTGCGGTGCGGGAACTAATTAACCGCTGTTTGACGCTTGAAGGGCGAAGCAGAACGGTGCAGTTGATTGACGACCTCAAAGATTTAGGCTTTAAATACGCAACCGTATCGGGGATATCGATGGGTATTTTTGACGGGGAGGTTGTTCCCGAAAGAGACGAGCTCGTTAGGGAGGCGGATGAAAAATCGGCCGAAATTGACCAAAGCTTCCGTCGGGGGTTGATTACCGACCGCGAGCGGCTAAATCTGATGAGCCAGGTTTGGATTGATACCACCGAGAGGTTGGACGAGTTAACTTGGAACAATTTGGGGGAGGATAACCCGGTTAAGGTACTGGTTTCCTCGGGGGCGCGGGGAACGCGTGATCAGGTTAAACAAATTGCGGGGATTAGGGGCTTAATCGTTGACCCTCTGGGGCGTTTGGTCAAGCTTCCCATTCGCTCTAATTACCGGGAGGGCCTGACCGGCTTTGAGTATTTCTCGAGCGCTCGCGGGGGCCGCAAGGGAATGATTGACACCGCCCTGAAAACCGCCGACGCTGGCTATTTGACCCGCCGGCTGGCGGATGTGGCTCAAGAGGTAATTGTGCGGGACGAGGACTGCGGGACCAAGCAGGGGCTGGAAATTAGACGCGGTGAGGAGACAATCCTGGCCAGTTTCGCCGACCGGCTGGTGGGGCGCACCGCGGTGGCGAATATTAAGGTCGGCCGCAAGGTTTTGGTCAAAGCGGGGGAGCTGATTACCGAAGAGGTTGCCCAGAAGATCTCCGACTCAAAGCTAGAATCGGTCGTCGTCCGTTCGCCGATGACCTGCGAGCTGCGTCACGGAATTTGTGCCCAGTGCTACGGTTTGGATTTGGCCACTCAGGAACTGGTTAAGATTGGGACCCCGGTCGGGATCATCGCCGCCCAGTCAATTGGCGAGCCGGGAACACAACTCACCTTGAAGACTCGTCACATTGGAGGGATTGTCACCGCCAAAGATGTGACTCGAGGTTTGCCGCGAGTCGAGGAAGTTCTTGAGGCCCGCACTCCCAAGGACTTGGGGCTGATGAGCCCGGTTGCCGGTAAGGTCAAGGTGGTTGAGCGGGATGACAAACGCATTGTTAGGGTGACGGCGACGGACAAGAAAGCGGTAGAAAAAGAGGTCGAATTTGAGGTCGAGCCCACGGCCGAGCTGAAAGTTGCAAGCGGTGACCTGGTTGCCGCCGGCACCCCCCTGACCGACGGTTTTCTCGATCCGGAGAAGGTGATGGATAGTTTAGGGGTGGAGGTGGCCCAGAGGTACATCCTCTCCGAAGTTCAGAATGTTTATGCCTCCCAGGGGGTCACGCTGGCGGATAAGCACATTGAGACCATTGTTCGGCAGATGTTCAACAAGATGAAAGTTGAATCCTCGGGTGATACCGGATTTTTACCGGGGGAAATTGTCAGCCGCTATGCTTTTGAGGAGGAGAATGAAAAGGTTTTGGCCAAGAAGAAAGAGCCGGCAACCGCTCAGGTAGTTCTTCTGGGAATTACCAAGGCCGCCTTGGAAACGGATAGCTTTTTGGCCGCCGCCTCGTTTATTGAGACGACCCGCGTTTTGACCGAAGCCGCCGTTTCTGGTAAGGTAGATAAGCTTTTGGGGCTGAAGGAGAATGTGATCATCGGTAGGTTAATCCCTACCGGGGAGCGCGCGAGGATCGAATAATGCCAACCATATCACAATTAGTTAGAAAAAGTAGGAAAAAAGTGAAAAAGAGGGTAAAGAAGCCGGCGCTGCATACGGTTTATTCGAGCATTGACCGCAAGATAAAAAGGATATCCGGACCGTTCAAGCGCGGCGTTTGTTTGCAGGTGAAGACGATGACTCCCAAGAAACCAAACTCCGCTTTAAGAAAGGTGGCACGGGTGCGGCTCTCCAATCGTCAGGAGATAACGGCTTACATTCCCGGCGAGGGACACAACCTGGCCGAACACGCCATCGTTTTGGTTCGCGGCGGCCGCGTCCGGGACCTGCCGGGGATCAAGTACACCATCGTTCGCGGCCATTATGATGCCGCCGGCGTCGAAGGCCGCAAGACACAGAGATCGAAATATGGAACGAAAAGGAGTGGAGCGACTGGGGCGGCACCGGTAGCTGAAACCCCGGCTGAAGGAGAAGCTAATGCCTAGGACGGGAAAGGTTAAAAAAAGACCAA
The DNA here is from genome assembly GCA_030619715.1 of candidate division WWE3 bacterium. Taxonomy (GTDB): domain Bacteria; phylum Patescibacteriota; class WWE3; order JAUXAW01; family JAUXAW01; genus JAUXAW01. The sequence goes on from JAUXAW010000010.1 coordinate 2,865, forward strand.
TAAAAGTAGAGCCCTTCTATAAATCACGATTGGTGACTCGTTTCGTCAACCGGGTGATGGAGCAGGGGAAAAAGAAAACCGCCGAAAAAATTGTCTACGGCGCGCTGCGGAATTTAAACGAGGATAAAAAGGAGGCGTTGACGCTTTTGGAAAAAGCAACCAAGAACGTGATGCCCTCTCAGGAGGTGCGCTCCCGTCGGGTCGGGGGTGCTACCTATCAGATTCCAATGCCGGTTAGGCACGATCGCTCTGAGGCCCTGGCCGTGCGTTGGCTCATTCAAGCGGCGCAGGCCCGAAAAGGCAAGCCGATGGTCGAAAAACTGACCGCCGAGCTTCGCGACGCCGCCGAGGAAAAAGGCGAGGCCTTTAAAAAGAAAGTCAACATCCACCGCATGGCCGAAGCGAACAGAGCATTCGCCCATTTCAGATGGTGATCCCCCTTTGGATTGTAGTGACAAGCTCGCTTGTTATCTTTTGAGGGATAACAGCTAAAGCTGTCATTTCAGATAGAGATGGTTGAAGAAAAGAAAAGATATCCGCTGGATCGGATACGCAACATTGGAATCATTGCCCACATTGACGCCGGCAAGACAACGACGACGGAGACGATTTTGTATTACACCGGAAAAACGTACAAAATCGGCAAAATCACCGAGGGGACGACGGAGATGGACTGGATGGAGCAGGAAAAAGAACGCGGGATTACAATCCAAGCGGCGGCAACAACCTGTTTCTGGAAATCGGAAACCTTAAACTTGGGGCCTCTCGGTCGGGACGAATTTCGCATCAACATCATTGACACCCCCGGCCACGTTGATTTCACCGCCGAGGTTGAACGCTCTTTAAGAGTGCTTGACGGCGGGATCGTTGTTTTTGACGGCAAGGAAGGAGTCGAGCCGCAATCGGAAAAAGTTTGGCACCAGGCGGACAAATACAAGGTGCCCCGGCTCTGTTACATCAATAAACTGAATCTCATCGGTGGTGATTTTTACAAAAGCTTGGCTTCAATCCGCGAGTGCTTGAGTCCCAACGCCGCCCCAATCCAACTTCCGATCGGTAGCGAATACGACCTTAAGGGTGTTGTTGATCTGATCGCCCGCAAGGCCTATGTCTACGTCGATGAGGAGGCGTTGGAGCTGAAAGAGACGGAAATTCCCGCGGAGATGAAGGAGGAAGTCGAGAAGTTCCGGGCGGAGCTGATCGAAAAAACGGTCGAGGCCGATGAGAAGTTGATGAGAAAGTACTTGGAAGACCAAGTTTTGACCGACGAGGAGCTTTTGGAGGCGGTGCGGCTGGCAACTATTTCCGGAAAATTCTTCCCCGTTTTGGGGGGAGACGGCCGCAAGGTGTTGGTTAAGACTCTTTTGGATGCGGTGATCCAGTTTTTGCCTTCACCGCTGGATTTGCCTCCGGTTTCGGGGTTCAATCCAGAAGACGGTAAGGAGGAGATTCGCAAGCAGGACGTCAACGAACCTTTCGCGTCTTTAGCGTTTAAGGTTCAAACCGACCCCTATGTTGGTCGTCTGACCTACATCCGAGTTTATTCGGGCCAACTTCCCGCCGGCTCCTATGTTTTGAATTCCCACACCGGTGAGAAAGAGCGGGCGGCGCGAATCCTTTTGATGCACGCCAACAAGCGGGAACAAATCAAGGAACTTTCGGCCGGTGAAATTGGGGCAATCGTCGGCTTGAAAAACACCTTTACCGGCGATACTCTCTGCGACGGGAAAAATCCGGTTGTTTTGGAAGCAATCAAATTCCCCGATCCGGTCATTTCCGTTGCCATCGAGCCCAAGACTCGTGCCGATCAGGAGAAATTGAGCACTTCTCTACACCGGCTGTCCGAGGAAGACCCCACTTTTAAAATCAAAACCGATGAGGAGACCGGCCAGACAATTATTTCGGGAATGGGTGAGCTGCACCTTGAGATTTTGGTTGAGCGGATGAAGCGGGAATTCAATGTTGCAGCCAGCGTCGGGCGGCCTCAAGTGGCCTACAAGGAAACGATTCGCCGGCTGGTTGAGCAGGAGGGGAAGTATATCCGCCAGTCGGGTGGCCGCGGTCAGTACGGCCATGTCTTTTTGCGGCTTGAGCCCCGCGGTCGCGGTGAGGGTTTTGAATTCAAAGACGAAATCAAAAGGGGTGCGATTCCCAAAGAATTCATCTCCGCCATCAAGAAGGGAGTCGTCGGGGCAATGGAAAAGGGGGTTTTGGCCGGCTATCCGCTGATTGACATGAGCGTTGCCGTTTACAACGGCTCGTTTCACGAGGTGGACTCCTCGGACATCGCTTTCCAAATTGCCGCCTCCGAAGCCCTGCAGGTGGGAGTTAAGAAGGCCAATCCGGTTCTGCTCGAGCCGATTATGAAAATTGAGGTGATGACCCCCGAGCAGTTTATGGGCGAGGTCATTGGTGATCTTTCCGCAAAACGTGCTAAAATAGAAGGCAGCGAGCAGCGGGGTAATGTTAGCGTGATCAAAGCACTGGTTCCGCTAGCGGAGATGTTTGGCTACGCCACGACGCTGCGCTCCTTGACACAGGGGCGGGCGAGCTTTAATATGGAGCCAAGTCATTATGAAGAAGCGCCTGAAGCGGTTGCGGAGAGTATTGTAAATAGGTAAAATAGAGCCGAGTTAGGTAAAGGGGGTGAAATTATGGTAGAAACAAAGAAATTTGAACGGACCAAGCCCCACGTTAACGTGGGGACCATCGGTCACGTCGACCATGGAAAGACAACCTTGCTTTCGGCGATGACCAAGTATCTCGAGGGCAAAGGGTTGGCTAAATTCTATGCCTTCGAGGAAATTGACAACGCGCCCGAGGAAAAAGAGCGCGGGATTACGATTTCCATTTCTCACATCGAGTACGAAACCGAAAAGCGTCACTACGCCCATATTGATACTCCGGGACATCACGACTACATCAAAAATATGATCACCGGCGCCGCCCAGATGGACGGAGCGATTTTGGTCGTTTCCGCTCCCGACGGACCGATGCCCCAGACCCGCGAGCATATTCTTCTGGCGCGTCAGGTGAATGTGCCGGCGATGGTCGTCTACATGAACAAGACGGATTTGGTCGATGACCCAGAGCTGTTGGACTTGGTTGAGGTCGAGATTCGTGAGCTTCTGACCAAGTACAAGTTCCCCGGTGATGAAATTCCCATCATCCGCGGTTCGGCGCTCAAGGCCCTGGAAGGTGATGCCGAGGCGGTCAAGAGTATTGAGGAATTGCTCAAGGCGATTGACGAGTACATCCCGACTCCGGAGCGTGATCTGGATAAGCCGTTCCTGATGCCGATTGAGGACGTTTTCTCGATCAGGGGTCGGGGCACGGTCGTCACCGGACGAATCGAGCGGGGAATTGTTAAAGTCAACGATGAAGTGGAAATTGTTGGAATCAGAGAAACAAGGAAGACGATCGCCACCGGGGTGGAGATGTTTAAGAAGTCCCTTGAGCAGGGTCAGGCCGGTGACAACGTTGGTGTTTTGTTGCGGGGGATTGAGCGGGGTGAGGTTGAGCGCGGTCAGGTTTTGGCGGCTCTCGGTTCGATCAAGCCGCTAACCGAATTTGAGGCCGAGGTCTATATTTTGACCAAGGAGGAAGGTGGTCGTCACACGCCGTTCTTCAGCGGTTACCGACCCCAGTTTTATCTCAGAACAACCGATGTGACCGGTGAGGTCACTCTTCCCGAGGGAACGGAGATGGTCATGCCTGGTGACAACGTCCGGATGAAGATTAAGCTGATCATGCCGGTGGCTCTGGAAGAAGGTTTGCGCTTTGCTATTCGTGAGGGTGGTCACACGGTCGGAGCCGGAGTTGCCTCCAAGGTGAGTGCCTAAGATGCCAAAAGGAAGGATTCGCGTTCGACTGAAAGGATATGACCACCGGGTGGTTGACCAATCGACCGAGCAGATTGTGGATGTGGCGGTGCGGACCGGCGCAAAGGTTGCTGGTCCGGTGCCGTTGCCGACGAAGATTGAAAAGTTTACCGTTCTCCGTGGTCCTCATATTGACAAGAGGTCACGCGAACAGTTTGAGATTCGCACCCACCGCCGCCTGATTGATGTTTTGGAGCCGACCGCCAAAACCCTCGACGAACTCTCCCGCCTCAACCTCCCCGCCGGGGTGGGGATTGAGATTAAGATGTAAGGTTCACTGATAGAATAAAGCCATGGCTTTAGAGCAGATCTTACTTGCTACTCTCCTACTTATTTTCTACGCCATAGGTGGTATGATTGACACCTACACATCCTACCGTTTCTTTCCTCCCAAAAAGGAGCCGCCTAAGATTCTTTCAAACTTCACTCTTGTATGGTGGTGTTTGATTTACAGCGGACTCCTTCCCGCCCTGATGGTATTTGTCGCTGGCGGTTTCCAGTTTTGGGTCGCTAAGGTTTGGATCGTTTTTGGCATTCTTGGATCGGTTGCTTGGGACTTGATGTTCTCCAAGATATGGTCAGGCAAATGGATAAGTGAATCCTGTATCACTTGGGGTTGGGTTAAGTTGGGTGAGAAGAGGATCAACATCGGCTTCTCGGAGGATACTGTTGTTTGGCTTCATATCTCTAGGGTCATCGGAGCCGTAATCCTTTTTTTGATTTTATTCTAGTTATCCCCCTCGGCCCGTAAATTAGTTAAATTTAAACCTCTGTGGTGAGTTCCCACGAACTCTCCCGCCGCAACCTCCCCGCCGGCGTTGGGATTGAGATTAAGATGTAGGAACCTCCCCACGAAGCTCGAGGAGCTCGTTTTTGATCTGGCGGATTCGAGATTTTAAGAAGTCGTATTCGGCTTCCAGGGCTTCGAAGGCGGGATTATCGTGCCAACCATCACCGCCGTGAACGAAAGCGTCACCACGCTTGGCCAAACACTCTTTAAGTCTTGCTTCGTATTTCTTTAACTCTTCCTCAAGAAGTGGTCTTTTGACCTTGGGATCTCTCGAAAACTGAGAAACAAGGATTTTGCTGGTAACATTGGCCCTTTCGATGTTGCGTTCCTTAACCTCTAAACTTTTTAGGAACCTTAGTAATTTCTCCTCAGCTTTGGGAACGTCCTCAACGTTATCCACACGCAAAATCACCCCCATTGCGGGACCGAATTGCGCAAATTCATCAACACAGATCCCCATCGAATCAAGCGTGTAGCTCTCCCTCGTCTTTGTAATGTCTAAGAGGTGTTTATTGTAGCCAGCGTTTTGAAGAAATTGCTTTGATTCCTCTAAGCTACCCTTAAACAAAACCTGCATCTTTGAAGCGCCCGCCTCGAATCCTTCTTTGGTTGACAAAATGGCGTCCTTTCGGACAACCTCGCAATCCTTAGGCGTATATTCCCGTATCCTGACGGATTTTCCGGATTTTTCCCAAAGGCAATCAAGCGCCGAATCTTCTTCACCGTAGTAATGATCGGTAAAAGTTTTAGTGTGATCGAGTTTGGCCCCCAATTCCTTAATTTGGTTTCTAATCTGATCAGGATGATCAACCCAAGCCCGCAGTTCAACGATAATTTGTTTATTGTTTTTATTATTCATTTCGGGGCTATTTTATCATACAGCGAAAGAGGAAAATTGGGGGTCGATATTCCCTTGTTTGAGCATTCTCTCGGTCAAGCCGATTGTCTTTTTGGCGTACCACTCGGCCCCAACGAAATAACCAAAATCCTCTTCTTTATGAATGTCTGCCCCGCCGCTTTGGAACTTGTTCCACTTTTCTGTCAGGTGCTTCATCATCTCCATATCCCGCTTGATTTCCTCTCGTCTTTCGGTAACGCCAAGCCCGAAAACAATCTCGGCTCCGTCAGGTCTGTCCTCTTCAAAAAGTTTTTCGATTAACCTTGCATCAACTTTTCTTTTGGTAAATGTCCAGTGAGCAAGAATTGCTACGCCACCAGCACCACGGATTAGTCCAACGCTTTCGTCCAAGTCCGTGTAGTAGAGATAATCCACGAGAATACCGGGAATGTAGGCCTTGGTATCGAGAAACAAATAGTAGGGGTACTGATCCTCCCCGCGCTCGATCATCTTTTTATATTTCTCTTTGAGTTCCGGATCGTTCTCGGCATCTTTAACCATTTTGTTTTTGAGGTCGTCAATAATTTTGAGATTGTGCTCCTTCTTTTTGAGAGCGGCGACGATTTGCGGCCGTCCAACTGTCTCCCCACTTGATTCTTTTAGACACTCATCAACGGAAATTTCAAAACCTAGACCCTGTAAATTCTTAACCATCCGTTTCATTCTCTCAATCCGAGACTCCTGAAATTTACGGTTTCTCTCAAGAAGCGGTTTGTTGAAGGGATCAACGAAGAGCCCAACGATGTGGAAGTTGCTGCCGACTCCGCCGATTTCTTTTGGCCAACCGGAGGAAAGTTCGCAACCAATAATCCACTTGGTTTTATGGTTCTTGTTGGCTTGGAGTTGGTCAACAACTTTTTGGTTGGGCAATGCGTCGTGGTCGGTGAAGGCAACAACACCAACGTTGTTCCGAGCGCAGGCGTTAAGAACTTGCAGGTGTGTCATCTGACCGTCCGAAGTTGTGGTATGACAGTGGAGAGTCTCGTACATTACGAAGCTATTTTATCAGACTTTAAGGCGATCCACCCGCCTCAACCTCCCCGCCGGCGTTGGGATTGAGATTAAGATGTAGATTGACCATCTTACCTACACCCAAGACCAAAAGACCACTAAGTTGACGAAACCCTATTATTCATCTATAATGGCCCTAACCTGGAGGTGATATTGGAAAACTGATTGCTACCACCACAACTTGGGGTTGGACCGGTTGGAGAGCGCCCTTCAGGGGCGCTGTTTTTTGAGATGAAAGAAATTAAAGGCAAAAAAATTGAGATGTCACAGGTGTTTGACGAGAAGGGTCGGGTTGTTCCGGTAACTTCGATCAAGGTCGAGGAGTGGTCGGAAAAATTAAAGCCGGAAACTCCGGTGGTGGTCACCGGTATTTCGAAGGGTAAAGGGTTTGCCGGAGTGATGAAGCGCTGGGGCTTCCATGGCGGGCCGGCGACTCACGGTCAGTCGGATCGGGCGCGGGCCCCCGGTTCTATTGGCGGGACGACGACACCGGGCCGGGTTTACAAAGGCAAAAAGATGCCGGGGCGGATGGGTGGGAAGCGGGTAACGGTCAAAGGTTTAAAGATTGTGGAAGCGGACAAGAAGGAGAAGGTTGTTAAGGTAAGTGGAGCGGTGCCGGGAGCCCGAAATTCGAAAGTGGTTTTGAAGATATGAAAATTGACGTCTATTCACAAACAGGAACCAAGCTGAAGACCAAGGTCGAGCTTAACGACCAGATTTTTGGCATCAAACCAAGCGAGGATTTATTGGCCCAGTACGTCCGCGTTTACCGGGCGAACCGGCGTCGGGGGACGGCCAAAGTCAAAACCCGCGGTGAAGTTCGCGGCGGTGGCCGCAAACCCTGGCGGCAAAAAGGTACCGGACGGGCCCGTCACGGCTCGATCCGCTCCCCCCTTTGGGTCGGTGGGGGCACGGTTCACGGTCCGCAGCCCAAAGATTGGTCGCTCAAAATGCCAAAGAAGATGAAAAGGAAAGCTCTTTTCTCTGCCCTCTCCCAAAAATTAAAGCAGGAGGGCATTTTAGTTCTGAACAAAATAGAATTAAAAGGGATCAGAACGAAGGATTTAGTCGGGATTTTGAGCAAGCTGCCGGTCAAAGATAAAATTTTGATCGCCTTGGATAAGATTGACAAAAACGTGATTCTTTCGGCCCGCAATATTGCCGGGGTGAAAGCGATTCAAGCGAAAGACCTAAATGCGTACGAAGTGCTTGATACGAAAACATTAATTTTGCCAAAAGCGTCACTGAAAATTTTGGAGGAAACATTCTTACAATCATGAATCCTTACCAAGTGATCAAGCGGCCGATTATTACCGAAAAAAGCACCGCCCAGGCGAGCCAAGGCAAATACACCTTTGAGGTTGATAAGAAGGCAGCGAAGGGGGAAATCAAGCGGGCGGTCGAAGAGCTCTTTGGAGTCAAGGTTTTGGGTGTCAGGACGGCAAATATTCGTGGTAAGGAGGTCCGCGTCGGTCGGCGAAGAACGCTTTCAAAAAGATCTGATTGGAAGAAAGCGGTGGTTACGCTCAAAGAAGGTGACAAGATTGATATATTCGAGGTGGGAGGATAATTTTCGGTCAAAACCCGATGTCAATCGGGTTGAAGAACGAAAAGAGGATTCCAAAGGAGGATACTCCTTTGGCTAGCGAAGCTAGCGTATATTATTATGGCAATTAAAAGATACAGACCAACAAGTTCAGGTAGAAGGCAACGAGCCGATGTTGCCGATAAAGGCCTTTCCAAGGAAAGGCCGCTGAAACCGTTGACCAAAGGAAAGAAGGGTCCGGTTGGGCGTGGCAAGGGTCGAATCACAACCCGGCATCGCGAGGCGGGCGAGAAAAAACTTTATCGTCGAATTGATTTCAAGCGGGATAAGAAAGATATTGAGGGCCGGGTCGCCTCGCTCGAATATGACCCCAACCGCTCGGCCAACATCGCTCTGATTGTTTACAAAGACGGCGAAAAACGCTACATTTTAGCCCCGGCGGGATTGGAGGTTGGAGATACGGTTATCTCCGGTGAGAAAGTTGAAATTAAAGACGGTAACGCAATGCCCCTAAAAAATATCCCCGTCGGACTGCCAATTCACAACATCGAACTCTCCCCCGGTCGGGGGGGTCAGTTGGTGCGCAGTGCTGGGGCGGCGGCGCGGATTACGGCCAAGGAGGGTGGTTATGTTCACGTCCAGATGCCCTCAGGCGAAATTAGAAAAAATTTGAGGGAATGCATGGCAACTCTGGGCCAGGTGTCAAGGATTGAGCACGCGGCGGTTAAACTGGGTAAAGCGGGGAGAAAGAGGCACATGGGGATTCGTCCGTCGGTGCGCGGAGTGGCGATGCACCCCGGGGCGCACCCCCACGGTGGTGGCGAAGGAAGAAGCGGTATCGGAATGAAATCACCGAAGAGTCCGTGGGGCAAGCGGACGTTGGGTAAAAAGACACGGAAGCGGAAGTATACGGATAAATATATTATTAAAGATCGGAGGAAGTGATATGTCACGGTCACTAAAAAAAGGTCCCTACATCGACGAAAAGCTGTTAATTAAAGTTCAAAAGGCCAAAGAAGGCGGCCTGCCTGCCGGTAGGCAGGGGTCGAGGGAGCCGATTAAAACTTGGGCTCGCGCTTCTTCGATCAGTCCGGAGATGGTCGGTTTGACTATTGCCGTTCACAACGGTAAAACTCACATTCCCGTTTTCATCACCGAGGCGATGGTCGGCCACAAGTTGGGCGAATTTGCTCCGACCCGGATTTTTAGAAGACACAGTAAGAAGGGAGTGAGGGCGTCGATGTCAGAGGGACGGGTGTAATGGGAGAAAAGGTTGTTGCCAAAGCTAAATATTTGAGAACTTCGTCGCAGAAAGCGGGGCTTGTCCTTGCATTAATTCAGGGAAAATCGGTTGTCGAAGCGCGGCGGATTTTAAGATTTTCACCCAAGCGGGTGGCGAAATCTGTCTTAAAAACTTTAGAATCGGCGGCGGCCAACGCCAAACAAAAAGGTTTGAAAGAAGGAAGTTTGAAGATTGTCAGAGCCGTCGCCGATCCGGGTCCAACTTTCAAGAGAACCCGTTTCGTTTCTCGCGGTCGGGTTCACCGAATTTTGAAGCGAACGACACACGTGACGATTGAATTAGAAGGTCAGGAGAAATAGAAGTGGGACAGAAGACTCATCCGATTGGTTTCAGAATCGGCATCAGTAAAGATTGGAAATCACGGTGGTATGCGGAGGATAAATACAAAGACCACGCTCTTGAGGATTTAAAAATCAGGAAGCTGATTCAGAAGAAGGTCTCGGCGGCGGGAATTGCGCGGATCGAAATAGAACGCTCACTGACCGAGCTTTCAATAAAACTCTTCGTGGCCAAGCCAGGCATAGCGATCGGTCGCGGGGGGAAAAGCGTTGAGGAGTTGAAGAAAGCGCTTTCTCAACTAACCGGCTTGAAGGTTAGGCTGGATATCGAGGAAGTTAAAAAGCCGCAACTTTCGGCCAAATTAGTGGCAGAGGGCATTGCCAGTCAAATCGAGCGGCGGTTTAACCCCCGTCGGGTTATTTCTTCCACCGCCAAGCGGGTGATGGAGGCGGGGGCGGAGGGGGTAAAAATTATCGTTGCCGGCCGGCTCGGTGGAACCAACATCGCTCGCACTGATAAGGTGGTGCGCGGTAGTGTGCCGTTGCAAACTCTGCGGGCCGATATCGATTTCGCTCGTGAAACGGCCCATGCTGGTGCCAAGGGGTCAATCGGAGTTAAAGTTTGGATTTACAAGGGAGAAATTACTTTGTAATCTCTCCCTTGCGATCGAACCATAGCCCTTGCGGGCTATAGTATTAATCTAAAAGGCGAGAAAGAAATTTAAAATGTTGTTACCAAAGAAGGCGAAATACAGAAAACAGTTTCGGGGTAAAATGAAAGGCGTCGCTAAGCGTGGCAGCCGTCTTGATTTTGGTGAGCTCGGTCTCAAAGCGCTTGAACCCTGTTGGCTTTCGTCAAGGCAAATTGAGGCCGCCCGCAAGGCAATTGTCCACCAAACCAAGCGTGGCGGTAAGCTTTGGATTCGGGTTTTTCCGGACAAACCGGTGACCAAAAAGCCGGCCGAGGTGAGAATGGGCAGCGGCAAGGGACCGGTCGACCATTATGTGGCGGTAGTCCGCCCCGGGAGAATTATTTTTGAGCTGGCGGGGGTTGATGAGAAAGTTGCAATTGAAGCATTAGAACGGGCGGCACAAAAATTGCCGATTAAAACAAAAATTGTTAAGGAATAACTATGGAAGCAGAAAAGTCAGTATCTGAATTAGAAAAAGAAGCCGAAAGTTTGCGCAAGGAGATTGCAAATTTGCGTTTTGATCTGTCATTAAACAAACTTAAAGACACAAATGTGATTAAGAGGAAGCGTAGGGATTTAGCGAGGGTGTTAACATTGGTACGCCAAAGGGAGATAATCGATGCCTAAAAAACAACTAGTTGGGACAGTAGTCTCAAACAAAATGGAAAAAACGGTCGTCGTCGAGGTAGAAACCAAAAAGCGCCACCCCGTTTATCACAAAGTTGTCAAAAAGAGGAAGCGCTTTAAGGCTCATGATGAGGTTGGGGCGAAGGTTGGCAGCAAAGTTAGAATTGAGGAAACAAGACCGCTGTCGAAGATGAAGAGGTGGAAAGTTGTGGAGGTGGTTGAGAAATGATTCAGAGGCAAACGATTTTAAATGTGGCGGACAACAGTGGAGCAAAGAAAATTATGTGCATCGGGATTCCGGGGTCGAACCGGAAGGTAGCCTCGGTGGGAGATACTATCACCGGCGTGGTCAAGGAGGCGATTCCCGAGCAGAATGTTAAAATGCATGAGATTGTCAAGGCGGTCATTGCTCGCACCAAAAAGGAAGTGCGTCGTAAGGACGGCTCCCATATCCGCTTTGATGATAACGCCGCGGTGATTATTGACAAAAACAAGAACCCGCGGGGGACGAGGATATTTGGACCGGTGGCGAGGGAGCTGCGGGAGAAAGGGTTTAGCAAGATTATTTCGCTGGCGCCGGAGGTTTTGTAATGAAGATTAGAAAGGGTGACAAAGTCAGAATACTTAAAGGTAAAGATCGTGGTCGGGAAAGCACGGTCGAGAAAGTTTTGCCCAAAGAAAAGAAGATTATCGTTTCGGGACTAAATGTTTACAAAAAAGCAGTTCGCCCGACGCAGCAAAACCAGAAAGGTGGAATCGTCGAAATCACCCGACCGCTACCAGTCGAAAACGTGATGCTAATTTGTCCCAAGTGCCAAAAACCAACTCGAGTCGGGTATAGGATTCAAAAGGATAAGAAGGTGAGGATTTGCAGAAGATGCCAGAACACGCTTTAGAAAAGATTGTGGTCAATATGGGAGTCGGTAAAGCTCTAGGTGATTCCAAATATCTGGAGTCCGCTTCCAATGATTTGGTCGTCATTACCGGTCAGAAGCCGGCGGTGCGCAAGGCTAAAAAAGCGATCGCTGGGTTTAAACTTAGAGCTGGCGACCCGGTCGGTTTGATGGTAACGCTCAGGGGACGGCGGATGCGAGATTTTTTTCAGAAGTTGGTCAACATCGTCCTGCCTCGGCTGCGTGATTTTCACGGAGTCTCGCGGGAATCTTTCGACGGCAGCGGGAATTATAGTTTAGGAATCACCGAACACACCGTTTTCCCCGAGATTGACCCCAATAAGGTTGGTAAAATCAAAAGTTTAGAGGTCACAATCGTGACGACGGCGAAGACGGACGAGGAAGGGTTTGAGCTTTTAGAAAAATTAGGAATGCCGTTTGAAAAGAGTGATGGCTAAGAAATCGTTAATCGCCAAACAAAAAAGAGAACCGAAATATCCGGTACGCAAGTATCACCGCTGCCCCATCTGCGGACGGCCGCGGGGCTTTATGCGCAAATTTGGGATGTGCCGGATTTGTTTCCGAACGCTGGCTTTGAAAGGCGAGCTCCCCGGAGTAAGGAAGTCAAGTTGGTAATGTCTGATCCAATCGGTGATATGTTAACACAAATAAGAAACGCTACGATGCGGCGCCGAAGAAGCGTCGAGCTGCCTCATTCCAAATTGAAAGAGGAGCTGGCTAAACTTTTGGTCAAGGAGGGTTATTTGGAGAAGGCGAAAAATTTCAAAGAAAGCGGACGTCCGGGGAAAATGATTCACCTGGATTTGAAGTATGAGAATGAGGAGCCGCTAATTTCCGAAATCAAAAGAATCTCCAAGCCGGGCCAGCGGATTTACTCGATGGTTAAAAAATTGCCGCGAAAGTTTCGGGGGATAACGATCGTTTCCACCTCCAAGGGGTTGATGACGGATAAACAGGCGAGAAAAAAGGGTTTGGGGGGAGAGTTAATTTGTGAGGTGATTTAGATGTCCAAGATTGGCAAAAAACCGATTTCAATTCCCGAGGGGGTTAAAGTTAGTGTTAGCGGTCAGACGGTTAAAGTTAAGGGACCAAAGGGAGAGCTTTCAAGGAAGTTGGAACAGGGTATCAAGGCCGAGGTTTTGGGGGGCGAGGTTGTTGTCAAAGCCGTTTCAGCTTCAAAAAGTGCTCGCCAGCTCTGGGGTCTGAATCGCACCCTGATTAAAAATATGATCGAGGGGGTAACCGGGGGTTTTAAGAAGGATTTGGAGTTGGTCGGTATTGGCTACCGGGTGGAGAAAAAGGGCGAGGGCATTTCGCTGTCTTTGGGATTTTCGCATCCGGTTGAATTTAAGCCCCCGGAGGGTGTCAACCTCGAGGTTTCTGACAGAACCAAGATTACGGTTTCGGGGATTGACAAGCAGTTGGTCGGACAGACGGCGGCCCAGATTCGGAGTTTAAGACCGCCCGAGCCATATAAAGGTAAGGGGATAAAGTACGCCGACGAGGTGATTAGGAAGAAGCCGGGCAAGGCGGGGAAGGTTGGAGTGGGGGCGTTTGGAGCACCAGAGAAGATATGACTATCAAAAGATACAAAAAGCCAAGAGAAAAAAGACGAGCACGAATACGGCCGCAGGTTAAGGGAACAAAATCCAGACCGCGATTGAGCGTTTTCCGCTCAAATAAATATATTTATGCTCAATTGATTGATGATGTTAAGGGTGAAACTCTGGCGGCCGCCTCGGGAGGTGCTGATGTGGCTGCCGCCAGCGAAGTTGGAGGAATCTTGGCGGGAAAGGCTTTAAAGTTGGGAATTAAAAAAGTTGTTTTCGATCGCGGTGGTTACAAATACCACGGTCGGGTTAAGGCCTTGGCCGAGGGTGCTCGCAAAGGAGGACTAAAATTTTAGTGAAGACAGTAAAGACAATAATTCAGTAACAATTATGATTGAAAAAGAGAAAGAATTTAGCGAAAAAATAATTCAGGTTAATCGGGTTTCCAAAAAGGTTAAGGGCGGGAGCAGAATTGGATTCTCCGTTCTGGTCGCCGTTGGCAATAAAGAAGGAAGGGTTGGAGTCGCTTTGGGAAAGGCGCCGAACGTGCGTGACGCTATTCAAAAAGCAATCCGACGAGCTAAGAAAAATATGTTTGAAGTTTCCTTACAGGGCACAACTATTCCCCACCAAGTTAAGATTAAACGAGGGGCGGCCAAGATTCTCCTCAAACCGGCCCCAACCGGAGCAGGTTTGATTGCCGGTGGTCCCGTCCGTATCATCGCTGAACTGGCCGGCATCAAAGATCTGTCTGCCAAGATTTTGGGAACGAACAACAAACTCTCCAACGCCCACGCCACAATTGAAGCCTTAAAGAAGTTGAGACCAGTCGATGGAAACTAAGCTTCTCAAATATTCCGAAAAAGTAATTGAGTATGGGTTTTATGCTCTAGCGTTTTTGGTGCCGCTGGTTTTTACCCCGAAAACCTTTGAACTTTTTGAATTTCCCAAAATGATCCTCGTCTATCTTCTGACGATTCTGATCGTCGCCGCCTTCCTTGTCAAAACCGTTGTCACCGGCAAATTTAATCTTAAACGGACTCCTCTTGACCTTCCTATCTTGCTATACGCCATAAGCTGTACGCTATCTGCTATCCTCTCGATTGACCGCTACACTTCAATCTTCGGCTATTACACGAGATTTAACGGGGGGTTGTTGTCCTTCCTGTCTTATGTGGCACTTTATTACATTTTCGTAGGGGAGATGGGACCAGAAGGACAAGAAGGAACAGAGGGCAGAGAAGGTAAAAAAGAAAAATTCGTAAAGGTGTTGTTGCTTTCCTCCTTACTCGTTTCCATCTACGGAATCTTGCAGCATTTTGGGATTGATAAAGATTACTGGGTGCAAGATGTACAACGGAGAGTGTTCTCTACTCTCGGACAGCCTAATTGGCTTGCCGCATATTTAGTTATGGTCCTACCGGTTAGTCTTGCTTTGATGGTCCAAAATTTCAAATCTCAAAACTCAAATCTCAAATCCACATCTCAAATCTCAGAACCTTGGCTACGGACTAGTGCCTACCTACTAGTGCCTATTGCCTTATACTCTGCTTTTTGGTTTACCTATTCCTTATCAGGATTGTTAGGATTTGCCGCGGCGATTCTTACCTTCCTCATCTTCATCGGCAAGGAAAACCTCAGACGCGGTCTTCTTCCCCTGTTGCTGGTTTTTCTTGCTTGGACAGCAATCTCAGCTTTGACTTTGACGCCAACCATTTCGGAAAGGATTAAAAAGATTTTTGATGAAGTTGTTCCAAAAGTATCGGCGGTAGCGGAGGAGCAAGAGCGAGGCTCTTCTTTGTCAGAGCCTCGCTCTGAAACCGGTTCAACCGTCAAAATCCGCCTCGCGGTTTGGAAAGGAACACTGAACCTGATCAAAGACCACCCGCTTCTGGGAACCGGTCCGGAAACTTTTGCCTACTCTTTTTTACCCTACCGACCGGTGGAGTTAAATCAAACCGCCGAGTGGGAGTTTTTGTACAACAAAGCCCACAATGAGTACTTAAATATAGCTGCCACCACAGGCTTGCTCGGACTGGCTAGCTACCTTTTCTTGATTGGCAAAATTGTTTTTTTAAACGTTCGAACACGGAACAACATCCTCCAAGCTGGTTTGTTTGCGGGGTGGGTGGGGGTGTTGGTCTCGGATTTCTTCGGTTTTAGTGTCGTCGCGACCTCGTTGTTGTTCTGGCTTTATATGGCGTTGGGGGCTTCACTGACAGAAAATGGTTAAAAAGAAAAAATTCCAAAAGAAGGTGTCAGAGTATCAAAGTATCAAGGTGTCAAAGAAGGAAAGGACTACACTACCGCTACGCAAAAAAGTCCTTCTGGCAGTAATTCTCCTAATCACTTTGCACTTTGCACTTTGCACTTTTAACTTATTTCTCGCTGACACTTCTTTCAACAACGGGGGTAAGGCCAAGCGCTACGGTTTTTACGAGCAGGCCGTTCAAGATTACCGCAGTGCTATCTCTCTCAATCCCCACGAACCCCGTTACCACCGCGAGCTGGCCTCAGTTTTGGCCAGGTTGGAAAGAGTCGAAGAGGCCGAACGCGAGGCCGAGATTACCTACAATCTCAACCCCAAAAATTCCTTAACGGTCCGGTCGCTGATTTCGACTTACGTTGATCTTGCGGAAATTGATCCCAAGTACCGAACCCGAGCCGAGGAACTGATCGCCGAAGCTATTAATCAGCAACCAACCAACCCCCAACTTTATTACGAACAAGCTCTGATGTTTTTCAAAGCGGAAAAAGACGAGGAGGCGACCGAGGCCCTCAAGAAAGCGGTGGAGCTAAAGCCGGACTACCGAAAGGCTAAGGAGCTTCTTCAATCTTCTCCACAAAATCAGCACTAACCCAACCCTCTTGACCGTCCGGCAGTTTTATCTTGACCCAACCCGTTTTCTCCTCCAAAAGCTCAAACTTTTCTCCTACATTGACTTTAGTGATCTCCGCCGCAGACAAGATGGGTTCGGCTCGCACCCTTAGCCACCCCATCCCCGTCGGCAAAATTTTAACCTTATCAATCACCGGTGGAGTTTTGAGAACTTTTCTTGCCAGCGAATCCAGCGCAGTTTTTGCTTGGTCACTCAATCCTTCGTCACCTGTTTGCCCCGGGTATCCGACGGCAACTGTCTCGACCTGCTCACCCTCAAAAGTTTCGGTATCAAAAGTCTTGCCTTCTGAGTCATAAATAATCCCTTGAGAATCAATGAAGTAATCTAACTTTGTTTGTGCTACACCCAACCCTCGTGTTTTTATCCAATAGATGACACCTTTTGTTAGTGCGGCGGCATCGACGTACAGAGAGGAGCTGGTCGGTGATAAATTGTAAATGGTGATTTTTTCGCCGCCGAAATCGATTTTCTCGAGATCACCTGCAGGAAGTGGTAGTAAAGCCAACTTTGAGGAAATCCGCAATTGATAGCCATCTTCAACTCTGATACTAATTTTGCGCGTCTCAAAGTTTTCAAAAGAAAGATGTAAATCGCGGGCCCCTGCCTTGACATCTTCGACGAGAACCGGCGTCTCGCCAACATCGGCGCCGTCGAGTTTGACTTTAACACCATCGGGGTCGGAGGTCACTGAGATAGTCGCCGAACTCCCTGTTTTTTCAAACCAGAGAACATCTCCACTACTAAACGCATCCGAGGGACCAAATTCACGGTGAACAACGGTTTGTGTTCCGCCCAGAAGATTAATCTTGGTTTGATAAATCTGCTCGCCGCTGATTAGTTTTAAGGTGTATTCGCCCTGGGAAAGATCGTCCTTCTGAAACGGGGTCTGACCTAAGGATTGGTCGTCAAGAAAAATTTCGGCTTGGGTGTGGGGGGTCTCAATTAGAAGTGAGGCCTTTTGGGGGATGGTTTTGAAATTTTGGAAAACAAACCAACCGGCGGCGGTTAAAACGAGAATTCCCGCAAAGATCAAAAGGGGCTTGAAGGCAACTTTCATAACAGATGGAGGTGCGGGAGGGAGTCGAACCCTCGTATAGCTGTTTTGCAGACAGCTGCGTTGCCATTTCGCCACCGCACCCTGCTGACCATTTTAGCACCAAAAATGCCAAAATTCAACAGTAAAATCAAAAAAAACTTGAGGGAAAGAAAAACTGACCATTCACAATCGTTCGCAAACGGTCAGCCCATTGTGGTCCAGGTCGTTCACGTCTGTTCTTGAGCAAGCCGCGCCGCTCGTTGTAGCCCGCGCCGGGAGACGATCATAAGATGCCTCCACATAGGACCTTCTTCCAGGACGTAGATTCTGATAGCGTCCTTATCAGGCATGAGCGGCGGGGCCTCTACTAGCCTTCGGACCTGAAAGGTCTCGGTTTCCAACTCGGTGCCCACATTCAAAGAAAGAACTGCGTCCAGTTGGTCCTTGCTCAAAGAGAAGGAGTTTCCGTCACCGAAGACCACAAGCGCCCCCTCCGCGGTTACTTCCACCCTCCCCTTACGAGAGCCGTTCCTCTGTTTCGTGTGCCGCATTTTGTCTGCTCCTTTCTAAGCAGTCTTGATAGTTGCGCTCAATGGCGCCCGATTAATATTATTCATACAGTATCGCAAATTATGGGGTTTGTCAACTTTCTTTTGCTGAAAGCTAAGGAGCTAAGAGCTAAGGAGCTAGGAACTTCCCTACATCCCCATCCCGCCCGGAGGCATTCCGCCGGGGAGGGGAGTTTTTTCTTCTTCCGGTTCGTCGGTGATCAGAGCTTCGGTCGTTAGAAGCATCACCGCAACCGAGGCCGCGTTTTGCAAAGCGGTACGGACAACTTTGGTGGGATCGATAATTCCCTTTTTAAACATACTACCAAGTTCCATCGTCTCTACATCAAAACCAAAATCACCCTTCCCTCCAACAACTACGTCAACAACCCTACCTACATCAGCCCCGGCATTCTCAGCAAGTTTACGGATTGGGGCGGACAAAGCGCTGTGAACAACCATCGCGCCTTGGTTTTCAACCCCGACAAGCTCACCTTTCCTACGATCATATTTGATATCCCTAACCAACGCCTCCCTGGCGCGAAGCAAAGCCACCCCGCCGCCGGGAACGATTCCCTCTTCCAGAGCCGCCCGGGTTGCGTTGACCGCGTTCTCCACTCGATGCTTTTTCTCCTTGAGCTCTACTTCGGTGGCGGCCCCAACTTTGACGACGGCAACCCCGCCGGCCAGCTTGGCCAATCTCTCCTCTAATTTTTCCCGGTCAAAATCAGAATCAGTTTCGGCAATGGCTCGCCGGAGTTGCTCGATTCGTGCTTCAATGTCTTTCTTTTTGCCCTTGCCCCCAACAATCACCGAGTCGTCTTTTCCGGAAACAACACGGTCGGCCCGACCCAAATCCTCAACCGCAACCGACTCTAAGGTCCGCCCCATCTCTTCGGAGATGACCTTCCCACCGGTCAAAATGGCTAAGTCCTCAAGCAGCGCCTTGCGCCGATCGCCAAAACCGGGGGCCTTGATCGCTACACAATTGAAAGTTCCGCGCAGCTTGTTGATAACGAGAGTTGCGAGGGCCTCGCCGTCGACTTCATCGGCAATAATGACTAGATTCTTGGAAATTTTGACCAAATTTTCCAAAACGGGAAGAAGGTCGTTGACGGCGGAGATCTTCTTGTCTGTAATTAAAACATAAGCGTCCTTAATTTCTGCCTCCATCCGTTCGGCGTTGGTGACAAAGTAGGGTGAGGCGTAACCTTTATCGAGCTGCATTCCTTTCTTATACTCCAACTCAAGCTCAAGACCCCGTCCTTCCTCAACCGTTACCACCCCCCCATCACCGACCTGTTCAAGTGCTTCGGCAATCATCTGCCCAATCTCGGAATCGGCGGCGGCAATTGTTGCTACCTGAGCTTTCTCCTTACGGGTGGAAACACTCTTCGAAGTAGCTTCGAGTTCCTTGATTACAGCTTCAACAGTTTCATTAATTTGGCGACTCAGTTCCATTGGGTCAGCTCCCCTGGACACAACTTCGAATGCTTTGTTAAAAATCTCTTGGGTCAAGAGTACGGCTGTGGTTGTTCCATCTCCGGCGACATCGCTGGTTTTGGAAGCGGCTTCCTTGACCAGTTGGGCGCCCATATTTTCAAAAGGGTCTTTGAGTTCAATTTCTTTGGCGACGGTCACGCCGTCGTGAACGACGCTAGGCGCGCCCCACTTTTTGTCCAAAGCCACATTACGGCCCTTGGGACCTAAAGTGGTCACCACCGCCTTGGCCATAGCGTCAACGCCGGCTTTGAGTTTCTTTCTTGCTTCTTCTGAATACAATAGTTGTTTTGCCATGTTCGCTCCTTTTAGTCGCTCAAGTTAAAAATTAAAAATTAAAAGTTGTGAAAGACCGAAACTTTTAACTTTAAACTGTAATTTTGAACTTTGCACTTTGAACTTTGAATTCTTGACTCAAGTTACTCGAAAATCGCTAATATATCCTCTGATTTCACTATTAAATACTCTTTGTTGTCCACCTTGACCTCATTCCCTCCCCACTTTTTGTAAATTACTTTGTCTCCCTTTTTAACTTCGGGTTTGATTAGTTCGCCGTTTTCGACTCTTCCCGAACCGACGGCAATGACTCTACCCTCTTGGGGTTTTTCTTTGGCCGTCTCGGGAATAACAATTCCCGACGGAGTCTTTTTCTCCGCCAGCGGCCGAATCAAAATATTGTCACCTATTGGCCTAATTTTCGTTGTCATATCAATGTTTCTAAGCAACAGTTAGCATTCTATACCATAGTCTGCTAGCCTGTCAAGGGGCAAATTTATTTGCCCCGCAGACCCTGAGCTTGTCGAAGGGTCAAGACTCAGTTTTTAAGAATAACACATAAATGTGTCACTCCGTCCACGTGTTATACTAAATTCGCAATGAAGAAAAAGTGGGTCGTGGCGGAAAAAATTTCCGATGACATCGTTTCTCAGCTTTTGTATAATCGCGGATTGAAAGATAAAAACGCGATTGCTAATTTTTTTAATCCCCCGACTCCGGAGGTTATTATTGCCCAATACCCCACCTATCTTCCCAAAATTTCCACCTCGCAGGTGGAGAAAGCCGTTAGTTTAATAAAAGAAGCAATCGACGCCGGTCGGCCGATTACCATTCACGGCGACTTCGATGTTGATGGTCTTTGCGGCACAGCCATTCTCTATCAGACTCTAAAAAATCTTGGCGCCGGGGTGACACCTTTCATCCCTGACAGATTCGAACATGGCTACGGATTGTCAATCAAATCTCTCAAAAAAATCCAACAATTGACAACCTCACCTCTGTTGATAACGACGGACTGTGGAATTGGCGCCGTCGATGAGGTCAAGTATGCCAAAGAGCGTGGTTTCAATGTCATCATCACCGACCACCACTCGAAAGGAGAAAAACTACCGGCAGCGGATGCCATCGTCTGGACTGATGAACTGGCCGGAGCCGGCATCGCTTGGTTATTGTCAGAAATTTTAAGAAATCAAGTATGTAATTTGGATCTCGTCGCCCTCGCAACGATTGCCGACATCCAACCTTTAACGGGAGTCAATCGGGCTTTGGTTAAACCCGGTCTGGAAGAACTTAACCAGACCTCGAGGATTGGTTTGAGGAAGTTAACCGGGGTTTCTGGTTTGGAGAACAAAGAACTTGGAACTTACGAAGTCGGCTGGATGCTAGCTCCGCGGCTGAACGCCTCGGGAAGATTGGGAAACGCAAACGATTCCCTTCAACTTTTGCTGACCAACGACCAGATTGAAGCGCAAGAGATTGCGTCCAAACTGAACCAAATTAACTCTGGGCGCCAGCAATTGACTCAACAAACGCTGAATGAGGCGCGCCGTCAGGTCAACCCCGCCAGCAAAATTATTATTCTTCATAAAGAGACGTGGCACGAGGGAATCATCGGCTTGGTCGCGGGGAAACTCAAGGAGGAATTTTATCGTCCGGCGGTGATCATTACCGGCGGCGAGAAGATCGCCAAAGGCTCGGCGCGCTCAATTCGCGGATTTAATATTGTTGAAGCGATTCGCCAGTGCCAAGAATTTTTGATCGACGCCGGCGGTCACGCGATGGCTGCCGGGTTCGCTATTGAGACGGAAAGGATCCCTGAGCTACAGGAAAAGCTGACCGACGTCGCCGCCGAGCAGTTGACGGAAGAGCTTCTGACACCGACTCTCAAAATTGATGCCGAGGCGGCGCTGCCCCAACTTAATTGGGGACTGATTGAAGATCTAAAAAAGTTCGAGCCTTTCGGCGTTGGTAATCCCAAACAAACCTTTTTGACACGGAGCGTCCGCATCCTAAGTATCAGAACCGTTGGCAATAACGGAAGGCACTTAAAGCTTCAGATCAGAGACGTTGGCGACACTACCGGCCAACCCCTTCAACACCTGCCTTGCATTGGCTTTGGCTTCGGTGAGTGGGCGGCACAACTTCGCCCCGGCGACCTCGTTGACATCGTTTACAATTTTGAAGAAAATCATTGGAACGGCCAAACAACTCTCCAACTCAAACTTAAAGATCTAAGAAAAAAATGAATCTCGAAACCCTTTGCCAAAAAATTAAAAGTTATCAACCGAAGGCGAATACCGAACTGGTCAAAAAGGCCTACGAGTTTGCCGAGGCAGCGCACGTGGGCGAA
Organism: candidate division WWE3 bacterium; assembly: GCA_030619715.1. Classification (GTDB taxonomy): domain Bacteria; phylum Patescibacteriota; class WWE3; order JAUXAW01; family JAUXAW01; genus JAUXAW01. The sequence goes on from JAUXAW010000010.1 coordinate 24,965, forward strand.
AAGCGGCTCAGTGGTGAGCCATTGGTTAGCCATTGCCTCGGCACCGCTCTGCTTCTGACCGACCTTAAAGTTGATTCCCAAACCTTAGCGGCGGCCCTGCTCCACGATGTTCTCGAAAAAACGAATATGATTAAGAGGGACCTGGAGGATGAATTTGGAAAAACAGTTGCGGACTTGGTTGATGGCGTCACCATCATCAAGAGAGTCAAAACCAAGACGGGAGAAAAATACGAGGCGGAGAATTTACGCAAACTTCTTCTAGCCACCGCCAAAGATGTCCGTGTTGTTCTCATTCGGTTGGCCGAAAAACTCCACAACCTGCAAACGATTGATTCGCTGCCCGAAGAAAAACAGAAAGTTGTTATTTCCAAGGTTTTTGATATCTACGCGCCGTTGGCTGAGCGATTAGGTGTTTACCATTTCAAATGGCAGTTGGAAGATTTAGCCTTTAAATTTCAAAACCACAAAGAGCACACGCGGGTTCAAAATTATCTGGCCGAGACGCGGGGGGAGCGTGAGGCGTACATCAAGAAAGTTGTCAGGAAGTTGTCAGAGGAGCTTGAGAAGATGGGTATCAATGCTGAGTTTTTTGGTCGAGCTAAACACCTTTATGGCATCTACAAAAAACTAATTAAATATCAGAAGGAGGGGAAAAGTTTCAGCCTAAGTGAAATCACTGACAAACTTGCTTTTACCGTCTTGGTTGAAAATACCGAGGAGTGTTACGAAGTTTTGGGGATCATAAATAACCTCTGGAGGCCACATCGTTGTACCGACTACATCGCCAACCCTAAACCGAACGGGTATCGGTCAATTCACGATTATGTTTTTGGACCGGAGGACAAACTCTTTGAAATCCAGATTAAAACTCGCAAGATGCATGAATATAACGAATTTGGCCCTGCTTCGCATATCTACTATAAGGAGGTTGGAAGGGTTGAAGTCCCACCTACTGACAAATTCACTTGGCTGAAAAGTTTGGTCGAGTGGCAGGAGGAAATCAAAAGTGAAAAGGAGTTTGAGGAAGCTCTCAAAATTGATGTTTTTGGCGATCGGGTTTTTGTTTTTACTCCCAAAGGCGATGTTTTGGACTTACCGAAGGGTGCCACTCCGGTTGATTTTGCCTATCAGGTTCACACCGAACTTGGGGACTTGTGTGTTGGCGCCAAGGTTGATGGCAAGCTGGCGCCGCTGGATTGTGAGCTTAAAACCAATCAGGTGGTGGAGATATTGACTTCAAAGACGAAGAAACAGCCGTCGGCCGATTGGCTCAATTTCGTCAAAACCCAAGCCGCCCGCTCCAAAATCCGCAAATCCCTCCGCGCTTCATAAAAACAAAAAGGGCCCAACGGTTGCTATTGCTTACCGTCGGACCCTCTCAGGCCCACTCTGCTGGTGTGAGATCAAGTCTCACAATCAGCGTACGCCCAAGCTTGCGGAAATAGAAAGTTATAAATACCTCTTTCTTTCCGCTCGCGCGCAGGATTTTCCAACCTTTCCCCCGAGCCTGCAGGAATCCAAGTGGTCCTTTCAGTGGACATCGATCTTTGTGCCACCTGAATAGCTGGCCCAAGTTGTGCTGGTCGGGAAATCTGTGGGCCGTCGACTGGACAATTGCGTTCCAGTCTTCTTTTGTTCCCCAGAAAACAATTTCGTCTCCCTCTCTAATTGAATGTCGATTAAAGAAGTCGATATAGAACTCGTCCTGCACCTTTCTGGGAGAAGGTGTAGGTTTTGCCGCCGCCCTCGGTTGGGGTTGTTTTTGACCCCACAAACGAGTAAGGAGGGCGGCGAAGCGCTTGATTTGAGCGGTCATCACCGCCCTCCTTTCTGATTACTTCTCTCCCTCTCACCGTCCGTGTCTCAGTCTTCGGACCGAGGCGTGACGGGGGCGGGTTGCATCTGTTCCTTGACCCAAGCAATGTGGTCTTTGATCGCCTCGTCATGGAGACTTTGCATTTGCAATACCTTGCAAAAGTCATTAACGAGGGTATCGAATTCCTTGAGAGCTTGGCTGGCTAGTTGGGCTTCTTTTCGCCAGTAACCCCCTATTGGCAGCTGCTTTTGGGTCTTTTCGTCAGCCGCAGACTCAAGACTATGTAGAGCTGTGCGAATGTGCTGCCGTCGCGCCCCCACATTCAGGTCTACGTATAACTGTGCGTACGGTGTTGGTTTTAGCACTTTCTTCCTCCTAATTAGCTCAGTGCGGCGCGGAGGGCGAATCCCGAGAATAGATTCCCGGGGTTCCGCGCCGCACAAGCGATTAATTCTTCCCCAACTGACGTCCGTGTCTCAATCTTCAGACTGAGGCGTGACGGGGCGGGTCGTGACCCAGGAGTATGCGCCACCGATCAGCAATATAGCCGCACCAGCCGCGAAGGCCGTCCCCAGTCCTGTTATTGATCCGGTGACGATCCTGTGGACCACTGCGTACCTGATTAACATAATCAAGCACACTCCGCTGACGATGTCGCCGGCAACGGCAACAAGTTTTCCCACTTTCTCCTTCACTTTTGCCTCCCTTCTTGAGTTTTTTGTTCAGGTCTAGCTTGGTAACTCATATTCGAGTTCGTTCAGGCCAAAGGTCCAAAAAAGCGTGCTCCTATTCATAAGGTACAGAGACATATCCCTTTCATCAATCTCTGGTTGTGAGCACGGAACATAGAAGCTTGCACGCCGAAGCGTTGCTCCCGAATCCTTTACCAACTGCTCGAACACCCTTAATGGCCAAACGAACTCCTTCCGCTCAGGTGAGTCAGAGAAGAGAAGGATAGGTGATGGATATCCCAAAGGATATTGTGGGTAGCATCCCCACGCAGGACCTGTCTTCCGGACAGCTTTCATTTCCTCCAACACCTTCTCACTCACCACTGCTACCACACCATGGTTGTAGCAGAAATAAAGTGTTCTGCGTTCCATTTTGGTTTCCTCCTTTTTGTTGCTGGTTTTTTTAAGCTAACATCCACCTGTAATCCCTTCCTCCAATCTCTCGCCCTAAGATTTGGTGGTCGGGAGCAAGCTAGGTCCAAAAATCTTTGGGCCCAAATCACTCCCCACCACCTATTGACAATGTTAAGGTACGAAGAAACGCCTTGGAGAGGCGCTATCAACGCTCCCTCCAACATTCCAATTTCTGACCTAATTCTAGCACAAACTCATAGTTTTGTCAAGTGATGGGTTACTTGTCAATTTCGCTGCGGATAGTATCCTTTTGGTTTTACCTCGTATAAATACTTATGATATAATCTGTCATGAAGGAAAGGTAGCGAGCCAAACAGTTCCCCTTGAAAAAGAGAAAGGAGGTAGAAAATGCTAAAGGTTGCAGAGTGCGGCTCGATCGCCCTGCTCGCACTTACCGCACTGAGCTTGCTATTGGGATCGCTGCTCGCGTTCGCACACCCAGAATTGGGTAGGAAGTGGCAGACCCTTTTAACGTGTGTGATGCATGGAAGCGCTGCTGGAGGAGTTATCCTCATAACCCACGTCATAAGGCAGCGGTTTCATAACATCTTATGCCTTACGGAAGCATGGTTTGCTAGCTTACCGAAGTAATAGTGAGTAGCCGGTTGGCACCCCTGAAGAGGTCTCTTTGTCTCCATCACTTCAGGGGTGCGTTCTTTCTTCTTTCGTTTCTTTTGGTTTTGCATACATTTTGCTCAGAGATTGGTTAGATTTTCCACACATGATATACTACTAGTGGTATGACCAACGAACGAACACTTGCTACAGAAGCCCTCAAAAAAATCGGAGAAAAGGTTTTGCTGGAGGGCTGGGTCAATACCCGGCGGGATCATGGGAAGATTATTTTTATTGACCTGCGGGATCGGTCGGGGATTGTCCAAATCGTGTGCGGTCAAGAGGTGAAAGATTTAAGGCCCGAGGATGTGGTTGAGGTTGAGGGAACGGTCGTTGAGCGTTCGAAGGAAACTGTTAATCCCGGTCTTCCCACCGGCACGGTTGAGGTTAAAGCTTCAAACGTCAAGATTATCAACAAAGCCGAGACGCCGCCCTTTGATGTTTACGGTGACGGTCGGGAAATTGATGAGTCTTTGCGGCTCAAGTACCGCTACCTGGACCTGCGTCGGCC
>JAUXAW010000032.1 GCA_030619715.1 candidate division WWE3 bacterium
CAAAATAGTGCTACACTGCCTCCCCAATCTCCGGCTGCACTATCAATTTACTCACTATTCCCGGCGGTGCCCAATACGCCCAATTCATATATACCGCCGCAAACAATAACGCCAACAAAAAGAATACCCCCACCACTCGCACCGTACTCATACCATAATCACTTATTACCCAAAACAAACGAACAAACCATTGCCAAAACTTGTTTGCCCGATACCAATACTCCCAGTTCTTTCGTCTAATATTATATTGAAGAAGCTGTCTTGTTGCTGGGTCTATTTGTACATGGTCCAGACCGACACCGCTGAAATCCGTATATGCGTTACTCTCGTCGTAGCGATTGATATTGCAATCCCAAAGCAATGTGGAGCCATCGACGACTGACCTTGCGAAGTAGGCACCTTGGAGAAACGCGTTACTTATCTTTGCACCTTGCAAATGAGCGCTGCCGAGGTCCGCGGCTTCAAGACGAACACCGGCAAGCCGAGCCCTCTGCAAATAGACATCGCCCATATAGGCGCATTTAAGGTCGGCACTAATAAGGTCGGCACCTTCCAGGTGGGAAAAGCTGAGGGTCGCATCTTTCATATGAGCCTTGGTGAGAACGGATTTTCCCATATGGGCAAAACTGAGGTCGGCGCCTCCTAAATGCGCTCCGTAGAAGTTCACACCTTTCAGAACAGCACCCTGAATTTGTGCTCCTTCCAAAAGAATCTCTTCTTTGGGATGTTTTTTCCGCCACTCGTTCCATTCCGTCATATCCTTCTTTTTAGAACAGCGCAAAAGCATTTGATATTGTTCTTCACTAAATCTTCGTTTCGGTTTGTTCTCCTCTCGATTTGATTGTTTCATCTCTCTTATTCCCTATACCACTTCATCATTCAACATTACTTGTTCGATATTCGATATTCAATGGAGCTCCTGACTAAACCGCCATTCCCGCTTATCACCTTTTTCATTAACTTCGCCCATTTATCTCTTCCTACAATCCCACCAAAAAACAACCACTGTTACAGTTTTAAAAAGTACCGTACCTATCCTGCCAAAAGGATCAATTCCCAACAGACGTCCACACACTCAGTCCTCAGATTTAGGCACTAAAAGAGCACAGCGCGCTGCTGATACCCCTTTAAGATTAGTCACAGGGTCTTTAAGAATCTTGTGCGTCATTCTTGATGCAACACCAGCAATAATACTCAGTATACTCTCAAAGTACTCCATTGCATATTGCTCGTGGCAGAGCACCCCAAAAGCACCTTTCACGCCCCCTAAATCCTTTAGCTCCTTCAAAATATGCAATCTCTTCGCTAAATTAACCACTTCACCAACAGTCGTCCACTCAGAATATCCCACGCCACAAACCTGATCAATATATAACCCACCATAGGCCAACCCAATGCGAAATGAGTATTTTTCACCTAATTGTTTTTGAAGGTCATAAATACCTCCGAGCAACTGGCCCATCTCAAGTACCGCTGGGACACCTCCATCCTCCTCCATATCCGGCAGTATGAACATAACCTCATCACCTATAGTCTTGTCCACTAACCCATAGTGACTATTCACAAGGTCCACAAGCCCTTTAAGGAATGGCGCCAAGTAGTCACTCATCGCTTTGTTTGGTAACCCCATGACTTGTTTTGAAAAATCAACCAAATCAATAAATCCAGCAAAACCCCAAATGTCATGCTTCCCAAACGAGTCAATAAACGACCTACTTGGTTTATTCAATTCCAATGCCTTCGTTACATCGATTAGCGGCATTTTGTCCAAGCGTTTAACTCCAGCGCGATGTGATAACCACTCGAAAACTTCTTTTTTACCAAACATCTATACGCCTTCCTAGGACAACGATGGCCAGTCACCTATTTCCCCTCCTCTTTCGCACCTTCAAACCACAAAATACCAAAACGACAATTCACATCAAAGACACCTCCATTTTTTTTATTTGTTGATGGGCTGAGGGAGCCAATGCCACTGCCCATCCTTTCCCTGTCGGGTTTCAAAACGGTGTTTCTCTTTGTGAACATACAACGAGAAGGGCCAAAATCTGAACGGACGGAATAATAGATTAACTGTTATGTCCGCATTCTCAAATTTATTATGTTCCATGCCAGAGAGCGGGAGTAGCTCCGACCACTCCTCTCCGGGACCAATCACACGTGCAACCTGATTCGGGTCAAAAAACCTGTTTGTGTAGTCTCCCAGACCAATGATAGTGATGTCTCCTGGCAGTTTGAGATACTTCATCGAGCATTCGAATTTAACATCGTGAATAGCCAGATATCCCTCGTTACGAACAACAAAAATAGTGAACGCCGGATTGGCTGGATCAAGAGCGACTGATGGGTATACAAAAACACGAGGATTAGCTACTACCCAAGTCGTAACGTACACTCCCCATAATCCCAAAGCTGCCAAGACGAATGACCAGACCCTTCTTGCACGTGGCCTCTTCAAACCTTGTGTTTCGTCCTTATTCGCCTTCGGAATGTTTTTTCCCATTGGCATCTCGTCCTGATTAATAGTTTATCTGTGGTTAACACAAAACCAAACCCCACAATTCCCGTCAACTAAATACTGTACGCTCTACGCTGCCCGCTATACGCTATCTTTTTTACCCAAAACTTCCCAATCCGTCAACATCAAATTCATGGCTACACTTTTCAGTGTAATCTGTGAACTTGTCCGCCATAGCTTTACGCGACGGCGGAATCCGTGGCTAATAAAAAGCCCCCGCGGCCAGCGGAGTAAAATCAATCATTTGCGCAGGCTGAAGCGAAGCGCAAGTCCTGAGCGAATTTATACTGAGCTTGTCGAAGTAGTCGAAGGAGCTATTTCCCATCACAGCCGAACCCATTGTCGA
>JAUXAW010000016.1 GCA_030619715.1 candidate division WWE3 bacterium
GTCTCCCACAGCAGCCCATGTTGCGGAGAAAGTTATAGATGTCAGGGCGTATATAAAATACTTTGCAACGATTGGACCTTCGAAAATAGAGTGCATTATAGAATCTTCCTCCTTCGAAATTGAACCACTCGCTATTACGAAAAGCAGCAAAGACGAGATAGTCAGTAAAAACCAAAAAACAATTTTTAAAGAAATCAATATTGGCTCCTCCAAAGTCTCCTGTGGAATCGCGTACAAAAACGCTTCTACTCCGACGAAAAAGCTAAAGAGTTCAAACAACCATTTGTTATTCCGAAAAAACTCAAGTAGCCACGTTAGGTTTGAGCCGAGAAATTCTGTAATCATTTTCTATACTTGATAAGTAGGGCTATTGCTGCTCCCGGGCGAATGTCAAAAACATTTTCATCTTTGCCGCCTACGGGCGTTTTTTCTTTTTTGAGAGTACTGCCGTGCAGATTGACAATGTAAATCTCGTCGAAAGTTTTCATTAAAGAATATCGCATACCTCTAAAGGTCGGGTTATCAAGCCAAGCGTGGTTGGTGATAAAGCCGAGAATGCCGGCTCCGGCTTGCTCAATTTTCCACTGGGCAAAACGAAAAAATTTTACATAGTCATCCTGGAGCCACTTTGGGTTTCGTTCTTTAAGCGACTCGCCTTCTATTTGACGATAGTCTTTAATTTTTTCCAGAATCCAATCCCCTTTGTTTTCGGAAACGCCGGAATAAGGTGGGTTACCCATAATGACCATAATTGGAATTTCTCGTTTTACTTCGCCAGCTAGTTCTGACTCACGGGATAGAGGTTCGAGACCGGGAAGCTGCGAGCGTTCCAAATCTTTTATCTCCAATGTATTAGTCAAGTAAAGATTAAATCGTTCGTCTCTTCCCAACTTGTAGCCCAAGTTTTCCAAAACAAAATCAATTTTGAGGTGGCCAACGGCATAGGACGCCATCATTAACTCAAAGGCGTAAAAGTTTTTGAGAATGTGGTCTTTGACTAACTTTTTTGTTCCACCACTGCCGTATTTTTCTTTGTATTCATCGGCGGCTAATTGGATCGCTCGGGCCGGAAAAGTTAGAGTTCCGGCAGCGGGATCCAAAACCGTTACCGAAGCGGTAGCAAACCCATCCTCCTTGTCAAACTTCTCCTTCAAAAGATGATGAATTGAACGGGTGATGTAGGAAACGACCGGTTCGGGAGTGTAATAGACGCCCCGCCTTTCTCTTTCCTTGGGATCATATTCAGCCAAAAAGGTTTCGTAAAAATGAACGATCGGGTCTCTAGCCTTACCCTTTTTGTAAAATGAGGAGAAAACTTTTTTAAGATCTGCTACCGCTAGGACTTCAGTAATGTCATCGACAGCCCATTTGAGCTCGGTTGGTGGTTCGGTGGAAGATATAAAATGGAAAACCTCACGCAAAATTCCAAGTGATGGTTGGATATGTTTATAGGCAAGCTCTCTTGTAAAGGGTTGGTCTGCTTGACTCTTATCAAAAAGGTTTGGTGTAGTTTCATAGCGATGCCGTGCGATGAAAAGTCCGTAAGTAACGGTTTGGGAGTAGAGGTCGGCAAAATCTTTGGGGGTTAGAGAGGCGATGAGGTATTCTTGAAAGGCCTTGTAGAAGCCCCAAATACGTCCCTTCTTCTCGTCTTCCCCCTTTTCTAGTTCGTGGGTGATGATTTCGTCACGCAAAAATCGGGTTCTTTTGGCCAGTTCAACCGCCAAGGCCTTGGGCGTGTAAATTCGTGGCGTGGAAAAAGAGAAAAAGCGCTCAAAGAGCTCAATCAACTGCTTCTCATTTTGGACAGGTATTTTGTCAAACTTGTGAGTAAGGAAAAATTGTAAATCGCTAATGCGGACCGCTTTACCCACAAGTTGGCCATCTCGGTAGAGCCGGAATTCGATAAAATTAGTTAGGATCAGGTTGGGGAAAGTTTTGCGGTAACGTTTTAGTTGGTCGGACGACTCAATGGCACCAAGGTCGTCGGTTTTTGGTGGTTTGGCTTCGATGTAGCCGATTAAACGGCCCTGACCGTTGAGGACACGGATGTCTGGGTTACCGGCTTCGGTCTTTTTGGGAAAAGAGTCGACCCGAATCTTTTTGTTTTTTGTGGCGGCAACTTTTTCGAGAAGCCCCTCGAGAATTTTGTAGTAACTTTCCTCCCGAACACCGACCCGGACTTTTTCAAAAATTTTCGCTAGGTAGGATTCCAATTGGGCTTGTATCTTGACCATCTTGGCTTGATTTTAGCACAGCGGTGCTGGGTTTGGAACCCCACTTCGCTAAAGCTATGGGGGGCAAGGGGAGGGGAGGGGGTGGAGCTTGAGAAAATACAAGGTTTGTGTTAACTTGGAGAAGGGGAATCAAAGTATGGCAAGGAAGAATCTTCAAAAAATGCTCAAAGGTTTTGCTGGCGGCGTGATTATGGATGTGACCGATGCCAAGCAGGCAAGAATAGCGGAAAAGGCAGGGGCGGTTTCGGTGATGGCCCTATACAAAGTTCCGGCTGATATCCGCAAAGAAGGAGGAGTGGCCAGGACCGCTCCGGTGGAAAAAATTGAGGAAATAATCAAGGCAGTCAAAATTCCAGTGATGGCTAAAGCAAGAATTGGCCATTATGGAGAGGCGATGATGCTTGAGAAAATTGGGGTTGACTTTGTCGATGAGAGTGAAGTTCTCACTTTGGCAGATTCCTATCATATAGATAAAAGACAATTTGAAACACCGTTTGTTTGCGGTGCCAGGAATCTGGGTGAAGCCTTAAGAAGATTAAATGAGGGAGCGACGATGATCAGAACCAAGGGGGAAGCTGGCACCGGCGATATTAACCAGGCAATAGTCCACATGAGGAAGATAAGACAGGGAATAGCCGAGTTAGTGGGACTCTATGAATTAGGGAAATTTTATGGAAAACAGGGTTTGGAAAATATGGACCATCGAATTGCAGAAAAAGCAAAAGAGTATGGTGTTCCTAAAAATTTAGTTTATAAAGTGGCTAAACTAAAGAAACTGCCTGTTCTTAACTATGCAGCCGGAGGGATAGCCACGCCTGCCGACGCTGTCTATATGATGGTCTTAGGCTCTGATGGAGTTTTTGTTGGCAGTGGCATCTTCAAATCTAAAGATCCTAAAAAAAGAGCTAAGGCTGTAGTCCAAGCGGTTCGATACTGGAACAATCCAGCCAAATTAGTAAAAGTTTCTAGGGGTCTTGGAGAGGGAATGAAAGGAATCGCCACCGAGTCTTTGGAAAAGGGCGAGATGACTCAATATAGGGGAGAGTGATTACTTTTCACTGGATATTTTTTTCTTTTCCCAATAAGCCTCGCCTTCTTCTTCCATTTCCTCCAAACGAGTGTAGTAGTCGGGAAATTCGTTGAGGTGAGCCAAAGCAATTTTTCCGGTCAAAAGCGGGTCGTCGTTGGTAACATTGGTGTGGGAATCTCTTTGCTTCTTCGATAGAAAAATGTTTCTGCATTTGGGTTTAATTTTACCACAAAACCGCCTGAGGTTTTTTGCGGGAAAAAATTGCCTCTTGACAAATGTAAGTAAATATGTATAATTACGGAGAATCCTACCTTCCGGGTAGCTCACCCAGCGAGACGTGCGAAGTTCGCACTTTCCGCAAGGGATAGCTAGAGTGGGCTACCTCGAGAGTAGGATTTTTTGTTGAAAATATCTTGGATATAGCTGATCCTATCTTTGATAATTTCGTACCACTGCCAATCGTCCTTCTCAAAAACTTGGAACACCGCGTAGGCCACATAGTCGGCAATCTGCAAACCGCCGTGAGTGTAGTGGGGGTTGTGGTGGTAGCTGACCGTTGTCTTTGGCTCCATCTCGTGGTCTTTGGCGTAGGCAATCCGAAGAGTATCAACAACTAAGTTCAACCTCTCCCGTGCTTTTAGCGAAGCATCGCGTCTTGAGAAAATCACTTCGATATCTTCTGCCGTATGGAGAAATCGTTTTAAAAGCTGGCTTGCGACGGTAGCGTATAATCTTCTCGAGTCTCGCTGGAGTTGGAGATAAGCTTTCGGTTTTTCAGCAACAATAACGGAGATTTTAAGGTCCAGTGAGCAATCTCTGATCCACTCAAAAAATAGCTTTCTGACCACAGGATAGTCGGTTTGAGCGTGAAAGGCGTTGAGACTGTAAGCGGGCGAGAATGTCTCAACAAGGCTTTCGTCTTTAAGTAGCTTCAAGCGAAATTCTGTTACCGCTTGCTGAACAGCTAGGTGGTCGTTTGTTCTCACCGCCGAGATAACAAGATGCTTAGAAGCGGTTCCCGCTTGGACCAAATTGGTTCCCTTCCGTGAAAACACTTCGGGTTTCCCCGACTCATCAAGGAAAACGTACGATTTTTCAGCGATGTGTTTTCTTTTGACCATCGTGGCTTGGATTTTAGCACAAAACCACTGCGGTTTTTTTTGAACAAAAAGAAAAAGCCAGGTTCTTCTGGTCGGTGTGACCATCAGTTCCTGGCTCTCCGTCGCAAGTCCTCCAGTTAGCCGGAGCTATTCGGGAAGAGGAACCCTCTGCGGGGTGCCGTCTTTCTTGAGCCAAACGTGCTGTCCGTCCTTTGTCTCACGCTCCTCTGCGTAGACTACGAACTCGCCGCAGTCGCTGCAGTAAACATTGTGCTCAGACGGATAGTAGGACTCATTATCGTGGCTGCACAAACCTGGCTCATGATGGCACACGCAACCGAACATTTCGTGGGCTCCGGAAGGTCTCGGCTGCAGCCAAGCCCAGCTTCCTCCACACATACAGGGGGTTGACGTGATGATCCAGCCGGCTTCCAAGGCCTGTATCCATTTCCCCGGTACTTCTTCGAGCCCCAGCGATGTTGCGGCTTCCGTGGCATTGGCCAAGCTCCGCTCGGTGACCATGGTAGTAGGTCTCGCCTCGACAAAGAGCTTGGCTCGGACCAGTTGCTCCTCCCCGTCGTAGCTGGGATATCCAGGCTCGGTGAAGATTGCTTCCTCGGAAAGTCCCAACGCCGGGCTTTTGTCAAGAAAGACCTCCGTGGTGCCATCCACTAAATTCAGGCGGATACACCCCGAAAAGTCTTCGGAGGTGTAGATGAAAAAACCGTCAGGATCCCATTGGCTTTCCCACCCCTTCAGTTCTGGTGCGCTTCTCATGTTACTCTTCTCCTTTCGCTTATACGCTTATATGGTGTGCATTTTGGGTACTGATATTCCAGAACGATCCTACTACGATCTCATAGTTTTGTCAAGGAGGGGATTTTACCACAAAACCGCCCGCGATGAGGAACTGCGTCGAACTCAATACCTCAATTCCCGCACTCCCTCTTTAACCCCGAGGCGCAACATCTCCTTAAAAATAGTCGGATCCAAAGCATAAACTATCGTAAAGGAAGTAACCAAAATGATCACCGCCAGCCAGATGGTATAGCGCCCGCGGGTCCTGGCGATCAGAATAGCCGAAAGAACGGCCATCAGAGTGGGGCCCAGGACTTGTATATTACCCAAAGGTACCCAGTATCCCCCGACCAGCTCCTCGCTTTGACCCAGAAATTCGGCGAGGTTGAAGTTGACGTCAAAGAGAATCAAGCCGATTTCCGCAATCAACACCAACAGCATCGCGACCGAGGCCCATTTGGTCGAAACCCCTTCGGTGCGGTATACCTCGTAAACTACCGTTGGGAGCAGAAACAGAATAATTATCAGGGGGTTGGATGCGGCTATGCCCCAAACAATGCCGATGATTGCCAGAATTGTTAATCCCAGGCAGATGGCAGTTGCGTTTTTGTGTGGTTTAGCTATCTTAATTCACCTCCTTACTTCTCACAGACTATTGTGAGGCCTTTTTCAAAGGCGGCGAGGTTTTTTTCCAGTTCGCGGGGGGCGGAAATTTTAATTGCTTTGCGAAGACTTTCCTCTTTCAAAGGTAAAACTCCCAGACCAGAAGCGGCGCCGAGCAAAATTGTGTTTCCGAAAATGGGGTTGCCGAATTCTTCTTTGGCAGTTTTGCGGGCGGAAAAAATGTGAACTTCTTTGGCAAAGGGGGCGATTTTCTTTTTAACTTCGCTAATATCGGGATAAGGGATATTTAAAAGACGAGAATAAATTGGAACATAAGGATGGTCATCGACCACAAATATGGTTTTTTCTTGGCGGGCATAATAGACCGCCCGAACCGCTTCCAGGGGCTCAAAAGCCAAAACCAAATTGGCGTTAGCTTGCATTATTCCGGGTGATGAAATCTCATCTTCGTCACCGAAACGAACCATCGTCGGAATCGAACCGCCTCTTTGAGCCAAACCGTGGAGCTGAACTCCACGGACAAAATAGCCCTCCAAGTCGGCCGCCCGGGCAATAACCACCTGCGCGGTCAAAACCCCCTCTCCCCCAACACCAGTCAATAAAACATCAAATTTCATTTTTCTTTATCCCCTTCTGGCAAATTTGACTACAAATCGCGCAACCCCAGCACAAATCGGGATTAATCTGATAATCCTCCCTGGTTTTTTCCATCGCCGGACAGGCAAATTCGTCCATCAATTCTGATTTGGCAAATTCTTTTTGATTTATAATTTCAAACTTTGGTAGGGGCAGACCTTTCTTTCTCATTTTTCTTTTGGTCAAGAGACGACACTCGCCGCGGCTGATCAAAACCCGCGGGCCTTTAATGTCTTTTAATTCTTCCAAAGCGGCAAGCAATTCTTTTTGAGAAAAGGCGTTGGCGATGCGAACCTCAGCTCCCAAAGCTTTAGCGATTTCTTCGATTTTGGCAACTGAGCCCGGATTTGGTTGGTGGCCGGTCATTGCGGTGATGCCGTTGTCCATGATGACTACTAGTGGCGATTTTTCATCGGGGTTGAATTTGTAGTTTAGAAGTTCGGGCATCCCGGCGTGGAAGAAAGTGGAGTCACCGACGAAAACAACTATTTCCTGATCGGAAACTCGGGAAATCCCGTGAGCCAAACCAAGACCAGCGCCCATTGAGATGATAAAATCCTGCATTTCGTAGGGCTCAAAGACACCCATCACATAACAGCCAATGTCTCCGGCATAAATGGCATCAGGATATGCTTTTTTGACGGCGTAAAAAGTGGAGCGGTGGGGACAGCCGGGGCAGAAGATTGGTTTTCGCGGTGGTAGATCAGCGGTTGTTTTCACGACTTCTTTTTTGTGTACCTCAAAATTAATTCCGAATTTCTTTCCGGAAACTTTTTCCAGAGCCGAAATAATTATTTCCAAATTATACTCCCCCACTCTTGGGAGCAAATCCTTGCCGTGAATAACTAAATCTGGATTTGCCTCTTTTGCCACCCTCTCAACGAAGTTCTCCAAAATCGGCTCTAATTCTTCGACCACCAAAACCGCTTTTTTGTCTTTGATAAAATTGCCAATAAATTCTTTTGATACTGGATGAGTTAGACTAAGTTTGACAATCGGAGGATTGATGCCCAGTTCTTTTGCTGCTTCTTTGACATACTCGAAGCTGACCCCGGAGGTGACGACCCCAACACTACCTTCCCCGTCGATTGCCTGGTTCAAATCACGACCATATTTCTTCTCGATTTGTTCAATTTTTCCATTCAGCTTTCGGTGAAGTTCCTGCAGTTGGGGTCTAAAGTTGTAGAATCTTGCGGGGTCTTTTTCGAAATGGCCGTCAGTTTTGATTTCTCTAAGTTCTCCGAGCTCGATGGTGCCGATTGAGTGCGAAACTTTGGTCGTTGTTCGCAGAAGTACCGGAATTTCAAATTCTTCGGAGAGTTCAAAGGCAACTTTTGTGAATTGCAAACATTCTTGAGGATTGCTCGGCTCAAGCATCGGTAGTCGCGCCATCTGTGCGTAATACCTTGAATCCTGTTCTGACTGAACGGAACTGTAGGCCTGAGGGTCGTCGGCGACGAAGATGACCAAACCGGCTTTGACTCCGGTGTAGGCAATCGGCATTAGCGAATCGGAGGCGACGTTGAGGCCAAAATGCTTCATCGCGACCAGAGCCCGCACCCCCGACCAAGCCGCCCCGGCGGCGGTTTCCAAAGCTACTTTTTCATTAACCGAGTATTCAAAGTAAAAACCCAGCTTCTCTACGAGTCGCGAGAGGACCATCGGCACCTCAGAACTCGGTGTGCCGGGGTAAGCAGTGACCACCCCCACCCCCGCTTCCAGGGCTCCTCGGGCAATGGCCTCGTTTCCGAGAAGAACAACTTTTTCTCCAGACTTTTCCAAAACTTCGGACCTCATCTCCTTAAAATCATATCACACTCTCCAAACTTAAAAAAATGAAGGGCGTCGAGTCTCAAGTCTCAAAAAGAGAATCTCGACGCCCTTTTTGGGCATTTGGTACTTTCTGATCCTGGGACTAGTAGAGCTTGACCACCACCTTCGGTGCGAGCTCGACATCGACGAAATCGATGTTGCTGAAACGGGCCGCAACGCAAAAGTGTGTTTGTAGTTTGTACAACTCCCCCTTAACCTCCGCAAGAGGGCGTCTGTAGATTTGCCCGAACAGGTCTTCCAAGCCGGCCAGCCGCACAGCTCTCAAGAACTCTTCTCGCACCAGGCGGTTGAGGCTACGGTAACCAGCCCCAACGATCCCCCTGTAAACCTCCTGAGGGTCGAAACCGCTCTTGGCCTTGAAAAAGATGACCCTCAATACCACAGGTATGTCCCGAAAGCTGTTTGGTGTAGGATCGATCTCGTGCGGATGAGCGGTGTCGGCGAGCCTGACCTCAACGACATCCATCCCTCGCGGCACCCACAACCGATCGCTCGCTGTAACTTCCCCATCCGCGTCGCGGACAATCTCCCCATCCTCGTTGGCCAGGAAGTAAAGGACCGGCTTGGGGCTGTAGCGGACGAAGCGGCGGCAGACGGTGTGATTGATGGTGCCGAGCGCCAGCCCCGCTCCCAAAATCACGAGCATCCAGGGGACAATAGGCGTGTCTTGGGGGAAACGACGGCTTAGCACCACCACGAAGAAGATCCCCGCAAGCAGCATACCCCAAAAGAGCCCAGACATAAACGGGCCGTCTTTGGACGCCGCTCTCGACAGAAAGTACCTTTTGAAGATATTTCGTTCCTTTTTCATTCTCTCCTCTCCTTTATCGAGATTTAGTGGAGCAAAAGCTCCAGCGGATTAGAAAAACTCTCCTTACACTATCCTTATAGCACTAATCTTTGGGGTTGTCAACCCCGCGGAATTTTGGAGTGATAGCTTCACAAGCTTGTCATTTCACCACTAAAAAGAATGAAGGGCGTCGGATCTCAAAAAGAGAATCTCGACGCCCTCCTTGGCGTTACGCGGTACTTTCTGGCGGCCAGAAGCTAACCGTCGCTTCCGGCATGAGCTTCACATCGATTTTCTTGATGTTGCTCAAGATGTCTGGCCCGGAAAAGTGGGGGCGCATCTTCTCCAATTCCTCCTCCAGTTCCATAGAGGAATGCTCACGAAACTGCAGGAGCGTTTGCTCCAGGCCAGCAGTGGCCTTGAGCGCCGCCAAAAACTTCTTCCGCACCAGCCAATTGAAGCTACGGTAGCCGTCTCTGACGATCCTCTCGTAGACTTCCTGGGGATCGAATTCCCCCTTGAAGAAGACCCTTAGCTTCAGGGGAATTTTCCGAATACTTCCTCCAGTTCCACCAGGTGCGGGGTCTATCTCACACATGTGGGTGGTGGAAGCAAGCCTGACTCGAAAGCCCTTCAACCCCCGCGGCACCCACAGCCGCTCACCAGCGGTAACTTTCCCTTCCGCATCGAGGATGATCTCCCTATCCTTGTTGGCCAGGAAGCAAAGGGCTGGCTTCTCGCTGTAGCAGACGAAGCGGCGGCAGACAACGGAGTTGATGGTGCCGAGCGCCAGCCCCGCTCCCAAAATCATGAGCATCCCGGGGACAACAGGCGTGTCTTGTTGGGGGAAGCGACGGCTCAGCACCGTCACGAGGACGATCCCCGCAAGCAGCATACCCCAAATGAGCCCAGACAGAAACGGGCCGTCTCTAGACGCCGCCATAGATAGAAAGCACCTTTTGATAAGATTGTTCTTTTGCATCTCTCCTCTCCTTACTTTGAGATACTAGCGGAGCAAAACGCTCCGTCGATTAAGAAATTCTCCTTCCAATATCCTTATAGCACTAGTTTGTGGGATTGTCAAGCGAAACGTTAGGCACTAGGTATTAGGCACTAGGGAATAGTTACCCGTCAAAAGATAACAAGCAAGCGCCTGCCCGCCGAAGCCTTGGCGAAGGTGGGTGTCATTTCATCACTAAAAGGAATGAAGGGCGTCGGATCTCAAAAAGAGAATCTCGACGCCCTCCTTGGCGTTACGCGGTACCTTCAGGCTTCAATCGATTGTGAACTCTGCCTTGGAACTGACGGCCACCTTGATGGGGTAGCGAATGTTGCTCAGAAGTCTTCCCTTGGACTTCTCACTCCTAAGCACCCCTACCAACGCGGCGGCAAAATCCGCCAGACGGGCAACGGGTGGCTGATCAACATCGTCCAATACCTGCCGAACGACAGCAGAGCCGTTGGCGATAGCATTAATCTCTTGCGCCAACCACGAGTTGAAGTTGTAACCTCTGACAACCACATCACACACCTCTTGGGGGTCGAAGGGGCGTTGGAAGCCGATCTCCAAGACGACGAGGAAGGGGCCCACTGCCACTTCGACGCTATGGGTGCGGTCGATAGGCGGGAACCAAATCCGGCGGATTTCTACCTCCTTCCGCACCCACCCTTTCCACATCGGGTTACCCGAGTCCTCAACTACTCCGTCGGGCCTGATCTTCAGGTGCAGCCACGACCCCTTTTCATAGCTGACGAAGAGGCGGCAGACGATCTCGTTCACAAGCCCCAATGCCACTCCAGCTCCCAGTAGACCGAGAACTAGGTAGAAGAACTGAACCACCAGCTCTGGGTCCACCATCAAACCTACTATACTGAGAAGCGCTGCCGGTAGCGCAAGTAAGAAGAACCCCTTCATGCACGGTCCGAAATCAGAGCGAGCCGTCGACAGAAAGTACCGTTTTAGAATATTTCGTTCTTTTTTCATTCTCTCCTCTCCTTTTTTGAGATTTAGTGGAGCAAAACGCTCCAGCAGATTTAAGAAAACTCTCCTTCCAACATCCTTATAGCACTAATCTTTGGGGTTGTCAACCCCACGACATTGACTAGTGTGACAGGATGTGGTAAATTGAAGGCAAGCTGCGAGGTCGTCTAAAGGTAGGACAGCGGCCTTTGAAGCCGTCAATGATGGTTCGATTCCATCCCTCGCATCCAACCACCTGCCGCGTATTTGAAATTCCTGCCGAAATTTTATGTCTAAAACTACTTTGGTTATCGTTGTTAGTTTGATAGTTATTGGTGGTGTGGGATTTTTAACCTGGCGAACCTCGCGAGGAGGTAGTGAGGAACTAACCTTTACCACGGCGCAGGTTGAGAGAGGCACCATTGTTTCCACCATTTCCGCCAGCGGCAACCTGATTCAAACCAATACTTTTACCATCACCACTTCTGCAACAGGAGTGGTCAAGGAAGTTTTTGTTCAGGAGGGCGAGGAGGTGCAGAAGGGGCAAAAGCTGGTTGAGTTGACACTGGACCAAAGTAGCGAAGAAGAAAAGATTAGTGCCTGGGCTGCTTATCTTTTGGCGCAAAACTCCGTCGCCTTGGCTAAGGAAAATAAGCTCACTTTGGAAAAAGGAGTCGAGGATGCCAAGGGTGCGTTGAT
>JAUXAW010000023.1 GCA_030619715.1 candidate division WWE3 bacterium
GGCGTATTCCGCTTAGCAAATACCTTTATCATCTCGTCGGTAATCTGATCGCAGAAAGAAAGGTTGGGAGAAACGTGGGTGGACATATCGGCATAACACATATTGCGGGATTCCTCATTCTCAATATTTTCGCAAAGCGAGGCATCCTTTTCACTCAAAGCCCTGTGCAATAAACATTCATCTTCTTCTACAAACTCCCCGTCTGGATTCTTAAATGGGGTTTGACAAAAAGACAAAGGCTGCTGGAAAAACGAGAGACAGAATCTATCTTCCTGGCAGAAAGATGAGTCTTGTTCTTTAAAAGCCAGACAGATGTTTTTTAAAATTAATCCCTTGGGCGTACCGTCGTTAATCTTTTCGCAATACTCGACTTTTATCTCGTCCGCCCGTGATTTCCAGTGTAATCTATAGATAAAGGCAAAATAGCATTGTTTTGAATTTTCCATCTCTTCACAATAGTCAAACTCGTCGGCGAGGAGACTAAGTTCGTAGTAGCATATCCTCTTTGGTTCCGCTTCCTGTATTTCTCGGCAATAGGATAGGTCTCTGGCGGCCATACCTTGGCAAAGCTTTTTCTCTGACGGTGTGTCCAAATCTTGACAAAAATTCACATCCTGGTTAGCTACTGCTAGACAATAATAAACATTATCAGGTTGGGAAATTTTTAGACAGACTTGACTGGCGGGATTATCGGGAACATCTTCGGCGCGGGGGAGGCTGGGTCTTCGAAGGCGGAGAAGGCGGGCACCGGCCACAACTCCCAAAACTAAAATGAATGCAAAACCAAAAAGATAGAGGCGCTTTTTACTATCCATATCCATTAACATTTGTATCACAAAAAATCAGATAAGTCAAATCGGGTCTCTACCTCCACCGTCGCTCTTCCATCCAGATTCCTCGAAGATCTCCAAAAAACTATACCACTTGACAATTATAAGCCAGCGTGCTAGATTCTGAACCGTACGGTGTTACAAATCGAGCGAAATCTCAAAGATCTTAAAGAAGGGAGCGAGCGAAAATGAAAGTGATTAAGCTAGAGAGGCTGGTTCAATTCATCGAAACTACCGATGAGTTGGGCCGTTCTCAACGAGCACCTCTAATCGCCGAAATTCAAAGGTTGGTCGAGGAGCCTCTAAGGACTCGACTAAAACAGAAGGTTTCAGACACCGTGGACGCCTTCCTCGGTGCGGTCGAAGAGCTAACCTCACGACTCCGGAGAGAGCCCAAGGAGAAAACCTACACTTGGGAAGAGGTTTTCGATCTCCTGACTGGTTCCTGGAATGAGCGGAGTTGGCTAGAACCACAAGACGAGCTGCTCTTTACACGGGTTTTCGAAAGTCTCCACGATGATACCTTCGGTTATCTGATGGAGGGGGCGGACTACTTCAGCTCTGATGATATCGAGGAACTTGTGGAAGGGGTTTTGCGGACGATCCAAGACATCCTTGCTCATCGTCTAACTTGTCTTCAAACCGAACATCGAAGACTGCTGCTAACTGCAAGCCCAGTAAAAGAACTGATCAGAGTCGGTCAAATTAGCGACCTCACGCTCTCGGAAAGAAGCAGGCTCGAAAGGGTTTGCGAGGTAAAAGAACTTTGGTGGTAGAGGTACACACCCAAAAGACCCCGCTGGGCAACTCAGTAGGGTCTTTTTCCTTTCGCCAACATGTTTGACAAAACAACCTCGACCTTATTCATAGCGTAAAGCCTCAATTGGCGATAAATTAGAAGCTTTGTAGGCCGGGTAGAAGCCGAAGACAATTCCGATGATTGCCGAAACGCCCGAGGCCAAAAGATAAGAATTAAAAGAGAAAGTCCAGGGGACGCCGATCATTTTCACTAAAGCGAGAGAAATAAGCGTTCCCAAGATAATTCCCAGGAGCCCTCCCGCTCCGGTCAAAATGACACTCTCCACCAAAAATTGGGCGACGATGTCTTTCTTTTTGGCCCCCAAGGCCTTCCTTAAACCAATCTCCCGAGTCCTTTCAATGACCGTCACTAGCATAATATTCATAATCCCGATTCCCCCGACCAAAAGGGAAATGGCGGCAATGCCCGAAAGAAGGGCGGTAAAAGTAGAGGTCACTTCGGTCATCGCGCCAATGATATCCTCCTGGGACATAATGGAGAAATCGGCCTGCTCCGGCTCGGGCAAATTATGCAAGGTTAGCAAAAGATAGCCCACTTCGTTTTGGGCCTGCTCCATCAGCTCTTCGTTTTTGGCGGCGATTGAAATCGTGTTGACGTGATCCTGCCCAAACACTTGTTTCTGGGCCGTGGTTAGAGGGATAAAAACAACATCATCTTGATTAAAAAACCCGCCCCCGCCCTTCGACTCGGTCACCCCCACCACCCGAAAGTTGATTTTGTTGATTCGAATATTTTCCCCGACCGGGTCCGTCCCTTCGCCAAAAAGGTCGCTAACCGTTTGGGGGCCTAGAACGGCCACTTTGGTTTGACTATCCAGATCGCGTTGGGAAATAAAAACCCCGCTCTCCATCTCCAATTTTCTGATTTGGGCGTAGGCCGGCATCACTCCGGTAATCATTGTGTTGGTGTTGGCCCTTCCGGCTACGACCTGAGTATTTCTGATTAACTCTGCCGAAACGGCCTCAACCGCCGTTATCTGGGGAGACTTGGCAATTGCTTTCGCATCTTCATAGGTCAAAGTCGTCACGCTTCCCATATAACTGCGAACGCTACCCATTACTTGGGCTCCGGGCATAACCGTCAGCAGATTAGAACCAAGAGATTCAATCTGATCAGAAATCGCTTTTTGGGAGCCTTGTCCCAAAGTGATCAGGGCAATAACCGAAGCAATGCCCACGACAATCCCCAAAACCGACAAGGCCGTGCGGGTTTTGTTTAGAATCAGGGCCTCAAAACTGGTTGAAAGAGTTTCTTCAAAGTCCATCCACAACCTCCCCATCCCTGAGATGGATAATTCTTTTTGCATATTCAGCGATGTATGCTTCGTGAGTGACCACGATAATCGTGTGTCCGGATTCATTTAAACCTTGAAGAATTTTCATAAGCTCATCGCCTGATTTGGTGTCGAGGTTACCCGTCGGCTCATCGGCCAGAATAACCGAGGGGTTGGTCACCAAGGCGCGAGCAATGGCTACTCGTTGAATCTCCCCACCCGACAATTGATTGGGTCGGTTTTCCAGTCGGTCACCCAGGCCAACTGAGATTAAGACCTCTTTGGCCCGACGCACTCTTTCCTTTTTCCCAACCCCGGCGTAAATCAAGGGGGTGATTACGTTTTTCAGAGCAGTTGCCCGGGGAAGTAAATTGTATGCCTGAAAAACAAAGCCGATTTTTTGATTCCTAACTTCAGAAAGTGCCTCATCTGAAGCTTGGGAAACATCTTTGCCTTCTAAGAAATACGAGCCCGAGGTGGGAGTATCCAAAGCTCCCAAGATATGCATCAGGGTCGATTTACCGGAACCAGAGGGACCCATGACGGCCACAAACTCCCCTTTTTCGATTCCCAAAGACACCCCTCGGAGAGCGTGGACTTTAATCCCGTCTAACTGATAAGTTTTAGTAATGTTGTCAGTTTGGAGAAGCATCAATGCCCACTTGGACGCACCATATTTCTAAAGCCGCCCATCCCCCCAAAAGGGGAGCCCCGATCGCTCAAACTTTGTTCACTGACGATAACAACATCTCCTTCAGAGAGTCCGCTGACGATTTCCACCTGAGTTGCGGTCTCCAACCCGACCTCAACCGGCTTAGGGCTAGGCGTCTCATTTTCCAAAACCGTCACCACGGACTTCCCCCGCTGTTTGGTAACGGCCTGGGCCGGAACCCAAAGAACGCTCTCTTTGGATGCGGTGATTATTTCAATGGTAGCGGTCATATTGGGATAAAGCGTATCCTCGTTGGTATCCAACCGAACCAGAACATCGTAGCTGACCACACCCTGGGTTTGAGTTCCAGAGCGGTCAATCCCAGCCACTTCTCCGCTAAAACTTTGGTCGGGAAAAGCGTCAAAGGCGAGCTCTGCTTTTTGGCCGGTAGCTATTTGGGGAATATCAATCTCGTTAACCGAAACGGAAATTATTGGTTTCTGTTCGCCAGTAATGGAGAGAATCTTTTGGGTGGCGGAAGAGATGGCCATCCCCGAGACCACCGAAATATCTGCAACTTTTCCGGCCTGGGGAGCAACGATAGTAGGGGAGACCAGTTGGTAGGAAATCCAAGCCACGTCTAAGTCGGCCTCTGCCTTCCCAATCGCCTCATCGGCCCGGTTGTATCTCTGCTCAGCAAGCTCCAAAGCTATTTCTGCCGCTCTTTGCGCCGCGCTTAACCTCTCTTTTTCTTTGTCTGTAGGGTCTTCTGCCTCCTCCACACTTTGCTGGGCCGTGATCAACGC
>JAUXAW010000003.1 GCA_030619715.1 candidate division WWE3 bacterium
GAAAAATTAAAGAATTCATCTTGGCGATGCAGATCGAGCGGCGTTACAGCAAAGATGAAATTTTGCAGATGTACCTCAACGAGGTTCCCTACGGTGGCCAGGCCTGGGGAATTGAGGCGGCGGCGCAGATGTATTTTGGCAAAAAGACGGCTGAGTTAAGTTTGGCCGAAGGAACACTTCTTGCCGGTCTTCCTCAAGCCCCAACGCGTTTTTCTCCTTACAACGACCCCGATGCGGCCAAATGGCGTCAGGAGCAGGTTCTAAGACGAATGGTTGAGGACGGCTATATCACCCAAGAAGAGGCCGACCAGACCGCGGCCGAGGAGCTCGAATTCAAACCGCTGGGAGCCAACATCCGCGCCGCCCATTTTGTGATGTATGTCCGCCAACTTCTGGAGGAAAGATACGGAACTAAATTGGTCGAGCAGGGCGGTCTTAAAGTGACCACGACCATTGACATTGAGATGCAGGAGCGGGCCGAGCGCATCGTCTACGATGAGATTAATAAAGCCAAAGGGCTTCTGGTGGGCAACGGGGCGCTGGTGGCGATGGACCCCAAGACCGGTCAGATTTTGGCGATGGTTGGCTCCAAAGATTATTTTGACGTCTCAACCGATGGCAATGTCAACGTTACTTTACGTGAGCGCCAACCGGGTTCGTCGATTAAGCCGATTAATTATGTAACCGCCTTTAAGCAGGGTTACACACCGGCGTCGGTGGTGATGGATGTCCAGACAACTTTTCCCGGTGGGGTCGGACTGCCGGATTATGTTCCCGTAAATTATGATGGGAAATTTAGGGGCCCGTTGCAATTTAGATATACTCTGGGCAGCTCGATTAACCTCGCCGCGGTTAAGGTTCTAAAATTGGTGGGCGTTCCGGCGATGCTCGACACGGCCCACGCGATGGGAATCACAACTTTGAATGAGCCCGAGCGCTACGGTCTCTCGCTGACTTTGGGCGGGGGTGAGGTTAAACTTCTGGATATGGCGACGGTTTATTCGACCTTTGCCACCGGTGGGGTGCGTCGCGATCCGGTCGCTATTCTCAAGGTCGAGGATAGAAACGGCAATGTTTTAGAGGAGTGGCAGTCAACCGAGGGACGGCGGGTTTTGAGTCAGGAGCACGCCTATCTTATTTCGGAAATTCTTGCGGACAACAACGCTCGGCTTTTGGCCTTTGGGGAGTGGTCGCCTTTGAGAATCGCCGGTTATCAGGTGGCGGTGAAGACGGGAACGACCGATGACAAGCGGGACAACTGGACGATTGGCTACACACCGTCATTGGTGATTGGGGTTTGGGTTGGCAACAATGACAACACGCCGATGCATCCGCGCTTGGCGTCGGGAATTACCGGGGCGGCTCCAATCTGGCATCGGGTGATGGAGGCTTTTTTGAAGGAAAGGCCGAAGGAATATTTTGTCAGACCCGGAGGAATTGTGACGGCAACGGTGGACAAGCTTTCCGGGCTTCTTCCTAGCGAGGGAACCGAGGAGACGCGGGAGGAAATTTTTGTCCGAGGAACGGTGCCGGCGGAGGAAGATAATATGCATCAGGTTTTGGAAATCTGCACCGCCGACGGAAAGCTGGCGACCGATGCCTGTGAGCGTGCCGGCCAGGTTGAGGAAAAAAGTTTCGTTGTTTTGAAGGCCCAGTTGCCGGAATGGCAGGAGTTTGTGGACAGGTGGGTTGATGAAGTTTACAAAGACGATCCTAAATATCATCCGCCGGAGGAAAAGTCAACGATTTATTTTGGTCCGAGCGGCGATCCCAGTTTGCGTGAGGAGCCGTTGGTTGAGATTCATTCGCCGGGGAACGGTGATGATGTTGATTCTGATTTTGAGATTAAGGTCTCGGTTTGGACACCTTACGATGTGGTCAAGGTTGAATTTTACGTTGATGGTTCGCTCGTTGGCTCGCCGTTAACTTCGCTTTTGGAGAGACCTTACAAAAAGACCCTCCATCTCTCGAGCGGAATGAGTGGTGAGCACAAGTTAAGGGTCCTCGGCTACGACTCCGCCGGCAACGTCGGCGAAAGTGAAATAAAAATCAACGTTAAATAGAGCAGTGAGGGTCATTTTTGGCGGACCTTTGCTTTGAGGGATTTTTCGAGGGTATCTATAATCTTTTGGCGGATTTTTTGGACTTCGGCGTCGATTAGGGTTTTCTTGGCGTGTTGATAAGTTATCCTCAAAGTGACACTTCCCTTCTCCGGATAGATGTCAGTAACTTCGAGCTCCTTAACCAGCTTTGACTGCTCCTCAATCAGCGAAATAACGTCAGCAATAAAAGTTTTCGGCGGCAAAATAACCGAAAGGTCCTCGATGATTGGGGGGTACTCCGGGATTGGTTCGTAGGTTTTGAGGTCCGAGGCAAGCTCGGCGATGGTGTCAAAGTCAAGATCGAATACTACAACAGAATCCTCAATAATCTTAATGGTTCCGATTAGCGCTGATTGACAACGGATTAGCGCGGATCCGCCAGAGGCGGACTCAAATTTGACATTTTTAATACCCAGCTCTGCTAACAAACTCTCAACGATTCCTTTTACGACGTAAAAAAGCTGGGAGCTAAAGGGCTGAAGAGCTAAAGAGCTAACTATTCCCGTCAGTCTAAAGTTTTCCCGTGGAAGTTCTTGACCTTCTTGGGGAATGTAAACGCGCTCGAGTTCGAAGAGTTTTATTTCGTCCGAGTGGTGTTGGTTTTCGGAGAGATTTTTCAGTAGTGACGGTAGCAACGAGGGCCGCATGTATTCTAAGTCTTTATTGAGCGGGTTTCGCACCTTTAAGGATTTAGAGGGATCGAGGTTAGAATCAAGAAGGATTTGTTTGGATATAAAAGAATAGTTGTAGACTTCATAAAAGCCTTGATGCTTGAGAAAATCTTTGGCTTTGTCCTCCCAGTAAAATTTCTTTTCTCGAGGAACGGGAGGAATTACTCCTTCGGGCATTAGGTTCGGCAGGTTGTGGTAGCCGTAAAGCCGAGCAATTTCTTCGATCAAGTCTGCGGCGATTTCGATGTCTTTGTCTCGCCAGGAGGGAACCTTGGCGACGACGGTCGGGATTTGGAAGGCGGAGTTTTTAATGCGAATTCCGAAGCCCAACGACTTTAGAATTTCGACGACTTCTTCTTTTTCGATACGGACGCCGAGCAATTTTTCAACCTCGGGAATTTCCAGCTCGACCTCATGTGGCTGCCAAACTTTGTTCTTGATATCCACAAGGCTTGAAGCGATGCGGGCGTTGGCATTCTCTTTTAACATCTCGATCGCTCGGTTCATCGCGGGGATAATTCCCTGAGGGTCGATCCCTTTTTCAAATCGGGCCGAGGCCTCGGTGCGCAGGCCCAAAGCTTGTGAGGTCTTGCGAATGCGGACCGGGTCATAGATTTGGATAAAAAGTAAAATGCGTTTGGTGTTTTCGCCAACTTCGGAATTTTTTCCACCCACAATGCCGCAGAGATCCACCAGCTTTCCGCCACTCTCAATGACAATTGCCCCCTTGGGTATTTCTCGCTCTACCCCATCAAGCGTCACCAATTTTTCACCCTTCCGACTTTCTCGTAGTACCATCTCTTTCTGTGCTTCCGTCCCCTTCTGCGTTTCTGTGTTTGCGAGTCTATCGAAGTCGAAGATATGCATCGGCTGGCCCAACTCCAACATCAGATAGTTGGAGACATCAACGATGTTATTCAATGCTCGAACACCAGACATTTCCAGCCGGTCGCGGATGAGTTTCGGTGAGGTTTTGATTTCGATGTTGTCTAAAACGATAGCAGTGAAACGTGGACAAAGTTCGGGGTCGGTGATGGTAACGTCCAAAAGATCTTTCTTTCCTTCGGCAGATTTGAGGTGGTCGGTGATTTCCGGAGGAGTAAGTTCGACTTTGGTGGTGGCGGCAACTTCGCGGGCGATGCCAAGGACGCTTAAAGTGTCGTAGCGGTTGGGGGTAATTTCGATTTCGTAAACAGTATCATCCCCTTTCTTATGAAGCTTCTCGACGGAAAGAGAACAAAGGGAAAGCTTGTCCGCAATGGTTTGTGGAGCAGCGTCAGTTTTGATAAAATCTCGGAGCCAAGAATCAGGAATCAATATATTCATAATTTCTAATGTCTAATTTCTAATTTCTAAATTTTTAAGATTGGACATTTCGTCATTTGACATTTTGTTAGAAATTAGTAATTAGTAATTTGGCATTTTAAAATTGTTTAAGGAATCGAATATCGTTCTTGTAAATTAACCGAATATCAGGTATGTTTACATTCGATTTCATAAGATAAGTACGTTCCACCCCCCACCCGAAAGCAAAGCCGGAGTACTCTTTAGGGTCAATTCCTCCGTTTTCTAAAACTTTCGGGTGGACCATACCGGCGCCGCCCAGTTCCGTCCAGCCGGATTCGCAAAAGCGGCATCCCTTGCCTTGACAGAGATGACAAATAACATCGATCTCAAAAGAGGGTTCGGTGAATCTGAAGTCATAGGGTCTTAATCTAATTTTTCGTTCCGGGCCAAAAAACTCTTGGGCGAAGTGGGTCAGGACGCCCTTTAAGTGTGAAATAGAAACGTTCTTATCAATCAGCAGGCCTTCGAATTCGTAGTGAATTGGTACGTGGCTGATATCCGACTGTCGACGAGCGCAACGGGAGATGTTGATCATTCTGATTGGAAGTTGTCCCCGTTCCATTTCCCGCAGTTGACCGGATGAGGTATGGGGAGTTAAAACGATGTTATCGGTGATAAAAAAGGTTTCCCACTCGTCGCGGGCGGGATGATTTTTGGGCATGTTCAATCCTTCGAAGGTGTACCAATCGGTCTCCACTTCCGGATAGCGGCGGCGGACAAAACCGATTCTTTCAAAAATTCCACTGATTTCGCGAATGGCCTGGGTGATAAGGTGGAGGTGCCCTTCGGGTGTTGGTATTCCCGGAGCAGTTATATCCAACCAGTCGAGCTGAGAGCTAGGTGCTGAGAGCTGAGAGCTTTTTTCCTCAAGCGCCTTTTCAACTTCAACCTTCGCTTGGTTTACAAGTTGACCAACTTCCCGGCGCTTTTCGGGTTCTAATTTTGGTAAGTCCTTAATAATTTTTGCCAGTTCCCCACTCTTCTTAGAAAAATACTTTCGCCGCAAACCTTCCAGCTCATCTAAATCTTTAGCGGCTGAAATTTCTTTAAGGGCAGATTTTTGGAGACTAACGATCTTTTCCATTTCCCAAATTATAACACGCAAGCGTGTCATTTCAAAACGGCAGGAAAATAACACGCAAGCGTGTCATTTCAGAACGATGAGAAAATAGCACAACACTGCCTTTAAAAGCAAAACTTGCAAGGGTGTGGTATAATTTAGCTTGAATCTTCCTACCCTTAAAAACATTGAAAACGAAAGGGGGGTACTGTAGGAGTTACTAGAAAGGAGAGCGATGTTGCTGAAAGAGAGGAGACAGAGGGCACAGCGGATAGTCAAGCGCATTGCAACAAGCCTCGAGAGCCCGAATGGACGGCTCAAGGGGGTGATACTGGACTTCCGCACTACTTTTCTGGAAGATGTAGGGAACGGTTGTGCGATGGAAGTCTGGGACAAGGTGTTTGAAACACCAGGTGGGAAGTGGCTTGTGAGGAATTATGTTCCTGCTCTAGTTCGTCGAGAGAAGGAGCATGTCTTTGTCCATTTCCTCGAAAGTCGCTTGGAAACTTGGAGAGCAAACTAGGAGGCAAAAAGTGAATGTCAGCTCCACCCTGAAGGGCAGGAAGCGGCTAAAAGCGGGGCCGTTAGAGGTCGACACACCTCAACCGCTTTTCCGGACTTGTCTTTTGTCAGAGCTTTATTAGAGCTAAGCTCTGACATTTTTTTGTTAACTTAGTATTGAGAAAATCAGAAGGGAAACGTAAATGGTAGTGGCGAAGAGGGCGGCGGAGAAAAGCATTTCTTTGGACAGAAGAAAGGCGGCAACTTTGAGGGGATCCTTATCACGCCGGTAGCGGAGGGTTCCAGTGATAAGCCAAAAAAGATCGAGGAAGATGAGGGTTTTTTGAGCGATTGTCATTTGACTTCTTCAACAATCTTCTCGAAAGTTTGCGGATCATTGAGGGCGATTTCGGCTAAACTTTTGCGGTCGAGTTCAATTTTGGCGTCTTTAAGTTTCTTGATGAATTTAGAGTAAGAAATATCAAAGGGCTTGAGGGCCGCGTTTATTTTCTGAATCCACAATCGGCGAAAATCTCTCTTCCTCAATCTTCTTCCGGCAAAGGCATATTCGCCGGCATGCAGATAGGCCTCGTGTGCCGGACGAAAAAGCTTGGACCGGGTTCCGCGGTAACCCTTGGTTGCCTTCAATATTCTCTTGTGTTTCCTGCGGCCCTTGGGGCCACCCTTAACGCGAGGCATAGCTATCTCCCGATCATCTTCTTAATCTTACTTCTATTCGACTTTGAAACGCGGGTGCTCCGACTCTTCCTCCGTTTCCTTGCCGCCGATTGCTTGGAACGCAAATGGGAAGTTCGGGCATGGCGGCGGAGGATTTTGCCCTTTTTGGTTACTTTAAATCTTTTTACTGCTGTCTTTTTCGTTTTAAGTTTAGGCATAAATCATTAGAACTATGTTTTTGGTCCTAGGATCGCGTGTATAAACTTCCCCTTTCTCCTCGGCTCCTGTTCGACTTGAGCAACGTCGGACAGAGCTTGGACCATCTTTCTGATTTTGTCAAATCCAATTTCTGGATGGGTCACTTGTCGTCCCCGAAACTGGACGGTGATTTTGACTTTATTCCCTTCGTCTAAAAATTCCCGGGCTCGTTCGATTCGGATTTGCAAATCGTTGGGACCGATGTTCGGTCCAAACCGTAATTCTTTGATTCCTAAAGTTTTAGTTTTCTTCTTTGACGTCTGCTGTTGCCGCTTCTTGATGAACTTGTACTTCTTGAAATCCAGGATTCGGACGACCGGTGGAGTAGCTTTGGAGGCAACTTCAACCAAATCCAGACCCTGCTCGTTGGCCTTTTTCAGCGCCTCGGGCAAAGCCAAAACGCCAATCTGCTTACCGTCTTGGTCAATGACACGAACTTCGGGAGCCTTAATTTGTAGATTGAGCCGGGGATGTCGCTTTTTTATCTTTTTCAAACCTCCGAAGGTATTATACACCAAGCAAGGATGTGGTGACAACTTCAATAGTTGTTAGGGGTCAGTTAATAGTTTTCTCTTCGATTTCCTTCTTAATGTTTACAATAAACTCGTCAACTTTTATTTGGCCGTAGTCCTTTCCGGATCTCCCACGCTCCGAGACGGTTCCAGCTTTCATTTCTCTGTCACCAACAATGAGCATATAAGGGATTTTTTGCAGCTGCGCATCTCTGATCTTCGCTTGCATCGTCTCATCTCTCTCGTCAAGATCAGCTCGTAGCGAGTAGCGAGTAGCGAGTAGCTTTTCGATCACACTCCTTGCATAGTCAACGTGTCGATCCGCAATCGGAATGACGACCACCTGCACCGGTGCCAGCCAAACGGGAAAAGCGCCGGCGTAGTGCTCAATCAAAATTCCAAGGAAGCGTTCGAGCGAGCCGTAAATGGTGCGATGAATCATCACCGGCTGTTCCTTGGTTCCTTCGGTGGTAACGTACTCAAGCTCAAAGTTTTCTGGTTGAGCAAAGTCTAGTTGGATGGTTCCACACTGCCAGGTGCGGCCAACGCTGTCCTTAAGGTAAAAGTCAAACTTCGGTCCGTAGAAGGCCCCATCCCCCTCGTTGATTTGGTGAGGAACCCTTTTCTCTTTTAGAACTTCACGCATAACCGTTTCCGCCCTTTCCCAAATTTCGTCGGAGCCGATTGATTTTTCCGGTCGGGTGGAGAGTTCGATGCGATCGATTTCCAGGCCGAAGGTTTCGTAGATTTCAAAACAAAGATCGATCACCTTTTTAAGCTCCTCCTTGACTTGATCGGGAGTGCAGTAGATGTGGGCGTCGTCTTGAGTGAACTCTCGCGGTCTTAGGATTCCATGCAACTCGCCGGAGCTTTCGTAGCGGTGAACCATCCCCAACTCTCCCATTTTGAGAGGAAATTCTTTGTAGGAGCGGGGGCGGTTTTTGTAGATTAAGATGCCGCCATCGCAGCTCATTGGTTTGATTGCCATATTCCATTCTTTGGCATCGGGAGTCAGGACTCTATACATCTTTTCGATAAAGAAAGTGGTGTGACCGCTTTGGTCCCAGATCTCGCGGGTCAAAATTTCTGGGGTGCGGACTTCGACATAGCCTTCACGATCGTGAATTCTTCGCCAATACTTGACCAGTTCCTTGAAGATGGTGTAACCCTTGGGGTGCCAGAAGACGTCGCCGGGGGCTTCGGGGTGGAAGGAGAAAAGATCCAACTCTTTACCGATCTTGCGGTGATCTCTTTTTTTGGCTTCTTCTTGGAGTTTGAGATAGTTGTCAAGCTTTTTTTGGGTCGGGAAGGCGGTGCCGTAGATGCGGGTCAGCATTGGGTTTTTCTCATCTCCGCGCCAATAAGCGCCGGCGAGGTGGGTCAGTTTAAAAGCTTTAATTTCAGAAGTGTTTTTAAGGTGGGGTCCTTTACAAAGATCAACAAAATCCCCCATTTTATAAACAGAGATTTGAGTTTTGAATTTTGAGTTTTGAGTTTTTTCCAGCTCGTCGATGAGCTGGAGTTTGTACGGTTGGTCTTTGAAAATCTTTCTCCCCTCCCCCACCGAAACTTCTTTTTTCACGAACGGAAATTTTTGGGCAATGATTTTTTCCATCCCCCTTTCGATTTTAGGAAGATCGGCGTCGGAGATGGGTTGGGGAAACTCAAAATCGTAATAAAACCCATTCTCAATCGCCGGCCCAATCCCGAACTTAACGTTTGGATAAACTTTCTCCACCGCCGTTGCCAAAACGTGCGATGTACTATGTCTTAGAGTTTCAAGATTAGGAAATAACATCTTTATGTGAACATACTTTATCAAAAAATGTCTCGACTTTCCACTATGATAAAATAGGCTAGATGGCACGGGATTATCGTCAGTACATAGAATATAACAACTTCTTTGGGGAATTGGGTTGGATTGTAGAAAAAATCAACGGCACTTTCGTTCTCATTCGGCACCTTCCCCTCGTCGGTTCGGTCATAAAAATTCAACGGTGTGACCCCCAAATTCCCTTGCAAAAAATAGATGAGGTAGCAAAGAGACATCGCGCCCTTCTCATTAAGCTCGAACCAAACCTGACAACGGACGATCCACGCACACCAGCAATCTTAGAGCGCCTAAAAAATTTTGGCTATGAAGAATCCCGCTGGGCTCTTTGCCCCACCAGAACGATCCACATAAATTTAGGTTTAGATTTGGACAAACTCTTGGCCCAGACAAAGAAAGATGTAAGAAGATATCTTAGAAAAAACCGGGGGAAGGACTGTGAGTTCCACCGAGATAAGGATTTTGAGGATTTCTACCCCCTGCTCCAAAAAGCGGGAAAGGCCAAAGGTTACCCCGTCCCTAAGGTCGAAGAGCTGAAATTGCGCTGGGAGGCCTTCGGTAGCGATTTGAAACTGCTTCTTGGGTATAAAGAGGGAAACCTTTTGGGAGGGTCCCTCACACTTTGTCGAGACGAGGCGGCGGTGGGTATCTATATGGCCACGAACAAAGAAGCTTTAGTCCAACATTTTTCTTATTCGCTGATGTGGGAGTCAATAAAACTTTCCCAGGAAGCGGGCTGCAGAATTTTGGATTTAGACGGAATTTACGATCCGCGGTACCGTGCCCGTACATCGTGGAAGGGATTAACCGAATTCAAAAAAAAGTTTGGGGGCAGGGAGGTTGAATTTGTCGGGTCTTTTACAAAATGCCCGTTAAAAATTATGGCCAGGTTTGGACTTATCTAAATGATTTTTTCTAAAATCCTTTACGAAGGGACCTCGGAATACACCACTCTCCAGGTTCGCGAGAAACGAGGGGCAATCAGTCTAATTTCGGGAAACAAGCATGTCCAGTCATCTTACCGGCCGGGCAGAAGGCTCTTGGGGACAGTCTGGGATTATTTCTTGCTCGCTCCCCTTTTTGCCCCCAAACCCGACGAAGTGGAAGACGTCTGTATCCTAGGGTTGGGAGTCGGTGTGGCCGTTAAACTTTTAAACCGGGTCTATCAAATAGAAAGAATTGTTGGCGTTGAGGTTGACAAGGTAGTTGTTAGTTTGGGAAGAAGGTTTTTTAATTTGGACGACAGTAATCTGGAAGTCTGTGTCCAGGACGCCGCCGAATATGTCAGGAAAACTCCAAGAAAATTTGACTTAATCTTAATCGATACCTTCAAAGACGATGAGATTGATCCCAGATGTAGTTGTCTAGAGTTTTACCTCAACGTGATCAAGCTCCTCAAACCCGAGGGCATCGTCCTGGTCAACCGGGCAAACACCAAAAAGCAAGAGAAAACAAACAAAGAGTTCCTGCTCGAGTTCCCTCGTCTTTTTGCTCAATGCTACGCTCTCCGCGTCAAAAACAATATCTTTTATTTCGCTCAGCAGAAACCCCTCAAAAAACAAAAAATAGTGGAAAGAATAAAAAGCCTTGCGGCCCAAGGGGAGTTCACAAAGTTTCTTAAGGATTTTAACGAGAAAAACCTGCGAGCTGTCCCCTCCCCCGCCCACCACCACCCCAACCCTAAAATCTGCTAAAATCGTAGTATGAAAATCCTCGTTTTTACCGAAGGAACAATTCTGATGCACACCTCTGCTGAGGGTTTAACTCGAGAGCAGAGAGTCCGACAATCAAAAGAGAGAGTAAGACCGCTTTCTGACCACTTTTTTGCCGAAGGAATCCCCAATGGTGATGCGGTGAAAAAATTGCAGATATGGAAGAATCAAGGGGCAGAGATTTTTTATCTCACCTCACGAACCAAACCGAAACAGGTTGCTAACATTAGGCATGTTCTTGAAAAATTTAACTTTCCAGATAATCATAATTTACTCTTTCGCAAGGAAGGAGAGCAATACAAAGATGTTGCCGAAAAACTAATGCCTGATATTTTAGTTGAGGATGATTGCGAAAGCATCGGCGGAGAAAAAGAAATGACCTACACCCACATCAAACCAGAACTTAAAAAGAAGATTGAATCAGTTGTGATCAAGGAGTTCGGTGGTATTGACCATCTGCCTAACTCTTTAGAAGAATTAGAGAAGAAGGGATGAAGATGAGAGGAGGAAAATGAAAAAAGCTACTTTGTGTTTCCTTTTGCGGGAAACAGACGCCGGCCAAGAGGTACTCTTGGCAATGAAGAAAAGGGGTTTCGGCCAAGGAAAGTGGAACGGTGTTGGTGGAAAGGTCGATGACGAGTCCGTCGAGGAAGCGGCCAGAAGGGAGACTGCTGAGGAGATTGGTGTTAAGGTTATTGAGCTTGAGGAAGTTGCGGTTTTGACTTTCTACTTTACCGCCGATCCAGAATCCCAAGATTGGAATCAAGAAGTCCACGTCTTTTTCGCCAAAAGCTGGAGAGGAGAACCGACCGAGTCGGAGGAGATGAAACCACAGTGGTACATCTATGACGATGTGCCATACGACTCAATGTGGGCCGATGATGAGTTCTGGCTTCCGAGGGTGTTGGCGGGTGAAAGACTTAAAGCCGTTTTCACTTTCTCGGACAGCGAGACTATCATCAGCCACGAAATTACCCCGTGGGACTGAATTGAGGTTTAGGCCTTGAATTTTGCGAGTTCCCGCCAATTTCCCCTAACGGACAGCCGAGGCCTTATCTTTTATGTTAAACTTTAACTATGACGAAAGTTCCCAATCTTCAAACGGTCACCATACCCGCCGGGGAATTCTTGATGGGAACCACCAAGAAACAGTTCGAGGAGCTTGTCCGGAAGTACCCAGAGACCGACCGCCGCTTGTTTGAAAGAGAGATCCCACAGCACAGCATCTTCCTTCCCAAATTCCAGATTTCCAAATATCCTGTTACTAGTGAACAATTTGCAGATTTTGTTAAAGCTGTTGGTTACGAAACTACCGCCGAAAGAGAGGGGTGGGGATTTCACTTCGCCGGAAGGATGGAAAAAGTCAAAGGGGCCGACTGGCAGCATCCTCACGGCCCAGAAAGCACCATTGAAGACAAAGGGAGCCATCCGGTGGTAATGGTTTCTTGGGACGATGCTCGAGCCTTCTGCGCTTGGCTTTCAAAAGCGACTAGAGACAAATATCATTTGCCAACCGAGGCGGAGTGGGAGAAAGCGGCGCGGGGAACAGATGGCAGGATTTGGCCCTGGGGGAACGGGTGGGACGAAAGGCTCTGTAATTGCAAAAACATCGTTGGTGACACAGCACCGGTTGGGAAGTACTCACCGCAGGACGAGAGTCCCTACAGCTGCTCGGATATGATGGGTAATGTTTTGGAGTGGACCAGCACGACCATTGGAACGACGGAGCCTTGGCCCTCAAAGTTTAAATACCCGTATGATCCGAGTGACGGTCGAGAAGACCCCTCCCCAAGAACTCGAAGAGTGGGAAGGGGTGGAACCTTCCAGCGAGATGAAGGATTTGTCCGTTGCGCCTTTCGCTTCGCTGATATGCCTGAAGATCGTTATTCAAGTATGGGTTTCCGGGTAGCTCTCTCGGTTAGTTAGCAAACTGGCTAAAGTTGCCAGTTCTCGCAAATTTCCCCTCTTCTACCCAAAAAGCTTTTTGCCTGTTGACTTTCCGTTCAAGAGATTATAGTATCATCTATGTAGTACACCTACATCAACCACAATTGAGCGGTAGGTCAAGCTGCTCACACAGTCTAAGAAAAGGAGGGAAAGATGTACGAGTCTCAAGCTGAAACCTTGGAAGAGGCGGTGAGGGAAGATTTGGGTTGTTGGATTCCCTGTCTTATCCACCCCAAACCAGCAGCACTCCTCTCTGATACGGAAGCTTACATCATCATTGATGTGCCAGGATGTGATCTTCCGGTCACCGCCATTGAGTCTCGCTTTAGGGTCATTGATCTTGGGGAGGAGGCTGAAGAGGGCGACCTCTCCGGGAAGTTTAGAAAGGGATTGGTCAGAGTGGCAATCCTCTATCCAGATCCAGCAAAGGAAGAAGGGAGGGAGCTTTGCCAAGTCTGGGACTGCCAGGATCCCATTCGCTTCACTTACCCGGAAGAGAAGCTAATTTTCGGCAACTTTGAAGATCTCAAGTGGAAAAGAATCAAGGAGAGGAGAAGGAAAATTGAAGGGGAGGGTAAGATTGTGGTGACACAGCAGCTCCCTCCGCCCCCAGACGCAGGATGGGATTTCGCACGGGGATGCTGGCTTTCCATAGAGTAATTCCTGCCAGGGCTGGCAGCTATCGGGAGCGATCCTTGATGGCTTTCAGCCCTTTTCCTCTCTTATCCTACCTCAATCTATTTTGATTTATCCCCCTTCTCCTTCTTCGCCCCACTGGGGTGGAGAAGCCTTGGTTTGACGCCCAACACACATCTACATTATACTTTGAAATACCGGAGGGAAGTTTCATTTGTGGAAACAATTACTATTTCTTCTAAACTCAATTTTCCAGAGCATATAATAGTTGACGGTATCGTTTTCCACTGCGTTAAAAATCAGCAAGGAGAGCAGACTTTTGCGGCCTTAGAAAAAGGGAGGAAAATAGACCAATCCCCTACCTACGTTCAGGCTTTGCTCAAAGGCGTAAGTTATCGCGACCTGCCATTGGAGATTCGGATTAACAATAAACCTTTCTCACGGAAAGTTGGAACCTACTATGTTCCTAAGTATGCAACGATTGACGAGCTGGCCCGATTTTTCGATAGTGTCGCTCCCATCTATCACAAGATTGTACTGACAGAAGCCACCAAAGCAATTATCTCTCTCTTATTGCGGGCTGTAATCCCTAAGGACGAGGACGCGGCAACAATTCTGGATTTTGGTGTGGGGGTGGGCCTGTCAACCGAGGTGGTAAGGGAAGAATACTCGGCAAAATCAATACACTTATGTGGGGTTGATATCTCCAGCAAAATGGTCGCAATCTCTAAGCAAAAGGGTATCGAGGCACATAAAATAGACGGCTTTAACACCCCATTCCCTAATGATTATTTCGATGGCGTTTTTGCATCTTTCGTGGCCCATTACCTCCAGAGCTTTGAACCCTTTAGTGAGATGTGCCGTGTCTTGAAGTCTCGGGGCGTGCTTGCTTTCAATCTGCGCCGACCACCAGAAAATTGGCAGCAACACTATAAAAGCAAGTTAGAAGAGGTGGGTTTTTGTAACTTCTCTTGGTGCAGTGGAAGTATAAAACTTCAATCAGACGGAACCGTTTACCCCAAAGGTTACCCTTACACTATCGTACAAGTCGAGAAACCTTAAAGCCGCCTGACGGATGAAACCCGCCGGCGGCTTTTTCATTTTGCGAGTCGCCTGCCCGCCTTTGGTGGGTCGCAAATTTCCCCTCTACTTAGTGAAGGTACTCCTTGACTTTTATAGGGCCAACTGTTAGACTGCTTCTGCACCACTACAACAACCACGTGTCTTACACACTCTAGGTCAAGAAAGGAGATAGACAACATGAATGAAGCAAAAGGCGCATGTCCCTTTTGTGGTGGCATTCTCGAGCAAACCAGCAAAAAGAGGTACACGTGCAATGGGTGCGGAGAAAGCTTCAGCTCTCTGGGTAAGGGTTCGCTCCGTGCCATTGTAACCCTAAAAACACTCGAAATCACCCAAGAAAAGGGGCCTCTCTCAGGTTCAGAGCTAGCAAAGCTGCTGCTGGAGAAGTATGAAGATATGCTCGTTCCCCGGATGACCAGATATAGCAAAGCGCGCGGAAAAGAGGGGATGAGCGAGTCGATCAGGTCAGCTATAAGCGCCGCTTACTACGAAGGTTTGCTCGGGAAAATCCCACGACAACCGACAAAGTTCTGTGCGCCGGACTATCCCGATGCTGTCGTGAGAGCCACAAAACCGCCAGAGAAGGAAGCAGAGAACGATGCCGAGTGAGCTTTCACGAGCTCAAGACCCGAGGGCAGCAAGGATACTTTCCTCGCTGTCCTCTTTTATTTCTCACAATGCGAGTTCTCGCAAATTTTTACCCGTCTACCTGCCTCTGGCTGGTGTCGGGTCCCCCAACCTCGCCCTCCCCAACCTCCAAAATTTGGTAAAATCAATTTAACATGAAAACTTTCGTTACCGTCCACGCCGTTGCGGTTAATAATGCTGGCGAGTATTTAGTCCTCCAAAGAGCCAATCACCGATCGGATCCGGGTCTGTGGAATTTTGCCACCGGTTTTATTCAGGATAGAGAGTCCGCCGAAGAAGCCGCTTTAAGAGAGTTAAAAGAAGAAACCAATCTTGAAGGAGAAATCGTCAAAACTACCGAGCCCTTTTGGGTTGATATAAATAGAAAACGATGGGTAATCATCGCCTCCCTCATAAAAGTCAGTGGCACCTCTCAATTAAAGATTGACGAAAACGAATCAAAAGCATACAAGTGGATCAAACCCGACGATCCAATCGTCTCTCAGTCGAAAGGTCTTGAAGCTAGCTTCAAAGAATTAGGGATGATCTTGAAATGAAAATTGGAAGCGCTACCTACAATCAAGCACGGTTACCGCGATTTGAAAAATTAAAATTATAGGAGAGTTGGAATGTTGTTTTCCGAAAGATTTAGCATAAAGAGAGATGAGCGCGATTCGTGGTTTGATCCACTATTGGCCTTTGATACTAAACTTTTTATTGATCCCTTCTTGGTTTTTAAATACGGAACCCCTCCTTTTGATAACGCTCATGAAAAGCTTGTTAAATTCTTCAATATAGTTTTTAAGTTAATAGCATCATCAGGCGGGGAGCCTACCAGATCAAATTATTTAAAAGCACTCGACCTTCTCTTATTTCCTGAGGTGGCTGAGCTGCGCCTGGGGTATACGAAAGGAGGTATAGAAGGTCTCGGATCCGCAAAAATTTTTGCGAAGTCAATGGCAGATGCAGTCTGGAACTCTATCGAAAGGGGTATAGAGAAAATCGAGCATTTTGAAGAACTTAGTATTTTTAGTGAGGGGATTGGAGCAGATAGGATCAGCGATATGGCTGCCAATATCTTAAAAAGCGAATTAATCTCATTTACTCAAGGCGTTTGTAAAAGGCATAACATTACCCAAGTCCCCACAAGACTTAGGCATTCCTCGTTTAGCTTCAAATTTATTAAATGGCTCGATAGTGAAGTTTGTAAGCTGCCAATCAATCCTGACGATCAAAAACCGATACTACTTGTTCCTGAAAAGTTTTTAAATACGTTGCCAACAATTAACCCCCACGATTTTTGGGACTATATATTTGTTTGCGAAAACGAAAGGTTGCGACGCGAATTAAGCTGGGAAATTAAAAGAAGAGTTGACAAGAAAACAATTGTTAGCATTGCTAGACGGGCCCCGGATTTGGTTGAAAAATATATAGCTTGGGCGGAAGAGAAAAGAGGAACGCCGTATAATTTAACAAAAGATCCAAAGTTCTTACACAAGTGGTACCAATCAGGTGTGCGCTACGCAGAAGACAATCCGCTAAAACTTGGTCCCCCTAAAAATCATAAAGAGTTTTTAGATCTCATTCAGAGAATAATTAAAGAGTACAGGTTATTTGTTGAGCTTAGAGGAGGGTGTAAGCTTCTCTGGAACGACGATGGAAGTAGTAGGGGGGAAACAGCAGGCCAATTGCTTCTCCTCGCAGTCGCTTCCCAATATGCCAGAGATAACAACTTTGATATATCAAAAGAAGTTAACATTGGTAGAGGTCCTGTTGACTTCAAGTTTTCTAACGGCTTCTTTAGGAAGGTTGTGATTGAAGTCAAGTTATCGAAAAGCTCCCGCTTTTGGCATGGTTTAGAAAAGCAGCTTCCTGAATACCTAAAGGCCGAGGATGTCCAAGATGGGATCTATCTTGTGATAGGGTTAAGAGACATTGATTTCAAAAATAGAATTCCAAAAATTGAGAGAATCTTAAAAGAGGTGGAGGAAAAAACTAAAAAGAATATTCAATGCGTCGTTGTTGACGCCAGACCAAGCAAACCCCCTGCATCGAAGTTATAATTCCTCAGGTGTACCACAGTAATTGAAATATAGACTTCAGGATAAATAAGCGGTATTTCGCCATTGGCGAAATTCTCGGAAGGGCGAACAAAAAGGCCCGCCGCGGGCGGACCTAATCCTGAGCTTGTCGAAGGATGGTGGGACCGGAGGGGCTCGAACCCTCAACTTCTGGCTTAAAAGGCCAGTACTCTGCCTATTGAGTTACAGTCCCAAAACCTCTGGTTGCGTCAAAGGCCAGTGCTCTTTATCCTACCCCATTTCCCCCTCAAAGTCAACCTTGTGATATACTTAGATCGTTG
The DNA here is from genome assembly GCA_030619715.1 of candidate division WWE3 bacterium. Classification (GTDB taxonomy): domain Bacteria; phylum Patescibacteriota; class WWE3; order JAUXAW01; family JAUXAW01; genus JAUXAW01. Next base: position 17,328 of record JAUXAW010000003.1, read on the forward strand.
TGAAGAAAAAAGTTTATCTTGATTATGCGGCGACGACTCCGGTTGAGCCCCAAGTTTTTGCGGCGATGGAGCCGTTTCTCAAGGAAAAGTTTGGCAACCCCTCATCGATTCATTCTTGGGGGCAGGAAGCAAGAGCCGCCATCGATCAATCCCGTGAGCAGGTTGCAAATTTTCTAAACTGCCAACCGCAGGAAATCATCTTTACTAGCTGTGCGACGGAATCAAATAATTTGGCGCTTAAAGGTGTCATCGAAGCCCAGAAATGCCATATTATCGTTTCTTCGATCGAGCACCATGGCGTTTTGGATACGGCCAAGCATCTGGAAAGAACTGGGGCGGTGGAGGTAACCTGGCTTCCGGTTGACAAATATGGTCTTGTTGATCCCGAGGATGTTAAGAAAGCGATTAAAGATAATACTGCTTTGGTTTCCGTAGGATATATCAACAACGAGGTTGGCACGATCGAACCGATTGCGGAAATTGGCAAGCTCTTAAAATCAATCAATAATCGTGTTCTCTTTCACACCGACGCCGTCCAGGCAATTCAGTTTCTTGACTGCGATGTGCAAAAACTAGGCGTTGACCTTCTGTCTTTATCCGCCCACAAGTTTTACGGTCCTAAAGGCGTCGGCGTTCTCTACATCAGAAAAGGAACGCCGATTATCCGCCAGCAGGACGGGGGCGGGCAGGAACACCGCATGCGGGCGGGGACGGAAAATGTGGCGGGAATTGTGGGACTTGGGGCGGCGATTCAGTCCTTCGCTTACGCTCAGGATAAACTTCCAGCGGAGAGGGTTAAAAAACTTCGAGATAAACTAATCGATGGGATCCTAGCGATTTCAGGAGTACAACTGACCGGGCATCCGGAAAAAAGAGCACCGCACATTGCCAGTTTTGTCGTCGACGGTGCTGAGGGGGAAGCGATGTTGTTGGGTTTGAATCGAGAAGGAATCGCGGCCTCCTCTGGATCAGCTTGCACCACGCCTCTTTCGAAACCATCCCATGTCTTGATAGCAATGGGTATTTCGCAGGAGCTGACTCACGGCTCTCTTCGGTTTTCCCTGGGAAAGCAGACGACGGAGCAAGACATCGATTATGTGCTGGAAAAGCTGCCCCCGATTATTGAGCGCTTGAGGGAAATAGCACCGAAGTAAGATGAAGCAATTCTATTCCGACAAAGTTTTGGAACATTTTGAAAACCCTCGTAACATCGGGTCGCTTCCCGAGGGTCCGGATGTGGGTGTCGGCACCGTTGGTAATCCTATCTGTGGTGACATCATGAAAATTTTTATCAAGGTTGGTAAGAAGGACGACGAAGAATATGTGGAAGATGTTAAAGTGCAAACTTTAGGTTGCGGAGCGGCGATTGCCACTTCTTCGATGGCGACGGAGATGATTAAAGGTAAGCCGCTGGCCGAAGCCGAGGAACTTTCCAACCAGGCCGTCGTTGAGGCTTTGGACGGTCTACCGGAGGTCAAAAAGCACTGCTCGGTTTTAGCTGCCCAGGCGATTAAAGAGGCAATTGAAGATTATCGCCAAAAGAATGAAAATTGATCCTGCCATTTTTAGAGCTTACGATGTTAGAGGTAAAGTTGGCGAGAGTTTGACCCCCGAAGTTGTTGAGGCAATTGGTCAGGCCTTTGGGAGCCATATCAAGAGCGAAGGCGGTCAGCAGGTTTCCGTTTCCCGTGACAATCGCGAGTCCTCACGGCCTTTAGCCACAGATTTTATCCGCGGCGTCCTCTCGACAGGTGTTAATGTCATTGACCTCGGCTTGACCACGACCCCGATGCTTTATTTCTCGATTATCAAATTTGATTTCGATGGTGGGGCGATCATCACCGGAAGCCACGCCGCGGTGGAGTACAACGGAATTAAACTTTGCAAAAAGCAGGTTCTTCACATTGCCGGTGATGAGCTTAAAGAAATTCAAAAGCTGGTCGAGGACGAAAATTTTATCTCCGGCCGCGGGCAGCTGACAAAGCAAGATATTTTTGACGAGTATGAGGCGGAGATTTTAAGACGAATCAAGCTGTCACGCTCCTTAAGGATTGCCGTTGATTGTGGTGATGGTGCTACAGGCAACTCCGCCCCGGATATCTTTGAGGCGCTAGGTTGCCAAGTTTTTCGCTACGCTTGTAAGCCTTTAGGTGAGTTCTTTCATGGTGGTTCCGATCCCTCTGTACCCGAGAACTTAGAAGATCTTGAGGAGATAGTTGTGCATCGGGACCACGATCTTGGAATCGGTTTCGATGCCGATGGCGACCGTCTTGGCGTTGTCGATGATGGGGGGAATTATGTTCCCGCCGAAAAAATTGCTGCGGTGATCGCTAGGGATATTTTGGGGGGTTTTCGTAAGTTTTTTTCGGAAAAGAAAAAATTTATTTGTGATGCCAAGTCTCTGTTGGTTTTCAAGACAGTGGTTGAAGATGCCGGCGGGCAGGTTGAGATATCTCCCGTTGGCCGCTCCTTTTTGCGCCAAAAACTTTTTGAGGATCCCGAGGTTCTCTTGGCGGTGGGGGCTGCAGGACATATTCACATCAACCATAATTTTTTTGGCTTCGACGACGCTACTTTCGCCGCCGCCCGTTTGTTGGAAATTCTTTCAAAGTCCCGGAAAAGTTTATCTAAGCTTATTTCCGAGTTCCCTAGATCTTTTTACACGCCGGAGATCCGCTTCCCCTACCCTGACGAGAAGAAGTTTGAGCTAGTTGAGGAAGTCTGTGATAGTTTTTCGAAAAAATATGATACGATAGAAGTTGACGGGGTACGGGCTAAACTTGACGAAAAAAGTTGGTTCTTGGTTCGGGCCAAAAACACCGGTCCCTATCTTTCGTTGAGATTCGAAGCCGACACTGAAGAAAAGGTTTTGGAAATGATTGGGATTGTGGCAGAGGAGTTGAAGAAGTATCCTGACCTCGATCAGAAGTGGATCAACGATGCTAAAACAAACATCAGCAGTTAAAATTAGAAAGCTGGAGGATATGCGTGATGTGTTGATGGACCCCGAGGCCGAGGGTCCGGAAAGCGTTTATGTAATGATTCGGGGCAAGCCGAACATTACCGTTTTGGTTCCCGGAAAAATTGGGCGGGAGTTTACCAAGACCCACGGCCACTATCATAAAGACGATCGTTCGGAAACTTATAAAGTTCTTTTTGGTGGGGGCAAGATGCTGATTCAGAACCGTGATGTTAGTGATGTCAAGCTTTTAGACCTTGAGCTCGGTCAAAGTATTACTATTCCTTCAGGTTATGCTCATACGATGATTAACACCGGCGACGGGCCGTTGGTTACAACTGACGACTGCCCACCGGACGCGGAAACCACCGTCAACGATTACGAGCCGATCAAAGAGAAGAAAGGTTTTGCGCAGTACGTTATCGAAGATGAGAACGGGGAGATTAAGACAGTCCCAAACCCAAACTATGTTCATAGCAACTAAAGAACTTTTATCAAAGAACAAAGTCGTTCCTGCTTTCAATTTTTCTACCGCCGACGTCGCTCGGGCGATTGTTGAGGTGTGTGAGGATTTGGGACGGGACGTGATCCTCCAAACCTCGATGAGCGAGGCAAAGTTCCTCGGCCTCGATGTTGCCGTCGGGATTGCTAAGGCCTTAGGCCAGCGGTCAGAGATTTCCATTTCCCTCCACCTTGATCATGCTGACAATTTGGAGATTATCAAAGCCGCTCTTGACGCAGGATATGCCTCGTTTTTGGCTGGTGGCTCCAAGGTCAGTTTGGGGTTTGACGAAAGTGTTGAGTTCGTCAACGAAGCACAAAAGCTTGCCGGTGAAGACATTGTTGTTGAAGCGGTACTGACCGAGTTTGACCGCGCGGCGGAGTTTGTCGAAAAAACTAACCCTGATCTTTTGGCCCCTTTTAAAATTGTCAACTCTGAAGATGTCACCGAGATTGACAAAATAGAACAGGTCCACAAATTGGTCGATACTCCCTTGGTTCTCCATGATGGCTCCTCAAAGTCAGCCGAAGAGATTAAAGGGGCAGTCGCGGCCGGTGTGGTCAAAGTTAACTGGAACACCTGTTTGCGCGAGGCGTGGTCGAGTGCGTTGCGTCAAACATTAATTTCAAATCCTGAAGAGATTAAACCTTACAATATTTTGAAGCCAAGTGTCGAGGCGGTAAAGAAGGTTGTGGAGGAGAAAATTGAAAAAATCTGAAAAAACAATTTTGTGGTTTGACGAAGTTTCTAGAAGAGATATTCCTCTGGTTGGAGGTAAGGGCGCTAATTTGGGCGAAATGCTTAAAGTGGGGATTCCTGTTCCTCCGGGTTTTATCGTCTCGGCGAAGGCCTATTTTGACTTTGTCAAGAAATCAAGTTTGAAGGCCAAATTCAAAACCGAACTCAAGGACCTCGACGTTCATGATTCTAAAAAACTCAAACGGGCCTCACAAAGAATTCAGGCGGCGATTATTGCGGCTAAAATGCCGGCGGAAACCGCAAACGAAGTCAAAGAGGCCTACCAGAAACTTTCGGGAACTCACGATGAGCTGGTTGCCGTTCGCTCCTCGGCAACCGCCGAGGACCTCCCCGAGGCCTCTTTTGCCGGTCAGATGAAAACTTTTCTCAATGTTGAAGGAGCAGAAAAACTCCTCAAAGCCGTTCAAGGTTGCTGGGCATCACTTTTTACCGCTCGGGCAATTTTCTACCGTGAAGAGAAGGGCTTTGACCATTACAAAATTGGCATCGCCGTTCCGGTGCAAAAGATGGTTGATTCTGAAGTTTCCGGAGTAGTTTTTACAGTTGATCCTTTAACCTCCAATCCCAACCGCATCGCCATCGAAGCGGCCTACGGTTTGGGTGAGGTCGTCGTTGCTGGTAAACTGACCCCCGACCAGTATCTGGTTGACAAGAAAACTTTGGAAATTGTGGACAAAAAAATCGTTCGCCAAGAGTTTCAGTTGATTCGTCAAGGCGAAAGGAAAGTTTCGCGCCGCAAGGGTAGCAAACAAAAGCTCCCTAACCAAAGAATTGTTGAATTAGCGGAAATCTGTAAGAAAATCGAAAAGCATTACAAGTTCCCCCAGGACATTGAATGGGGCTTTGCCCAAAAGAAGATTTGGATTGTGCAAACAAGGCCAGTAACGACTATTGAAGTGGGAATTGAGAAATGGGAGGTGCGAGAGGATGTCGTTGACGAGAAGGTTTTGTTGACGGGAACCGGGGCCTCGCCGGGGGTGGCCAGCGGTCCGGTCAAGATAGTTCCGTCGGCGAAACAGATTGCCAAAGTTAAGAAAGGCGATGTTTTGGTCACTTCGATGACCACCCCCGATTTTGTCCCGGCGATGAAAAGGGCGGTGGCGATTGTCACCGATAAAGGTGGACGAACTTCGCATGCGGCGATTGTCTCACGGGAGCTGGGAATCCCCTGTGCAATTGGGGCCCGTTACGCAACCTCGATGTTGAAATCGGGCGAAATTGTCACGGTTGATGGCTCTTCGGGTAAGGTTTATCAGGGTCAAGTTTCGCCGGAGGAAATGAAACAGCTCCTTAGCTCTTTAGCTCTTCAGCAGTCAGCACGCAAGACCGCGACGAAGTTGTACGTTAATCTTTCCGAACCAGAGGCAGCAGCTAGGATTGCCGCGCAAAATGTTGACGGTGTGGGGTTGCTGCGCTCCGAATTTGTGATTGCCAAAATTGGTGTCCATCCGAGGAAGTTAATCGATGAAGGTAAGTCAAAGATTTTTGTCGATCAATTGGCTGAGGACGTGGCTAAATTCTGTCAGACCTTCTCACCTCGCCCCGTCGTCTACCGAGCGACTGACCTTAAAACTTCCGAATACCGAAATCTCAAAGGCGGCAAAAAATATGAGGCCGAAGAGGCAAACCCGTTTATCGGTTTTCGTGGCGCGTTGCGCTACATTATTGATGATGATGTTTTTCGGCTGGAACTCAAAGCTCTCAAGCGCGTCAAAAACAAGATGGATTTCCGCAACCTGATTTTGATGGTTCCCTTCGTGCGGACGGTTGATGAGCTGCGGAAAGTCAAGGATATTATCGTTGAAGAAGGACTAAGGCGCTCGTCACGATTCAAGCTCTGGATGATGGTTGAAGTACCTTCAAATGTAGTCATCCTTGAAGATTTTGCCAAGGTGGGGATTGATGGGGTTTCGATTGGGAGCAATGATTTGACAATGTTGACTCTGGGGGTCGATCGCGATAACGAGAAAATTGCTAAAGATTTTAACGAACTGGATCCGGCCGTTTTGTGGATGCTCGAACAAACGATCAAAAAATGCCGCAAACTGAAACTTACTTCCTCAATTTGCGGCCAGGCGCCGTCGGACTTTCCGGAACTGACCAAGAAGCTGGTCAAGTGGGGCATCACTTCTATCTCCATTAACCCCGACGTCATCGCCCAAACCCGCCAGCTTATTTACGAGGCGGAGAAGGATTTGGTAGTAAAAAAGAAGTGACAGCTTTCTTAGCTATTGCCGCTTTCTTTCAAAAACTTTTTGACCTCTTCAATAATCTGAGTAGGGGTGTAGGCGGCTTTGATCAGATACCCCGCGGCGCCGAGAGAGAAGCCCTCGCGGATGACGCTATCTTGGCCAAGGTTGGTCAGGAGAACAACGGGAATATCTTTGGTCTCGTCTTTTTCCTTCAAAGTCTTTAAAACATCCAACCCACTCATCTTCGGCAGCATAATATCCAGAAGAATAAGATCATATTTGCCTTCAACGGCTTTCAACAAGCCCCCCGGTCCGTCAACCGTAGTCTCGATCTCAAACCCCTCGCGACTCAACTCGCGGTCATAAAGGTCGCGAACGAAAAAATCGTCTTCGATGATCAGGATTTTTTTCTTTTCGGGATTTGTCTGTCCTTCTGTCATCCTACAAGGAGGATACCACACCTACCTTTCACTTTCAAGCAGCTTCTCAACCCTCTCTTTTTCTTCTTTGATCTGAGTGAAGAGTTGGGCATTTTCCAAAGCTAAGGCGGCGGGGTCGGCAACGGTTTGCAGGAGATTGAGTTCCTCAAGGGAATACAATTCTTCGGAAAGCTTTGGTCCTAAAGCCAAAACCCCCCGGAGTTTTTCCCGACTGCGGAGGGGAACAAAAAGTTCCAGGCCTTGTTGGTCTAGTTCTTCAAGAGGAATCTTTTTCTCCCTAAGGTCATAAACTAGCCGGACATCGTCTGATTGGTTAAGGAACTGAGCCAGCGGCCTATCTGTGGTGAAGACAATTTGCTTGGCTTCTTCTTCTAATCCTTTGGAAAAAGCTAAGTGTAGGCGGTTGGTTCCTCTCTTGACAAGAAAGAGACCAGCCTTACCAACTTGCAGAGTTTCTAAAACAGAGTTAACCAGAGATTCGGTTAGCATCTTCAGATCCAAGGTTGAGGCGCAAGCCTCCGAAAGATGAGAAACAAATTTCTGGGGATCATATTTGCGGCGGAAGAAGACCTTATCGATAAACTTCTGGGTGGCGTTTTGTAGTGGTTGAAAGACTAAAGCCACAACCAGAGCGGTCGAAACAATCGCCGGTATCGAAATCGGTACTTCAGCTCTTTGGAAAATGAGTTGGAGAAGGAGGGAGAAGAAAAGATAGATTCCCGTCACCGCCGCTGTCAGAATCGAGTACAAGAGACCCTTGCGGATGATGACGGTGATATCCAAAAGTTGGTACTTAAGAATAGTGTAAGCAAAAAGGGTCACACTTATACTCATCACCACCATGTCTACAGGGTAAGAGCGTAAGGGGGGAAGCAAGACTGCAATAAAACCGATTGGAATAAGTAGTATCCCCAAAAAGAGATGTTTGTAGCGGTTCCGCTCAATCGCCGATTTTGAATAGCGGTACGCTCTTAAGAGGTTAAAAGCGGCGACAAAAAAAGGGAGAAGGAAAAAAGGGAGGGCACTTATGACTCCAGCCACATTCGGAACCATGAGGTAAAATTGGGCTGTTTCACTCCAAACAACATCTTTGATTAAAATTCCAGGCAGAAGGAAATTGAGAACAACAGAGGGAGCGTATAACAAAGCTGCTCCTCGAACCAGCCATTTAGGAACTTTCTTCTTTAAGAGCTTTTGGACGAAGGTGTAAAAAAGAAAAGGAGTGGGGAGAAGAAAGATGCCTGAGCGGTAGAGTAAAAGGGAAAGGTTGGGGTCGGGTCTCAGTACGATAGTACCCCCAGCAAGCTGAAGACCGAGCAAAGAAAGTAGGTAGAGGGCTAGAGAGCGGTTGAGCCAGCTTTTAGAATCTTTGCGAAGAATTAAAAAAATTAAGGTAGTATGGATGACTATAGAAAGAGCCGTAGTGGTAGTGGTAAGAATGTTAACAAAAGTCATATTGGTAAACTAAAGTAAAAAGTACTCCCCTTCCCCGCCTCTGATTCAACCCAAATTTTTCCTCCATGTAATTCTACCAAAGATTTGGCAATGTAGAGACCGAGGCCGGTGCCCTCGGACTCTGTCATCGGCGCCTGACCAACACGGTAAAACTTGGTAAAAAGTTTCTCAATCGCTTCGGTAGGAATGCCAACACCGGTGTCAGCGACGGCAACGACGACCTCGGTTTTGGTTTTTTCGAAAGAAACAGCTACACCCCCCTCTTGGGTGAACTTAATCGCGTTACTCAAGAGGTTCTCTAGAACCTCCCGGATTCTCTCGCGGTCGGCACGGATTTTGGGCATCTCCTCGGCTGGTTCCAAAACTTTGAGCTCCAGACCTTTTTCTGCGGCCATTTTTGAAAAACCGGCGGCGGCCTCTTTGGCCAGCTCAACGAGGGAAAACTCAACCGGTGTCAGTTCAACCTTTCCTTTTTCAATTCGGGAGATATTTAGAAGCGATTCAATGATTTCCAACTGCCGTTCGTTGGAGGTGAAGGCCCGCTCAATATAGAGTTTTTGCTCCTCGGTCAGCCCGCCCGTTCGGCCTTCGAGAAGCGAAGAGAGGTAACCTTTAACAGCAGAAATTGGTGTTCTGAGTTGGTGGGAAACTAAGGAGACGAAATCAACCTTCATCTCCTCGAGCCGGCTTCTTTCGGAAACATCCTTGAGAACGGAAACGGCGCCAATGATCACACCTCGCTGGTCCTTGATTGGAGAAGTCGTTTCGGAAAGTATCACCTCGCTGCCGTCTTTGCCGGAGGCCCTGAGGGGGCCTTGGGAGAAGACTCTTTCGGTGCGGAAACACTTTTGGGCCAGGCAGGTTGAGGCCTTGCTGCAGATAACCTCACCTTTTTGGTCCTTGAACTGAAAAATTTCCCGGCAGGTTTTGCCCATTACCTCTTTGGCTTTCCAACCGGTCAGTTTTTCGGCGGCTTTGTTAAAAAGAACGATCTTTAAATCTTTGTCCACGGCAAAAACACCATCACCAATAGAGCGGAGGATTGCTTCGTCCTGTTTCTTTCGACGTGAAAGCTCGTCGGCTAGTTCCTCAATTTTTCTTCTTTCGGCCTCGCGACGGAAGAATTCAGCAGTACTTAAATAACAAAAGAGGGCGACCAAAACCAAGGCGCCTATATTGGTCAGGTAATGCCGGCGGTAGGAACTAAAGGAAAGGAGGTCGAGCTGAAAGAAGTAAGTTTCGAAGATTATAAAAGCGATTTCGACGCCGAGGATGATCAGAAAGGCTTCGGCCCCGAGCATCGTCACCGAAACCATCAGGGGGACAAAAAGCAGGGGAAAGAACACTCCGGTTAGGGAGCCGGAGAAGTGGACGGTGGCGGCAACAATCAGGGCGAAGGTGATAGTGGTTACCAAAGTCATGGCGGCACTCTCGAAGCGGGGAAAGAAGAGACGGTAGTAGACAAAGGTGAAAGCGGCGGTGGTGGCAATGAGGTTGGTAAGAATTACCTGGTTTTGGACAATAACCGGAATGGGGACAAAGCGGATGACGGCCGCGGTGATGATAATCAACAACCAGATGGCAACCTCAACCTGCCGGCGGTAATGTTTTAGTCGTTCTATTTCCATGGGCAGAGTCCCTCTCTAATGTTAAGCTAATAGTTGGGAGTTGTCAACGCAGAGTGTGTGATGTAATATTGTAATAGCGATGATTAAAAAAGTTTCGGCAAAAAAGATTTTGGATTCTTTCGGCAACTGGACGGTAGAGTCTCGTGTCGAGCTTAAGGATGGTACAGTCGCTCGGGCCTCGGTCCCCTCCGGAGTTTCCGTTTCCGGCTTTGAAGCGAAGACTGTTTCTGCAGATAAAGCAGTTAAAAATATCCAAAAACCTATTAATAAAGCGCTACAAGGGTTAAACCCTTGCAACCAAGCAACCATCGATAAAACTCTGATTGAGCTTGATGGAACTTTTGATAAGTCAAAGTTGGGTGCCAACAGCATGCTCTCAGTCTCGCTTGCGCTTTGTAGAGCTGCGGCAAGGGCATCCGATGTTCCTCTCTACGAATATATAAATAAGGAATTAGGAATTAGAAATTTGAAATTAGAAATTCCAGAGCTTATGGTTTTACTTTTCGAGGGTGGGAAGCATGGAAGTGGAAAATTGGCGGCACAAGAGTTTATGGCGATTGCCGACGATGTTGGTCACGGTTTGAAGTTATACGAAACAGTTAGGAGCCACTTGAAGAAAATGGGGGCTTCGATTTCGGTCGGGCTCGAGGGCGGCTTCACTCCGGACATTGAAGACAAAGAAGCGGTCGAGATTCTCAACTACATTTTAAACGGCAACCCCCTCGCTCTGGATATTGCCTATGATTCCTGTGTTAACAAAAATTTAAACTATCAATATTTCATTGGCGAATGTAATACTACTTCAATTGAGGACCCTTTTGGTTCCGACGATTGGGAAAGTTGGGTAGAGTTTACCAGGGGCTGGGGTTCGCAGGTGCTGGTCGTCGCCGATGATTTGGTCGCGACCAATCCCGAGCGTTTGGAAAAAGCGATTGAGTTACGGGCGGCAAATGCGGTGATTATCAAACCGAACCAAATTGGAACTTTGACCGAGACTTTGGCGGTGGTCAAAATGGCCAAAAACGCTGGCTGGAAGGTTATTGTTTCCCATCGTGCTGATGAGACTAATGACAGTTTTATCGCCGACCTTGCCGTCGGCGTCGGTGCCGACTACGTTAAATTCGGCGGCTTCTCCCGCGGCGAACGCCTTGCCAAATACAACCGCCTCCTCGAAATTCAACGCGAACTGAAGTGACGACTTTAGTCGTTATGGTAACAAACAAGTTTGTCACTACGATTTCGAAGGGATGAGATAAGAAGCGTAGTCTTGGCCGAGGGGGTTTTCGAGTTCTAACATTTGTTCGATAGAAAGATTTTCGAAGTGCATCCTAATCAAGCGCATTGTGTTGTTGGTGCAGGAGATGGCAACATTAATTTTTTCTTTTTTCATTCTCTCTTCCAAATTCTGACAAAACTTTTTGAGACGATTCTCCCAGACCATTTTTAAGCTCTCCCCTCCCGGCGGAGGAAAATCCCACGAGCGGCGATACTGGAGACAAAGTTCGGGGTCTTTTTTGTTGAGTTCGGTTTTGCTCGTCCCGGTCAGCCTACCGTAATCTCTTTCGACCAAAAGCTTGGCGGCCTCTTTTTTGGTTCCGGGATAGTATTTTAAAACCTCTTCAAGAGTACGTTCGGCCCGATCGGATTTGCCCTCGGCGATGTCCGAAAAGACGGCCAGATCGATCTTTTTGTCCTTTAATTTTTCGGCTAGCACTTTTGCTTGTTCGATGCCTTCTGGCGTCAGTAGTGAGTTTCTCCGACCGGAAAAAATGCGGTTTTTGTTGTCCTCGGTTTCTCCGTGACGGAAGAGATAGAGAGTTGGTCCGCCAGAGGCGGATTCGTCAGCTTTTGGCAAAGGTTTAGTCGCAAGGCCGGGATGAGCTAGAGACTTTTGGGCTGATTCTAAAGAGGCAACAGTTACCATCTTGTTATCAGTTTACCAGAATGGTAGACTAATGAAAATAACAAATCTCAAGCACCAAATCTCAAACAATATCAAATGACCGAAATTCAAAATTCCAAACGATACGATTTAGAGGAGCGAACATACAAGTTCGCGAGGCGATGTAGAGATTTCGTTAAGGGATTACCTAGAACAATCCCAAATATTGAGTATGGTAAACAACTTGTAAGATCATCCGGCTCACAAGCCTCAAATTACATTGAAGCGAACGAATCGTTAAGCAAGAAAGATTTTATACACAGGGTTAAAATCTGTCGGAAAGAAGCTAAGGAGAGCCGTTTGTGGTTGAGGTTGTGTGATACCGGCGGTGATCAAGGGTTAATGACGGAGCAGAAAGAGCTTATTCAAGAAGCAATCGAACTAACAAAGATATTTAGCTCGATTTTGGAGAAAAGTAAGTAGTTTTGAATTTAAATATTTGAGTTTTGAATTTGTTTGTTATTTGGAATTTGTGATTTGAGATTTACTATGTTTGACATAGTTACAATCGGCGGAGCCGTCCAAGATTTATTTTTTGTCAGTCCCGATTATGAGGTTCGGGACGATGACCTCATTTTTACCTGGGGCGAAAAGTTCGTCGTTGATGATTTGGTTCAGGATGTGGGTGGTGGGGCCTGCAACAGTGCGGTCGGTTTCTCTCGATTGGGCTTAAACACGGCAATTTGGGCTCGGGTCGCCGATGATCCCGCCGGTGATTTTATCTTGCGAAGGTTGAAAAATGAAAAGGTTTCTTTGGATTTTGTTGACCTCGTTGAGGGTGGGACCACTTCCTTATCAAGCATTTTTGTTGACGAAACTGGTGAGCGCTCGATCGTGATGTTTAGAAACGGAAACGATGAGCTTGACCCCGATTGCATCAATTTCGAAAAAATCTTTGATAGCCACTGGCTGTTTGTCGCCGAACTGACCGGCGATCCCACTCCGCTGATTACGCAGATTTCCAAAGAGGCGCAGAAGAAAAATGTCAAGTTGGCGTTTGTTCCCGGACTTGATCAGTTGGAGCAAGGAGTGGAGGTACTAAAAGAAATTTTGCAGAGAACCGAGGTTTTGATTTTTAATGACTACGAAGCCGGCAAACTCTTGGGCCGAGGGGAATCTTTAAGGTATTCGGAGGACGAAGTCAAAGAAATGTTGAGAGAGCTAAGTAGTTTCGGGGTCAAAATCGTAGTAATCACCAAGGATGTGGATGGGGCTCAGGCCTTTGATGGTAAGATGTTTTACAACCACCCCGCGCCGCGGGTTGGAAAAATTGTTGACACGACCGGCGCCGGCGATGCTTTTGCCGCCGGTTTTGTTGGTGCTTTAGTTAAGGATCAAAGTGTTGAAGAGGCGTTGGAGTTGGGGACAAAGAATGCGGGGAGTGTGATCCAGAAGTTTGGCGCCCAAACCGGTTTGATAACTGTCTAATGAGCGAAATTATCAAAAAACCCCAATCCTACTTTAAACTTCCTCCCAATCTTCCCGACTACGCTGACTTCTATCATTCCTTCCGTTGGTCTGATATCGATGAGGAAATTGAGTTTCCGGAGACCGACAAAACCGCTTTGTATTGGGAAGGAAAAAATGGCGAAAAGAAGCAGTTTACCTACAAGGAGTTGGGCGCGCTGGCGAACGGTTTTTCTAAATTCTTGACGGAAGAGTTGGGAATAGAAAAAGGCGATCGAGTTTTTTTCTTTCTCCCCCGTATTCCCGAACTTTATTACGGCGCGCTGGGAGCGGTTCGCGCTGGGGCGATTGTGGGTACCTTGTTTGCCGCCTTTGGAACCCAGGGTGCCTTTGAGCGGCTCAAAAACAGCGGTGCCAAAGTCTTGATTACCAATTCCGAACTTAGAGAGAGGATTAGAGGTGTAGAGAAGGATCTGCCGGAGTTAAAAGAGGTTGTTGAGATTGAGAATCTCGGTCTTGGGAGGGATAACCTCTCGCGAGGGGTTATCCCTCGAGGAAACGGTCCGGCGATAATGATGTATACCTCGGGGACGAGTGGGACACCGGTTCGGGGGATGGTGCTTCCCTACTCCGCTCTCGCCGTGCAAAAACTAACCGCCCAGTGGGTTTTGGATTTGCATCCTGAAGATGTTTATTGGTGTAGCGCCGATCCGGGCTGGATTACCGGTATCGCCTACGGAATTTTTGGCGGTTGGTTGAACGGTGTTTCATCAGTAGTTTATGAGGGACGGTTCAGCCCGGAAAAGTGGTATGAGATTTTGGAAAGGTACAAAGTCTCGGTTTGGTACACCGCGCCAACGGCGCTGCGGATGCTGCGGGGGGCCGGTGATGAGTTGGCCAAAAAATTTGACTTTAGTCACTTGCGCCACATCTGCACCGTCGGTGAGGCGTTGGAACCGGAGTTGGTTTTCTGGAGTCAGAAAGTTTTTGGGATTCCGGCCCACGATACTTATTGGCAGACGGAGACGGGGGCGATGATGCTTTGCAACTTTATTTCCGAACCAATCAAACCTGGCTCGATGGGCAGGCCGGTGCCGGGGGTTGAGGCGGCTATTTTGGATGACGATGGCAAGGAGGTTGGGCCGAACGTTGAGGGGGACTTGGCTTTCAAATCTGGCTGGCCAAGTCAGATGATTGATGTTTGGAAAAACCCGAAGCGCTTTCAGAGCTACTTCAAGGGTGAGTGGTTTATCACCGGTGATTGCGCTTACAAGGATGAGGACGGCTACTTTTGGTTCGTCGGTCGGGCCGATGATATGATCAAAACCGCCGGCGAGCGGGTCGGACCGTTTGAAGTGGAGTCAGCTTTAATTTCCCACCCGGACGTGGTTGAAGCGGCCGTAGTTGGCAAACCAGACCCTATCCGGGGTCAAATCATTAAGGCGTTCGTCGTTCCCGCAAGGCCTGGCCTTGCAAACCTTGAGGAGACGCTAAAACAACACGTTAAAAAAACCCTCGCCGGGCATGCCTACCCAAGAGAGATTGAGTTTGTTCAAGAATTGCCAAAGACAAAAAGCGGTAAAATTATTAGGAGACTTCTGAAAACGTAATGACACCTTTAAGTCAAGTTCTCGGAACCATAACTAGGTTTACTATCGATCTCGTTTCGACCCTCGGTTATCCGGGGATTGTTTTGGCGATGGCGGCGGAAAATATTTTCCCCCCCATCCCCTCCGAGGCGATTATGCCCCTGGCCGGCTATCTGACAACGACCGGAAGGTTTAACCTTTTGTTAACCATTCTTTCTGGTGTTTTGGGGTCGTTGATTGGGGCGGTGGTTCTTTACTGCATTGGCGTCTGGGCGGGAAATTTGGCCTTTAGAAAATTCCTCGACCGCTACGGCCGCTTCTTGATGACGACTTCTAAAGACCTGGACGCGGCGGAAAAGTGGTTCGAGAGGCATGGCGAAAAGAGTGTCTTATTCGCACGAATGGTTCCAATCGTCCGCTCAATTATTTCCATCCCCGCCGGCTTCGTCAAAATGCCGCTCAAGAAGTTTATGATTTTTACCACTATTGGGACAACCGCCTGGACAACACTACTGGCAGTTGTTGGAGTTGTATTAGGGGAGAATTGGGAAAGAATAGGGCCGTGGATGAAGAAGTTCGATGTGGTGGTGATGGGAATAATTTTGGTCTTGGTGGGGTATTATGTTTTTAGAAAGCTCAAGAATAGGAATTTTGGATTCTAATTTTCTATTCAAACCTTCTAATTATCCCTCTCACCTTCCCCTGAATTGCAACTTTCGTCGCAAAAATTGGACTCATTGAGTCGTTGGCCGGTTCGAGGCGAATGCGGTGGCGCTCCTTGTAATACCTTTTGAGGGTCGCAAACCCGTTTCCCAGGAGAGCGACGACGATGTCCCCGTTGTTCGCTGTCTCCTGCTGCTCGACGACGACGTAATCCCCGTCATAAATTCCGTCTTTGACCATCGAATTCCCTTTGACCTTAAGAACAAAGGCCCGTCGCTTGCCGGAGATTAAGCTGGGAGAAATTTTTAAGGTTTCCGTTGGGTCTTCGATGGCTTCGATTGGTTTGCCGGCGGCGATGAAACCGACCAGCGGCAGCTCAATTCCTTCGAGGACTCCGGCCATTTTTTCATCAAGAATTTCGATTCCACGGACCGCGCCCTCGTATCTTTTGACCAAACCTTTTTTAATCAGAGCTTGGAGATGTTCGTGGACGGTGGCCAACGAAGAAAGCCCCATCGCATCGGCAATCTCTTGCAGCGTCGGCGAATAGCCGTTCTTAGAGATAAACTGTTTGAGGAACTCCAACAGCTCCCTTTGTCTTTTATAAAGTGTCACAGGCATGGTACTTCGTATTTTATACGGGTGGGTGGGTTTTGTCAAGAACCAGTTTGGGTTATGGTTGTGGGGTGTTGAGAGGAGCGGAGGCGGTTTTGAGTTTTGAGTGTAAAACTCTCGACTCTAACCGCTCCCGCTCCCCTTGCCTTGCGTTGCGTTGTAGCTCGTGAGTAGTGCTTAGCGAGCTTCGGTGGATTCCAGCGATTGTTCGGCCCTGGAGTTGGGGATGAGATGCAAACTCTCGCCTGCAAACAGGCCGTCCAAAATCTCATAAATGTTGCTTGCTTCGGGATCACATGGATCTCCCTCCGAGCCTTTGCGCTTGAGCACTACCTTCGTACCCTCTGGTACCAGCTTGCCAGTTTTGTAAACCTTGAGCGGGCGAGTTAAGGTGTATTGGGACATCTGGTCTCCTCCTCTCTGGAACATGGATTCAAGCGCAGGATTGCGCTGTGATTTTGATGCTACCACAATTTATAGGATTTGTCAAATGCTAGGGGGTGGGGGTAACAAATAAAGTCCTGCCTGCCGGCAGGCAGGTGTCACTTCTTTAGGCGCGAAGTGAGCTTCGCTACTATATCCTGTTTGGCAACCACAAGGGTCGCAGCTATAACGAGGATTAATCCAACAAAAATATGAATTGGAGAAAGGGGGAGGTTGAAGAAGGGGTAGATGGAGATGGGGTGTTCGAAGTCAGTAGATTGAACCTCGCCGTCGAAGTTTGTGTAGGTTAGGGTCAACTTCAAAACATCATCCGCCCTCACATTAAAACGCGGGGCGTGGAGCGAGACGCGGAATTCTTTTTCTTGTCCCGGCAAAATATCGCCAAGATCATTTTCCTTTCCTACCTTGGCTGCAAGAACTTCGCCCTTAATATCTGCCCTGACGCCGAAGGCGGTTCGGCTCCCAGTATTTTTAACCTTAATTTTCCCCGTCAGCGGTAATCCGGCAATATTTGTTTGACCAACTTCAAAAATCACTTCCAAATCGGCTGTGTGCTGATCGCTAAGTGCTGAGGAGCTGGCGAAGCCGACCTGAACATCGCCGTCGGTATCCGAATCCAATTTATATGCTCCGGCCGGTAGAGGTTCTTCACTCGAGAGCCCTTTAATCGCAAAAACAAAATGGTTGGTGTCGAGTTTGGAAAAATAATCAAGCCCGTTGGTCGTTGAGCCCCAAGTGGGGTCGATGGCGACCCAACCAAAATGAGGGTCGTAAAATTCGGGCCAGGCGTGCAAAACATCGGTGCCCCGAAATTCAATCGAAAGCGGCTTCAGGACATTATCAGAGGTGTAGGCGTAGCCATCAAGCTCGCGGGCGGGAATTCCGGCGGCGCGAGCTAAGGAAATGAAAAGGTCGGTGAAGCCCATGCAAACCACACTTTGTGGTTCGTTGAGGGCTTTGACCGCCCCAACCCGGTCGGCGTAGCTGGCTCCCGCCTCTTTGTCATAAGTTAATCTTTGGGAAACAAAATCATAAATCGCCCAGGCGTTTTCGGCGACGGTCTTGCGGCGGTCGATGATCGACTTGGCTTGGTTCTGAATTTGCGGATGGTCAACTTCCCAAAACAGCTGCTGCTTGGTGTATTTTTCGACCAGTGGAGTTGGGATTTTGGCGAACGCCCCCCCATCTTTGGGAACAATCGGCTGGTTAAAAATTCGAGCCAGGCCTCTAAACTCAATGTCAAGCTTTTGCCCGCCGGAAAGTTTGTAGTCAGCGAGATAATTGCTATCTTCATCTTGGTAAATTTTTTGCGGTTCCGGTTCCAAACTTTCAAAAATAATTTCCTGCCGACCGGGAATGTCCGGCGGCAGAGCAATGGTCGCAATTCCGGAGAGGGTTTTGGGGTTTTTGAGGTGGTACTTCAAGGTGAAAGAAAAGAGTTGAAATTCTCCAAATGCTGCTGATGCTCCTCCGATTTCAATCTGTTCCTTGTTAAACGTGAATTGTTGATTGTCGATTGTCGATTGTTGATTGATCGGTTGTGGGGAAATATACATTAATGGTCCGAAACCGGTTGGAACCTTCAATGTCACATTGTAGGACTCAATCTCCGCTCGGGGCGAGAGCCGCGGAATGTTTACTTCCCACACCAACCCGCTTTTGACGGCGGTATCCAAAGTTTTGTACTTTAGGGTCCAGCGGAGAGTTTTTCCCAAACCGACGACCTGGTCATTAAAGACAACATCAATTTGGGTGCTGTCCTCTCGGCTCTCAATGGTGGTCTTCAAAGGTCCCTTGGAGTCCGAGGCTTCGATGTTCGTTACGCGAGGTGAGCCGATGATCAGAGTGTATTCCGAAGCAAAATAGTCTTTCGTTCGGTTGGTTAAAGAAACGTTTTGCGTGACTTGTGTTTCGCCGGTCTCCGAAACTTCGTAGGTGACGTCGTAAGAAGTTGAGAATTCTCCCTCCGCGTTGGCAACTCCGATTGTCAGAAAACAAGAAAACAAGAAAACATAAAAACAAGAAAACAATTTCTTCATCTTTGACTTGATTTTACCATATGGGTGTGGTAAATTTTCTCTGTATGAAATCCTTGCTGCGGGGTATTCTCCTTAATACAGCGGTGATTTTCTTTGCCGCTTTGATTCTTCCCGGACTTTCCTATTCCAACAATTTTCAGGTTTTAACTTTGGCGGCGGTGGTATTGGGGTTGGTCAATCTCGTCGTCCGCCCGATTGTCAAGTTGATCACTCTACCGATTAATTTGTTGACCTTGGGAATTTTCTCCTGGCTGACAAATGTTTTACTGCTCTACCTTGTCACCCGACTAATACCCGGGTTTGAAGTCTCGGCCTTTTATTTTCCCGGCTCGACCTATCAAGGATTTATTGTGCCGGCGATGGAAATCTCGTTGTTCTCATCCTACATTTTATCCTCTTTTCTTATCAGTTTGCTGACTTCTGTACTGGGGTGGTTGTTTGATTAAAAAATGACTAAAATTTTACCGGTTCTCCAGATCATAACTTCTCTCTCTCTAATTGTAGTGATCCTCCTTCAAGCTCAGGGAACAGGGTTGGGAGGGATTTTTGGTGGTGGGGGCGAAGAGTACCGGTCGAAGAGAGGGTTGGAGAAGATGTTGTTCTATGCGACGATTGTTCTGTCTGTAGTGTTTCTTGGCCTTTCATTGTTAGGGGTAGCCATCAGGTAATGTTGGACATATTGAAGGCCGCTCTGATTTCAGTATCTACTTTCATTAGTGCACTCTTACCACAACCTGCTTATATTGAGGGTGTGGTTGGTCAGCCGTTGGAGTTTAATCCCCTGGTTAAATCAGCCAACGAAATTGATGAGACGATTGAGAGTTTAATTTTTGGAAATCTTCCCGATCATCTCTCCGAATCTTTTGAAATTTCCGAGGACGGCAAAGAATATATTTTTTACCTCAAGCCGAACTTAAAATTTCACAATGGTCAAGCGTTGACCACCGACGATGTGGCCTATACGCTGCGTCAGTTAGAGGAGTTTCAGAGCCTCGCTCTGGAAGTTGTTGATAAATCAACGATTCGGTTTGTGCTTGAAGAACCGTTTGCGCCGTTTTTAGGGCTTTTGCGGGTTGGTATTGTTCCTCGAGGATTTCCCAAAGATTATTCGGGTTTGACTCCAATTGGTTCGGGGCCGTTTCGGATTATCGAAATCAAAAAGGGCAACCGAGTTTATGAAGTTGAGCTCGGAGCGGTTGACCAAAGTTACCAGATCAAACGACTTTGTTTTAAATTCTACCTGACGCATAGAGATCTGGTCGAAGCGATTAAACTTGGTGATGTCCTGGCCTATGGCGGACCGAAAATTCTTAAATGGCCGACGTTTAATTATTTTGAGCAGCCGCTGACCGGTCGCTACTACGGACTCTTTTTTAATCTCAACGGCCCGGAGATTCTTTCCGACCGTGAGTTTCGCCGCAACCTGGCCCGAGCGTTGAACAAAGAGGTTCTTGTTGAACAGGCCTTGGGAGGTGAGGGAGTGATTATCGACTCGCCGATCGTAGGATCCTGGGCGGAGACTGACGACATCAGCGTCCACGGATATCAAGAAATTCCCAGTGTTGCCTACAATAACAAACTGACCCTGACGGTGCCAGCGACTCTGGCTCATCTTAAGGCGGCGGATGTAATTAAGGAATATTGGAGTTGGTTGGGGGTAGCTCTTGATATCCGGCCGGTAGCGCCGGCGGAGATTTTGGAAAAAGTGATTAAGCCCAAAGACTTTGAAATTTTACTTTTTGGACAAGAAGTTGGTCGTGATCCTGACCGCTACGTCTATTGGCACTCGACCCAGGAGGATTATCCGGGCCTAAATTTCACCGGCTACAGTCAGATGCGGGTTGATAAGGCCTTGGAGGAGGGACGGAAAACTTTAGACCAGGAGAAAAGAAAGGAGCATTACACCAACTTTCAAAGAATTTTAACCGCCGACGTTCCGGTTATCTGGCTTTATCAGCCGCTTTATACTTTCGGGGTTTCCAAAAAAATAAGCGGAGTTTCTCTCGATGGTCTCCTTCATCCGAAGGACAGATTTGCTAATTTGAAGGAGTGGGGGTTTGAGTAGATGGACGCCTGCGGCTTGCCGCACACGATAGATGAGGTTTCTCTTTGGGTTATCACCTGCGCCGGTTTGGTTGATGCGATTAATCCCTGTGCGATTGCTGTTCTTTTAATCTTGCTCGGCGGTTTGTTGGTCTTTAAAGAACAGAGCAAGAAGCGGGTTTTGCTTTCCGGTTTTAGCTTTATTTCTGCTCTCTATCTGGCCTACTTTTTGCTGGGTCTGGGGCTGATTTCTTTCTTTAAACTTTTGGGATTGGCGACTATCTTCCACCGCCTCATTGGCGGTTTGGCGATTATCGTTGGCCTTTTGAATCTTAAGGACTTTTTCTGGTACGGAGGCGGTGGGTTTGTGATGGAGATTCCTCGCTCCTGGCGGCCGACGATGCAAAAGGTTTTGTTGAAAGTTAGCAGCCCGGTCGGGGCTTTTTTGGCCGGTTTGCTGGTGACTTTGTTTGAGCTTCCTTGCACCGGCGGGCCCTATCTTTTTGTCTTGGGGTTCTTGTCCCACAGTCTTTCACGAATTGAGATTATTCCCCTACTCCTCTATTACAACCTAATTTTTGTTTCTCCTTTAATTCTTTTGACCGTTTTAATTTACCTCGGCTACGCTTCGATCGAAAAAGCAATTGATTGGAAAGAAAGAAACCTTCGCCTTCTCCATCTCGTTGCCGGACTCCTAATGCTGGGGTTGGGGGTTTGGGTTTTTTGGAGTTGAGGGTGGTGGGCGGTACAAGACTCGAACTTGTGACCTCTACGATGTCAACGTAGCGCTCTAGCCAACTGAGCTAACCGCCCTTATTTCTTCTTCGTCTTCCCCTCGGTATTGACCACCTTGTCAATTATGCCATATTCTTTGGCCTCGGCGGCGGTCATGTAGAAATCGCGGTCGATGTCCTTCAAAACTTTTTTGAGCGGCTGGCCGGTGTGGTTGGCCAAAGTCTGCGCATAAAGTTTCTTCAGCCGCAAAATTTCCTTGGCGTCAATCTCGATGTCCGAGGCCTGACCTCCCAATTGCCCCATCGGTTGATGGATGTGAACGACCGAGTGCGGCAGACTGTAGCGCTTGCCTTTGGTTCCGGCGGCGAGCAACAAGGTGGCCGCCGAGGCCGCGGTCCCCACCGCAATTGTGCTGACGTCGGGCTTCATGTGGCGAATCGTGTCATAAATTGCCATTCCGGCGTAAGCCGAACCGCCGGGGCTGTTGATGTATATACTGATATCTTTTTTGTCGTCGGCGCTTTGTAAATAAAGGAGCTGGGCGATGACGGCGTTGGCCATCATGTCATGAATCGGCCCGCCGACGAAAACGATTCGCTCCTCCAGAAGTTTGGAGAAGATATCAAACATCCGGTCGCCGCGAGGAGACTTTTCGACGATGATTGGAATGTATTGCAAATTTACTTTATTCATTTTGCTAATTCAACAAGCTTTTGAATGGTCTTGTTGCGCTTCAATATGGACCTAATATACCATTTATTTTCTTCTTTTTCAAACTGCTCACGCGCTTTGGGGTCGGGGTTGGCTTTGACGGCATCGTTGATTTCTTTTTCCGTCACCTCAATTTTTTCTACCTGGGCCAGCTCGTCGAGGACAAGTTCGGCTTTTAAAGTTTCCTCAGCTTGCTGAGCGTATTCGGTGCGCAATTGTTCAGCGCTTTTGTTTTGCGATTGAAGGTACTGTTCGACGGTCAGACCGAGGCGAGCAGTTTGATCCACCAATCGTGAAAGCATTCGAGTAACTTCGTTCTCGGTGAGAATTTCCGGGATTTCGATCTCGGTGGTTTTTAGAACCGCCTGAAGAACGTCGGCGATCGTCGGACCAGAGGTTTCAGAAGGAGGTTTGATGGGCTTTCCATCTGGACCAATAATTCCTTCTGCCGGTTTTTGCACTTTGAGTTTGGCTAGTTCTTTTTTGTAATCCCCCAACTTAACCTCCGGCCGCTCCGCCGTTGTTGCCTTGAAAACGAAGTCCTTGTTAGCTTCTGGTTCAAATTGGATAATTTCAATCTGTGGGTTAACAACCGGCTTGAGAAGATGCTCTTTGACGGCGGCGTTGTAGCCTTCGGCCGCCAAGCGGTTGACTACTTCCCCATAGGCCTTTGGTGTATCAATTTTTTCCCGGACTAAATTTTTGGGAGCGTAACCTTTTCTAAAACCTTCAATTTCGATGTCCTTGCTTGCCGCGTCGAGAATTTTTTCAAGCTCCTCCCCTACCCTACTGTGAGGGACTGTAATCTTAATTTCCAACTGGGATTTTCCAACTTTTTTTACTTCAGATTTCATTTTCCAGATCCTTGGCTAAGTCCTCGTCCAATTTTTCATTGGGATTACTTTCGTCCTTGGGCCCATCTATTTCGTTCTCTCTTCGCAGAAGCAGGGTCTCACAACTGGGACAGCTTCCGGAACCATCTGATTCAAACCCACAATCGGGGCAAACGTACTTCATGCTTATCACCCCCAATCAAGGTGACCTACCAATCTTAGCGTATTTTAGAAGGATTTTTCAACAAATGTCAAGTGGGAAATGAAAATCAGGGTAGTGGAGGAGGATTAAGTCCTCGCGCTACCCTGATCTAGGTGTGAGCCCTGTCTCGTGCTATTTATGAAGCTCGTCGTATAAGAGCACTGCAACGCCCACAAGTAGCCCAAAAACCGCACCGAACGCTGTGTCCTCGCCAAACGAGACCGTCAAGAACGCCCCTGCGGCGGTGGTGGCGGCGAGGAACCTGGTGGCTCCTTTCAGGTTCAGCCCCACTGTTCTTCTCCTTTCCTGATTGGCCTCAGAATGAGGCAACTGTAAGTAGAGCAAGCTTTGCAACTACGTTTGTGCTAATGTACGGGAACAGCTTAGCACGGGGCCTATAAAATGTCAAATCGATAGGAGGGTTTTTAGTTCTTTGGCATTTGTGACCGCGTGGGCGTGGGCGTCGTTGTCGAAGTAGATGTAGACGTCGCGGTCGTCGGCGAGCCAAGCCTTAATCTTTTCAGCCCAACCTTTGAGTTCGGGTTTTGAATATTTGGAAGTGTAGAGAACTTCATGGCCGTGCAATCGGACATAAACAAAATCGGCGGTTACTTTTTCCACCAGTGGATACTTCGGTGTGTCCGAGATTGTCAAAGCAAGATTATTCTCCTTTAGCAAATTGTAAACCTCCTCGCAGAACCAACTTTCGTGGCGGAATTCAAAAGTGAAGCGTTGGTCCGTGGGGAGAATTTTGGCGAACTTTTCTAATCTCTCAAAATCAAGTTTGAAGTTGGGGGGGAGTTGGAAAAGAACTGGGCCAAGTTTTGGGCCAAGACCCGAAGCGTTGTCAAGAAGGTTTTGTAAAGGCTCGCGTCCATTGTTTAATTTGAGAATATGCGAAATAAAACGACTGCCTTTGACGGAGAAGACAAAGTCTTCTGGGGTTCTTTTCCTCCAATTCTCAAAAGTTTTTAATTTCGGCAAATGGTAAAAGGAGCTGTTGAGTTCAACGCTGTCAAAACTTTGGGTGTAATATTCCAACCACTCCTCTTTCGAAAGTTCTTCAGGGTAGAAAAGCCCTTTCCAGTGATTGTAAGACCAGCCGGAGGTGCCAATATGTAGCACGTTGATTAATTTTCAAATCCCAAATCTCAAATCCCAATGAAGCTCCAATGTATCAATTTTCAAACGTTTGAAAATTTGGTCATTGAGATTTCATTGAAAATTGGAGCTTGAAAATTGAAAATTTTAGTCTATGACAAATGAGAACACGAAGGCCGTGATTATCATCGCTCCATAAACACCCTTATTCCACCTCCAAATCTTCGGTCCGTCGAAGTTGCCGAAGGGTAAAAGGTTGAAGAAGGCCCACCAGGAGTTGATGGCGAACCCCTGAGATAGAATCGAAAAGGATTGACGAGTGGGATTAAGAAGGATGGAGAGAATCAGGAGGAATGAGGCGAGGAGAAGGCTGGCGCCGGGGCCGGCGGCGGAGATTTTGCCGTTTTCTTCGTTCGTCGGTAGGCCAGCGATAAAGACCGCTCCGGGAGCAACGAAGACAAAGCCGGTAAAGGAGAGGAGGATGGCGAGGACGAGCATTGTGTCAAAAGCACGGAATTCAGCCGGAAAACCGAAACGTTGGGCGACGAACTTGTGTCCTATTTCGTGGACGAGGAAGCCAACACCGACGGTTAGAGCGGAAAGGGCCAGCAGCCGTGGACTAAACGGAGAGCCATTGCGGCTGGCAATGGCAAAAGCGAGGGAGATGGCCGCCCAGGCCTTCAATAATTCCTTGATTTCGGTGTCAGAAAAAAACATCAGACTTCATTAAAATTCGCCCTTCGATAACTTTGGTCGGCGGGATTAAAAATATAAATCCGTCCGCACTTGCAGGTTACCTTCTCGGTACCGTCGTCGCGGCTAACACGGTCGGCTTTGCTCAATGGCATTCCGCAGGCGACACACATCCCGCGCTTTAAGAATTGCATCTGAATCGGTCTAATGAGGGCTTTAATCGCTTCTTTCACTCTGACCTCACCACCTCTCACGACCGCAACCCTAAGGGTTGCGAATTTCCAACTTTCGTAGCGCTTCACGCCCCAAATTTACCATCGCTCCAACGGCGGCAAATATACTCAGAATGCGGACAAAGGTCCCAACGACGGGAACGGCGAAAACCAACTGTAGTAATAGCAAACCAACGGTCATCATCGCGTAGCGATTCTCCTTGAAGTTCGCTAGGTCAAAAACCTTTTGGCCAACAAACAGGCCGGTAAAAAGCGAACTCAGCGAAATCATCAGGGCGTAGACCACGCCTAAAATTGCTGCCAGCGGGACGCCGATGATGGTAATCGCCAAGATGATGATGACGATTGGGGTTAGAATGATACTCAGGAACCCTAGGCCCAAACTCCTCCACGGCTGCTCACCGATCAGTTTGCTGACGGCACTGACCTGCCGCGGTGCGATCTTCAGTAGCACTAAGCCGGTAAGAAGCATGCTTAGGTAGGAAAGTAGACGGAATCTTAAGAATACTCCTCTTGCTTTTTTGGGTACCACCCGGGTTAGAGCTTTTCCGACCGCCGCCCTCTGGACGGTGCCGGCAATTTTCGCCTGGGCCGAAACCGAGGCCTCCTTGTCAGAGGTGTAGGCGAGATTGCCATCAAGGATCGCCGTTTTCGTGACGGTGATCGTCTGCGCGGTGGCGTTAATGTTCCCACCGACTCTTCCGGCTAAGGTTGCTTCGTCGGCATAAGCTAAAGCATTGCCATCGATGTTTCCTAAGTGGACAATAGTTCTTCCACCGGTGACAATATCTCCGTCAACATTGGCGTCGCTGCCGAAGGTGATTGTTCCCCCGAGAGCGGTGACATTTTTGCCGACTTTGCCGTCGATGGTCACTATTCCCCCGGCGGCGCGGACATCGTCGGAGACCTTACCTTTGATCGTGACCACTCCCCCACCGACGATCAGATCGCCGTTGATGGTGCCGTCGATGGTGACGAAGGAACCAAAAAGGTAGGCGTCGCCGTTGATGGTGCCGCTAACGGTGACATTGTTTCCGGCGTTGAGGTAGGGACCTTCGATCACTTCGTCTTTGCTAACGGTGACATCTTTTGCCAACGCTTCCCCTTTGAGGACAAACGCAAGGGTTAGAAGTATTAAACTTACGGACAGGACTTTTTTCAACAATATTCTCACCTCTTTTCGTTGATTTGGTGTCGCGGGGGAGGGTCGAACTCCCACGGGCTTTCACGCCCACATGGTCCTAAGCCATGCGCGTCTGCCAATTCCGCCACCGCGACTCGTTTGATGAAATCTTAGCATAAATGGTGTCAGTGAGTCAATAATTTATTTCCTCCATAAATCCCTCGACGGCCGCGATCCAGCGGAGGTAGTTGGGAGGACAATAGGAAGGGCCGATTTCGGCGGGAGTGTCAATACCGAGCTTGATGCAGCGCTCGTAGAGCTCGTAGGCGACGGTCCGAATTCCCTCATCGAAAGATTCAAAGTAAACGTATCCCCCACCCCAGCCAAAGGGGTTGTAGGAACCATCGAGCTGAGCTCGACCGAAGTTGGATTCGATTCCGGCGACCGCCGGCAGGAAGCGGTAGTCCAGACCGTATTCGTCGGCGACCTCAACAAAGGTTTCGGCAGAATCGGCCAGAGGTGAATTTTTGGACTTGAGGTAGGCCTCAAGAATTTCCACCCGTCGGTCTTTCTCAATCTTGACCTCGGCGGTTAAAGTGTTGACAACGGGCTCAGCGCCGGCAGCGAGTGCGGTGTTTTTGGTTTGATATTGAAGTTTTAGATTGACCGCCGGTAGTACTAATGCCAGCAGGACCAGACCTAAAACTACTCCTCGGGCAAAATTTTTGGTAAACATAGTTAACCTCTGAGTTTTCTGATCCTCCGAACGAGAAAGGCCTAGAAACCGTTCCGTAGAGCCGTCTCTAGGCTGACAATATTTTACCACAGGTTCGTCAACTTGTCAAGTTCTGTAGTTAGAAGTTTTCAAGTTCCCACATGAAGTACTGGATAGCTTTGGCCCAGCTGCCGCCTTTGGCAATACTCAGCGGGCAGTAGCGGGTCATAATTTGTTCGGGAGTGACGAGGCCGCGGTCGATGTAATCGGTTTTTAAGCCCTTGGTAACCGTTTCGATCGCCTTCTCCCAAGTCTCAAAATATTTGGTGTAGGTTGAGTGAATCGCCCAGCCCCAGGCGTTGTACGAATCGGCGGGAATGCTCTTGCCGCAGTTTGATTCGGCCATACAGATCGCGGTTGTCAGCCGCCAGTCAAGCCCGTATTTTTCTGCCTCGTCAACGACTTTTTGGGCGTAGGGAGCGAGGGGCGAGTGCTGTCGAGCTAAATACTGCTGGATGATGGCGGCTTTGCCGTCGGCGCCGGTAATCTGGGCGTCAGATGTGCCCAAAACGGGTGGTTGGGAGTTAAAGATGGAATAGACCGGTCTTTCGAGTTTTTCTTTGATGCTCCGGGCGGTTTGGGGGTGGGACAAAAGGTAGAACGATGAGCCAAGGACAACGAAAACGGTCAAGCCGAAGAACAGAAGGGGCAGTGCAAAGAGTGTGAGGGACGTAATTAAGGCAGGCTTCTTCATCCAAGGGTAAGTCTAGAACATAGAACGACCACTTGTCAAATCGGAAATTGTGTGGTAAGATAAGGCAGGATGCGGGCGGATGTGGCGGAACTGGCAGACGCGCAGCGTTCAGAACGCTGTGCTCGAAAGAGCGTGTGAGTTCAAGTCTCACCATCCGCACCATAAAGACTGGCGGACGTGGTGGAATTGGTAGACACGCAGCCTTGAGGTGGCTGTGCCCGTGAAAGGGCGTGAAGGTTCAAATCCTTTCGTCCGCACCATGGTCGGATAGCTCAGCTGGAAGAGCGTCTGGTTTACATCCAGGAGGTCAGAGGTTCGAGCCCTCTTCCGACCACCATTTCAATAAGCTGAGGTAGCAAAGTTGGTCAATGCACCGCTCTGAAAAAGCGGCCATGTCGGTTCGATTCCGACCCTCAGCACCACGCGAGGGTAGTTCAGAGGTAGAACGTCTCGTTGCCAACGAGAAGGTCGCGGGTTCAAGTCCCGTCCCTCGCTCCAATACTACAAGACCTAAATTAGCAGAACGGTCCGATGCCCATCGGACGGGTCGTGGGTTTGAGTCCCATCGCCCGCTCCATGGGTTTTTGGGGGAAATTGGTTAATTTTCTTCATTTACCATAAACTGGATTATGGTAATCAAAGGTTAAGAATTCTCTTTTTGAAAGAGGTACCATACCTTCTTAGAGTGTTTTGAGCGCGGGCGATTGTGGTAGAACCAACCTTCAACTCATCTTTAATATCTTGATACGGCTTTTTCTCGATAACCTTCTTAAAAACTTCCAATCTCTTAGCCAGAATTAAAACTTCGGAGGAGGTTAGAAACTTTCCCCAAAATTCTCGAGCCGCAGCAGAAGAACTAAAAGAAGACAATGCTCTCCATAAATTTCTTTTCAATCTATTCTCCACCTTTATGTCAACTGTAAAGCGGTTTATCTTTCCCATAATTTTCCCTACCCTATTTTATTAGTTACCATAAACTGGATTATGGTAGTTGAAGTATTATTCTTCGGTTTCTTCGATAATTTTCAAAAGCGTTGGGAATTGGGCATATTGAGCGCCAACCTCCAGATTAAAATGGCCTTGGCCTTCCTTAACAATTAGTTCGGCGGTAAGTTTTTCGGCAATAAACTCGGCGTGGTCGAGAGGAACATAGGGATCGTTGTCTGAGTGGAGAAGAATAATTTTTCTCGCCTGCTTTTTAATCTTTTCCCAGTTGAAAGGCTCGGAAAAAAGATCTTTAAGGTTTGGCCAACCGAGATCTCCTTTGAAAACGGAGACTAAGAAGGCCCGATCAACGACGGTGTCCTCGGGTAGATTTTGCAAGAGATAAAGAATTAAAACCGCACCAGAGCTGTGACCGATGATCAACGAATCCTTATCGAACTCCCAATTGTCAAGGACATATTTGGCATTCACTTTGGAGCTGGGATACATCGAGTTGGGCAGATCGGGGACCCAAACTTTGTAGCCTTTTTCTTCTAACTCTTGTTTTATCCACTGGAACCAGTTTGAGCTTGAGTCGGCTCCGGTGCCGTGAAGAATGAGTGCGTTTTTCATTTCAACTTAATCCTACCATAAAGCTACTACCAACGGTCTGCTTTTATTACCATAAACCGGATTATGGTAGTTAAAATGAGAAACGCCCTAGTGACGCTGGTGCCGTCATAGGGCGTTAGTGGTCGGATCTCGACCTTGGTGGGCTAGTTCCCAGTACTCTTGGATACACCAAGAGTCAATCATAAAATTCGGGAGCGAGGCCCACAAGAGTCCTCCCGCTACAGCCAAGGCAAGAATCGGGTTTAGGCACCACGCTGTTTTGGAAATAACCAGAATGGTGACGATTGTCCCGATTGGTCCTGCGGCGGTAGCGATTGTCCCTCGGGCTGGTGTCAGTCCCTTCGGAATAGCCACAAAACCTGCCGGCAGAAACTTTTTTTGCCAAGGAGCTATGCAGGAGAACCACGGTCTGTCTTCACGAGGGAGTATAGGCGCCAGGCCTATCCCCCACGATGGTGGTCTCGATCCAACCAGCAGGTAGCCAGTAAGGTGCGATCCCTCATGAATGGCTACCCACACCCACAGTAAGATATTTTTTATCATCAGCCTCCTCCTTTCCGTTGTGTTGTGTGAAAGACTTACCTTACCAGACCATCCAGAAACCGGATTTTCCGAGCAAACCGGTGAGGTTAGTTTTGTTTGTTAAGGTACAAAGAAACGCCTTGGAGAGGCGCTATTACACCCTCTCCAGTATTTTGATTTCTGGTCGTATTTTACCACAAACTCATAGTTTTGTCAAGGGTGGGTTGAGAAGTTTTGGGCAGGCAAGTCGCAAGGTTTTTCGGAGACAAAAATAAGAACGGGGAGAGCTTGATGAGCTTCCCCCCGCCCAGGGTGAGACGGTAATGTTACACGCTGCCGGGCAGGCGCCTCATTGCCTCCGCCAACATAGCCTCTGCCAACATACGCTGTGTGCCTGCGTTGCTATACACGACGAAATACACAACTATATCAAGGTTGTGATTCTCCGTGTAGAAATCGTGCGTAGCTTTCGCAATGGCCTGCACAGTCGTCCGAGCATCGGGCTCGTCGGGGTGGACACCCAGCGTCACGCCTGTGCGTATAGCCGGGAAAGCCAACCTTTTGTACCCGTGCTCTTTGGCTGCCTCTAGTGCACTCTTGACCAGCGGGCCCACAGGACCCTCCAGATCGTCGACGACGAAGATGACGTCGTCAAACTCCCCTAGATGCAGCTCGTGGTCGCCTTTTGCCACAACGACCTGCTGGTTCCTCAAGGGCGTCATAGCCCCCGCCTGCCGATGATAACGATTACCGGCGACTGAGTTGATTGCCCTGTCTACACCACCGGACCACATGCCTTCGGAGTTGATGAGGGTCACGATGGCGTCGACGGGAATGGTGGTGATGTCCCCTGATCGTACCTGTACTTGCATCTCTCTGCCTCCTTTGCAGATTTGGCCTCGCTGTTTTGGCAAGGCACTAGAATGGTGAATAAAAGGTTTTAACTGTCCCTCTCTTCGGTGCTCCAGTCTTTTGAGACAGTTATACCACAAACTCATAGTTTTGTCAAGAATGGGTTGAGGGGGTTCGCCAATTAGCTTTCTTCTTTACCGATTAGTTTTCTGTATTCACAATATTCGCAACCCTCGCCGGAGGGCGGGATTTCGTTGGAGTCGAGACATTTTTTGATTTCAAAAATGGTCGGCTCGACCCAGGAGTCGTCGCCCTCATGGGAGATAATCTGAACCTCAAACTCCAACCGACCGTCGAAGACCCGCCCGCCCCTTAGTCCGTTGGCGAAGACAAAATAGGCCGTGTCCGAAACGTCAAATCCCTCTTGCCGAAAGATCCACTGATAAATCTCCGCCTGCTTTTTGTAACTCTGCTTGTATTCGTCGTCCAAGGAGATTTTCTTGGAAGTGCTGGTCGCTTTGTAGTCGACGATGTGTAGTTGATTATTGGGATTGACCCAAATGTCGTCAATGATTCCGCAGATTTCCAAATTAGTGGGCTTGTGCAAGGTAGCGGCGCCTTTATATGTGTAATGATCGTTTCTCCACTCAGGCAAGTCCGGGTGTTTAAAGGGCACGACATTGATTCCGCATCTTTTCATTAAGGCGTGCCGCTTGCCGTCCTTGCGCAAAAGGTCGAATTCGTTTTTGAGAAGATGATCGACGGCGCTATTGAGCGCCCAACCGGGCATGCTTGGCCTCCCCAACCCCAGTCGTCGGTCCAGATAAAAACATCTTGGACACTTCAAAAACAAATCAATCTTGCTCCGACTGATTCGGAAAGGAATTTTGGAGCTTGAATTATAAATATTACCCTGCCTCTTGCGATATTTGTTCATTTGAGACTAGTCTAACACAAAAGAAGAACATAGAGCGCCTGTTCTTGACAGCATCTTATTATTGCGTTATAGTGATTACAACACGTCAAAACGTTGAAAGAAGAGCAAATAAGAATTCTAGAGGAAGGAGGTGAGAGCGGTGCCTATTTTCGGAGGAGACTGCTCGGTTTGCGACGGTACTGGAGATTGTCCGGAGTGCAAAGGGGGTGGGTACGGAGGTCTTCTCGACCAGTTCATTGCCGGTAATGTAGCCCCACTGTTCGGGGCGAGCAAAGAAGACGTGGAAGAGATGGAGCAGTGTGATAGATGCCACGGTTCCACCAAGTGCGACCACTGTGGTGGGACAGGCGAAGAACCGGACGAAGACTAGTCCCGGCGCCTCAAACCACTTGAGGACACCTTTAGCGCAAGATGCTATAAGTGTCCTCACTTTTATTTATCTATTTATCTCACTTACCATACACTGGATTATGGTGAGTAAAGTGGGAGGGGGTAGTTGGAATTTTGGCGGGCGGGCAGTTCGGGGGGTTTTTGGTGTTACTTAGGCATAGGTTTTCGCGTTCTCTTTTTCTTCGGCTTCTGCGAAGGCAAGCTGGGAAAGTTATCTAAGTCAATCTCATTCTCTCCAACCTTGAGATTTTTCTTGGTTACCCAGACAAATCCTTTTTCGGGAGTAATCACCGCGACATCAACCGGACCCCCAACTCCGGGGATAGCTCCGGGACTCGCTTTGATACCATCAGAAAAACGTTGGATGGCTGAAGTTGTTTGAATCATCAAAACACAGAAATCGACGGCGTCCTGAAGAGTCATCGTCCCCCACTGAATAGAGTATTCAAGATTGCGGAGTTGTTTATTCACTTCCTCCTGACTATATTTTTGCACTGCCTCTTTGACAAACTTTACATTACTAATCCGCCCATCCCAACCCAGAACAATTCTGGAAACAACATCCATCTGACCGATCCAAGAGGCACCATATTCCTTACCCCGCTCTTGGCTATCCCGCTTCTTCTCAACTTTACCGGGGATTCGGATGGTGTAAACCTTATGGGAACCGTCTTCGTCGTACCCACCAACAAGGATATTAATACTGTCCACTCCCGCCCGCCCTTGCTGCTCTTTGCCGTTTTTATCTTTAAACGTGAATTCAATAAAGTGCCCTTTCTTTTCTATCTTTAATATTTCAAGCCCCTGTCGCTTTAGATCGGCTTCGACTTTCTTTGGTAGACTCTCCAACCTTTTTTCCCAATCGTATTTCTTGCTAAACAGGTTATGTAGGCCGTTTGCCACCTCCAGAACACCGAGGTTTTCAACACCGCTCTTTTGCCCAAATTCGCTGAGAAACTTACTGATATTTTTCAGAACACCGTCTTCAGACAAAAATGCCATACCAGTTACCGCCGCACCGATCCGGCGGTTGATCTCAAAAACTTTAAAGGCATTGTCTGACCCAATCCGGGCCATCCCCTTACGGTTACGATAGGACTGCCGCGAATCTGCAGCTAAAACAATTCCTTCTGGTGTTGTAGTATTAATTGCTAGGCTCATACTGACCTCCTATGAAGTTGAATCGACACTATTCATCTCTTGGTAAAATTTGCACGTCTTTCCTAAACAAACATCTCCTGTGAACGGGTATTGAGC
>JAUXAW010000036.1 GCA_030619715.1 candidate division WWE3 bacterium
GTTATCAAGCGGGATGGGTTCGTTGGGGTTTTGGCCCCCAAGATTAGCGCTGTCAAAATTATCCATAGTTTCTCCCTTTCCTAAAAAATTAAATTCTGATAATGGCATCCGGATATGACACCAGTGACCTCGAAATAAAAATAGCGGCATGATGACATAGTGCGGCGGAATATCTCATTTGTCTTATTTGTTTAAGCCTTGTTAAGCTTCAGGTTTGTCGTTATCTTCTTCGGTCTTTACTTTTCTTCTTCTTCTTCTTTCTTTGCTCTTTCGGCCTCTTCTTTGGCCTTTTCGACGGCTTCTTCGGCGGCCTTGACCTTTGCCTCAGCTTCGGCTTTTATCTTGTTTAGTTCTGCTTCTGCTCTTTTGGCTTGTTCTTCGGCTTCTTCTCTGGCGGCGTATCGGGCCTGGGCTTTTTCTGCCTCGGCCTCGAGGCGTATTCGTTCAGCCTCCTCGGCTTCGAGCTGGCGCGCTTTTTCACCAGCCTCGAATCCAAAGGGGTCCGTAATAATTTCGCCCAGGCCTTCAGAGGTAGGCGATCTATGTTTTCTTTTGACCTTTTCGACCATTTCTTTGTTTGGTATGCCGCCGGTGGAGATAGTCGGAGTCAATATGAATATGGTCTCTACCACTCGCTCTTCAAAATCTCTGCCGGAGAACAGAAGGCCGAGCACAGGTATGTCTTTCAGGAACGGAACGCCGCGGGCGACATCGCGCTTCTCAGTCTTCCTTATCCCTCCTATTACCAGACTTTCACCCTTTCTGATGCGGTTTTCTTTATTTTCGATTTCCTTCTTGGTAACGATGGGAAGCTGCGCGACACCTTCGGGGGTCAATTTCGACCCGAGAAGGATGCTTGTTTCCAGGCCGATGTAGCCGTCCGCAAAAACGTGGGGAGTGATTTCAAGCGAATCCACCACGTCAGTGTATTCCGTTTCTGTTAAGACAATAGTGGTCAGACCGGCGGCACCGGGCACGGTCTTAGTTATCACTTGCAGCGGTACGTGCTGAGTTGATGAGATTTTTGCTGTTTTGCCGTTGATGACCTCAAGCGTGGGATTCATCAGAATTTTCAGGTAACCCTTTGACTCCAGCAGGTCCACCATGGCCAGGAAGTTCTCACTCCCGCTCAAATATCCGACCTGAAGACCCATTTTCGTGCGGGCGAGGTCCCTGAACGAGGCCCCGGGAAATGCGGGCAGCACATCTTTTCCTTCGTCTAACAATATTTCACTGATACTCGTTCCAAAAGGCTGGGCTGAACTTCCCGCCCTAATATCCTCACCAAATAGATTTTCAATTTCTAAAGTGGTTTCCCAGTCCAATGTCATATCTGCGTAAACCTCGGAAATAAGGCAATCAATTTTAACCTGAATAGGCGGCACATCGACCATTTCCAGCAATTCGAGTACCGCAGTGGCATCCTCCCTTGTTGGGCATCTTACTATCAACTGGTTGGTGGCAGGATTGCTGCTGACGGTGTAGTCAGTGACGGTAGTTACTTTAGCGTCTGGTTCTGCGGTGAAAAGCTTGGTTGCAAATTGTTCGTGGACGATTTTTTTAAGCTCATCAGAGGTATGGTACATGCAAAAGTAGAATAGTTTGAACTCCGGCTCGTCGCCGACAATTTGCTCGATGATCTTGGGTGGTTCTTTGTAGATAGCGGGGACAGCGATGTTTGGGTCGGATACGGGCTCAATTCTGTTCAAATCACGGATGATGCTTTGCGACTGAAGGCTGGTGCTTTTCGCGCCAAGAAAGTCCCCGCATCCTCCAACCAACAGCACAACTGCTACAGTCACAGCCATGATTAGCCATTGACTGCGGTTAACATTTTGGCCGCTGCTTGTCATAATTCTGTACCCGTCATTGTAATCCCGGACCCGATGAACAGTGTTTTTCACAATTCTATACACCTCTGACCCAAGTATAGACGGCAATTTGTGGCATTATATCGCATATTTCCTTTATCGTCAAGTATATTCTGAAAGAATGAGTAAAAATATTCCTCATTCTCCGGGCCTACCCAAATTAAAAATTAGACTAAACCACGTTTTTTTGCTATTTTTGAGGGAGTTATGGCAAGAAAAAAACAGAAAGTCACTATTGGTTTTATAGCGTTAGGTTGCCCGAAGAACATGGTCGATAGCGAAAGGATGTTGGCAGAAATCGCTCAGGCCGGTTTTTTGATATCCTCCGAGCCTGATACTGCCGACGTCGTTGTCATCAATACCTGCGGCTTTATTGCCCCGGCCAAAGCCGAATCACTTGAAGCAATAAAGCACGCTGTGAACAGAAAGTGCAGCCCGCCACGGCGGGTAAAAAAAGTGATTGTTGCAGGCTGTCTTCCGGAAAGAGAAGGTCAGCAACTTTTTGGCCAGGTCGATGGCATCGATGCCGTTGTCGGTCTTGGCCAGCGAGATAACATCGCCCGGATAATCAAAAAAACCCTTTCTTGCGGACAGCCAACTACTTATCTGGATCAGCAGAGGGACATAATCCATGACGACAGAGCCAGGTTACTTATTACACCGGGCCATTGGGCGTATCTGCGAATCAGCGAGGGCTGTAATCACCGCTGCTCATTCTGCACGATACCGGCAATCAGAGGCCGATTCCGCAGCAAACCTCGGGAGCTTGTACTGGCCGAGGCGGCTGAATTGGTTTCGGCCGGTGCGGTCGAATTGA
>JAUXAW010000007.1 GCA_030619715.1 candidate division WWE3 bacterium
GTCAGAGTTCGCTCGGGGGTTAAGAGTGCGTTCTTGATCAACTGTTGAGTTAGAGTAGAACCGCCGGCCAGGCCTCGACCGGTAATAATAAACTTAATCGAACGAATATAGCCAGTAATATCGAATCCCCGATGATGATAAAAATTTTGGTCCTCGATGGCAATCGTTGCCTGACGCAGATAGAGGGGAACGTCGTCGAGCTTGACCAAAGCCCGATTTTTTTCGCCGTGGACATCGTAGAGAAGCTCTCCGTTGCGGTCGTAAATTTTGGTTGAAAGTTCAACATCGCGAGCGATGAGGGAGGTGGGGGAGGGGAGTCGGCGAGAATAATAAGCAACGGTAATGGTACCAAAAAACAAACCGCTGACGAGGAAGAAAAGAACAACGGCAGCGGCGACCGTCGCCCAAAAGATGGGCTTGCGGTAGGTTGACATATATTTTACCTGCCGCTTGTGCTTTCTGATTGGATGATAACGGTTGGGCTTTAAGGTTCTTCCTTTTCTCATCTCCTGATTATTTTATCACAAAATGGTAAAATGGGAATGAGATGAGATTCTTTCGGAAGCATAAAAAGGTTTGGACAATAATAATGGTAGTGGCGTCGTTGGGTTTGGTTATCGGTTCGCTGCTGCCATTAATACTAAGGTAAAACAAGCGCATGCTTCTCTCCGATCCTATTACAACCATCCCACTAGTTGGAAAATCCTACGCCAACCGTTTGAAGAAACTCGATATTGAGACTATTGAGGATCTTCTCCACCACTATCCCTTCCGCTACGAAGACTTTTCTGTGAAGAAGAAGCTCAACGAGCTGATTGCCGGCGAAACAGTAACGGTGACCGCCACCGTCTTGGAAATCAAAAACATCTACACCCGCGGGGGCAAGCGACTAACTTTCGCCACCGTTGCCGATGAAACTGGTCAACTTGAGGTTGTCTGGTTCAACCAACCGTATATAACAAATACTGTCAAGAAGAACGATTCAATTAATCTTTCTGGGCGCTTAGGCGAGTTTAGCAAGAAACCAACGTTCGTTAGCCCGGAATATGAAAAATTGGGGGCGTCTTCCACCATCCATACCGGCAGGTTGGTACCAGTTTACCCCGAAACCCGCGGCGTGACCTCCAAATGGCTCCGCTCCCGCATCAACGCAGCCATTCAGCCATTTAACCATTTAGCCATTGACGAAATTGAATTCCTACCTAACGAAATCCGAGAGCAACAGGATTTGATTGACCTTAAATCCGCCACCAACCAGATCCATTTCCCCGAAGACATGGATCAAGTTGAGGAGGCACGAAAACGGCTCGGTTTTGACGAGTTTTTCCTGATG
The DNA here is from genome assembly GCA_030619715.1 of candidate division WWE3 bacterium. Lineage (GTDB taxonomy): Bacteria > Patescibacteriota > WWE3 > JAUXAW01 > JAUXAW01 > JAUXAW01. Next base: position 1,334 of record JAUXAW010000007.1, read on the forward strand.
CAGCTTCAGGCGCTCAAGCGTCGTCAAGAATGGCAGAAACGCCCGCTTGCGCGGAAGTTCAAAGTTCAAAGTTCAAAATTCAAAATTGACGCATTCGTAAATTCACTACCCTTTGAGTTGACTGACGCCCAGAAGAGAGCGGTTGATGAGATCCTAAAGGATTTAGAAAAAGACGTTCCGATGAATAGGTTATTGGAAGGCGACGTCGGAAGTGGGAAGACCGTCGTTGCCGCCGTTGCCATTTACGCCGCTCACCTGAACGGGTTGCAGTCGGCAATAATGGCGCCGACCGAAATTTTGGCCGAACAGCATTTTCGTACTATCTCCGAGTTACTCAAACCACTCGGAGTTAGTGTGGCTTTAAGGACCGGAGCAAGAAAATCCTCAATCCTCAATCCTCAATTCTCAATTCTTATTGGCACTCACGCCCTTCTCTTCGATTCCGTCGAATTCAAAAACCTCGGTCTCGTCATCATCGACGAGCAACATCGGTTTGGAGTAGAGCAGAGAGCAAAACTTCTCAAGAAAACTGGGGACGATACCGTCCCACACCTTTTAACCATGACTGCAACCCCAATCCCAAGAAGTCTGGCCCTAACCGCTTACGGTGATCTTGACATTTCCGTCCTTGACGAAATGCCGCCGGGACGAAAAGAAGTCATTACCTGGGTCGTTCCCAATCACAAACGCCAGGCGGCGTATAATTGGATTAGGGAACAGATAAAGGACGACGCTCAAGCCTTCGTCATCTGTCCTCTGATTGAAGAGTCTGAAGCGGAAACGATGCAAACGGTCAAAGCGGCAACGGTGGAATTTGAAAGACTGTCCAAAAAAGTTTTTCCCGACCTGAAGTTGGCCCTTTTGCACGGCCGGATAAAATCAAGAGAGAAAAATGAAATCTTAGCCGATTTCAAAAACGGTAAGTATGATATTCTGGTTTCGACCCAAGTGGTTGAGGTGGGAATTGATGTCCCGACGGCAACCTTAATGATTATCGAGGGCGGCGACCGCTTTGGACTCGCGTCTTTGCACCAACTGCGGGGCCGGGTCGGCCGTTCAACTCGTCAGTCCTACTGTCTTCTTTTCACTGAGTCAAGAAGCCGAAAAGCTCACAACCGTCTCAAAGCAATGGAAGAACTCAACGACGGCTTCAAGCTGGCCGAGATCGACTTAAAAATGAGGGGACCGGGGGAGATTTACGGCGTCAAACAACACGGGTTGATGCGTCTTAAGATCGCCTCGCTTTCCGATGTCAAACTAATCGAGACAACAAGAAACGAAGCGAAGGGGTTGTTGGAGGAGGATCCGAACTTAAAGCATCATCTAGCTTTGAAAGAAAAACTAACAAGAATGTCAGGGGAGTTGGTAGAACCAAATTAATGAGAATAACCTCAGGATTAGTAAAAGGTTACAAATTAAAAATCCCTCCCGGTGATCGAGTCAAGCCTGCACAGTCTATTGTCCGCCAGGCCATCTTTAACATCATTGGAGAGTTCGTTAAAGAAGCAAGAGTTCTTGACCTCTTCGCCGGCAGTGGGTCATTGGGAATTGAAGCTCTAAGTAGAGGGGCCGCCTGGTGCGATTTCGTGGACAAAGATAAAAAATGCGCCGAAGTGATCAAAGAGAATCTCGTCAACACTCGCTTCGAAGACAAGGCCAAAGTTTACACCATGAAAGCCAAAACCTTTATACAGAGGCCTGACAAGGGCGAAGCCCTTGATAAGGTTGATTTTATCTTCCTTTCGCCGCCGTATGCCCAAGGAGTAGATTTGGAACTGCTCAAAAAATTAGCCAAAATCTCAAAGAGTAGGGGACTAGTCATCTTCGAGCACGCCAAAGAAACCGAGGTTCCCGCCGAAATCGACAGCCTAAAACTCCTCGACCAGCGGACGTATGGTGCTGCGACGGTATCTTTCTTGCAAAAAGGTTGAAAGTTTTCAAATGTTTATAAAGTTTTAACAAAATCGCCCTTTTGACTCACGATCGTGAGTTAAACGGCACTTTTTCGCGAAAGTTCTGAATGTTTTGAAACTTTTGAGGAAGGACCATCTCCACTTGACAAACGGCCTCTAATGTGGTATACTGCCACTATCAAGAGCTCTTCGGCTCTTTGAAAGCTTTCCGCCGGTCTTCCGCTGGAAAGCATTTTTTCCATGGCTATTATTCAAAACCAAAATTCAAAAGCGCAGAGAAAAAAGGAGGATCAGCGATGCGAGGGAGGTTTTTCAAGGGGAAATTCTTCAACAAGATCGCCGGGGGAACGGGTAACGGGTGCGGATCTCGAGCACCTTCCCGAAAACAGCTCTATCTATTTCCAAGTGCAAGACTGCGCAGCAGTCTGCCAGCCACACCTCGTAGAGGTCATCGTCAAGAGTGTGGTGAGAATAGACGGGGTTCCGGAGGGGCTTCGGATCGAAGGGATTATTGATAGAATGGGCCCCACCACCAAGGTGGTGATGGTGTATTGCTCAGTAACCCAGTCCGGGTGGATAACCTGGGATCAACAGTAGTCCCGATGCCCTGGTGACAGCGCGCAAGCAACATCAAGCGCACTCGTCATCAGGGCGTTCTTCTTTACCAAAAATTCCCACAGGTGCGGGATAAAATGGTAACAGGTAAACCTGTCACTACGATTTGAGATGTAGTGACACACTTGTGTGTTACCCCCAACCGAAAAGTGATGTTATTTCCGAACGGCCGTAAGCGAATTACATCACTTCCATAAATAGTACAGCGGTACGTACCGCTAAACTCTTACACTTGACAAACGGCCCCTAATGTGGTATACTTAAAGGGTAGATGTAGTAGCGAACTTTAGTTCACCCAATTTGACAAAGGGGCAAAAGTATGTTATAATCAAGGTGTAAGACGATGGAGAGAGGCCCGAAGGGGCTTTTGGTAGAAGGACACGAGGTACTCGTTTCTTTCCATCAGGAGCCCATCGGCTCTTTGAAATCAAAAAAGCCATTAAGAGCATAAAATAGAAAGGGGTGGAAAACGTGGACAAATACACAAGGTACGCACTATCCACGCACGAGGCCGGCCACTTCGTGATCTGCAAGTGGCTCGGTGACGAGCCATCACTAGTGATAATAGACACAGAAGAGGGATGGTTCAGAACGCGGCACGATATTCCGCGAGGAGAGAAAGACGCAAACCGCCGACATCTAATCATAAGTGCTGCCGCTGGATTTGCGGCTAAGCAGGTCGTATTTGGCAGTTATGAGGAGGCGGAGAGCGCCGAAGACGTACAACACATTACGGCATTAGGAGGAACAGTTCCCGACGCGGTTGCGTCAGTTGTGGAACTGCTCGTACCCCTCAAATATGTGGTAATGTCCGTCGCGGAAGCCATCGACGCCGCGGCAGATCAAGGTCGCAAGCAAATTAGCGCCGAGGAGCTCCAGATTCACTATGAACTCGGTCTGAATATTGCATGCCACGCGGCGATCAACCAACGCCCTGGTGACAGCGCGCAAGCAACATCAAGCGCACTCGTCATCAGGGCGGTTTCTTTTTGAGAAACAGCTTTTGACTAAGCACAGCTTTTCTGGTTTAATATACAACATAATGGGAGCAGTACCGAAAAGGAAACCGTCAAAAGGAAGAAAGAGGCGCCGACGGGCGCACGATGCCCTAAAAGCGCCGAGAACGGTGAAGTGTCCGCATTGTGGAGCAGATAAATTGCCACATAGAGAATGTTCTGAGTGTAGTGGTTATAAAAAACCTAAAGCTAAAACATAAGGATTTGAGGTTTTAATTTTCAATTTTCAAATCCCAATTTTCTTGGAGATTTCATCCTGGCACCTTAAATAAGATGAAGACAAAATTGGATCCTCGACACGAAGCAAGAAGGGTAGCTCTAAGTGTGCTATTTGGTTGGTCGTTTCTTTCCAAAGATATTGACCAATTGACTGAGCTTGCCAAAGAGAGTTTGGGTGACAAGGAGTTCGACAAGAATTTGGCCGAGTCGCTAATTAGCGGTGTCGTCACAAACTTGGAGACAATCGACCAAATTATCAAGGCGACCGCCACCGAATGGCCACTCGAACAAATTGCCCGTGCCGACCTTATCTGCCTGCGCATCGCCGTCTTTGAACTTTACATTGCCCAAAGTGTTCCCCACAAAGTGGCGATCGATGAGTGCATCGAGCTGGCCAAAGAGTTCGGCTCAGAGCAGTCGGGAAAATTTGTTAATGGGGTTTTGGGGACGATTGTGAAAACGCTGTTGCCGGAGAAAGCATGACTTCAAAGTTTAGAGAACAAATCTACAATTTAATATCCGAGCAACTGGGGGTTGAAGGGGGAAAAATTACTACCGAGGCCCACTTCGCCGACGACCTAAACGCCGGGAGTTTGGAAATGGCGGAACTAGTGGCTCGTGTTCAAGAAAAACTCAACGTCGAACTTGATCCGTTAAAGGTTAAAAGAATTGAAACTGTTGACGACCTTGTTCATCTAGTTTTTGATAAACTGAATGGGTTGCTAGAGGAAGAATGAACATACCAGAATTCAAAAACAAAGATTTGCTCGAAAACGCATTCATTCACAGGTCATATTTGAACGAGCACCCGGGGTGCAAGCTCCCTTCTAACGAGAGATTAGAGTTTCTGGGGGATGCCATCTTGGAATTCCTAACCTCGGAGCATCTTTACGAAACCTACGACCAAGAGCCCGAGGGACGGCTAACGGCCTACCGCTCGTCGCTGGTCAAAACCGAAACTTTGGCCGCGCTGGCAAGAGATTTGGATTTCGGCAGCAGGTTGAAACTTTCTCGAGGGGAAGATGAGTCCGGCGGTCGGGAGAGCGAGTATCTGCTGGCGGACACTTTTGAAGCTTTTTTGGGGGCGCTTTACCTAGATCAGGAAATCCCTGCTTGCCGAAAATTTTTGGAGGAAACGCTTTTTCCCAAACTTGGCAAAATTGTGGCAACCAAAGCTTACAAAGACTACAAAAGTTTGCTTCAGGAAATTGCCCAAGAAAAGGTCAACTTTACACCTATCTATAGAGTTCTTGACGAGTGGGGACCGGATCACGTCAAAACTTTCAAGGTTGGTGTTTTCATCAAAGATAAACAAGAGGGAGTGGGGGAGGGGAGCAGTAAACAAAGGGGTGAAGTTGAGGCGGCGAGGGATGCATTGGAGGAACTAGGGTGGCAGTAAAGATTAGATTATCAAGAACTGGAAAAAAGAATGCTCCATCATACCGAATCGTGGCCATTGATTCCCGCTCACCGCGGGATGGACGCCCGTTGGAAATTTTGGGACATTACAACCCATCGATGACTCCTGTTTCATTTTCTGTCAACAAAGAGCGTCTCAAGTACTGGCAGTCCGTCGGAGCCCAGATGACCGAAGCGGTGGAAAGCCTACTAAAAGGAACGTACAAATACAAGAAGTATGAAGGTGCTAAAAAAGTGGAGGAGGAAACTAAGAAGTGATAAAATTTTCAAATCCCAAATCCCAATGAAGCTCCAAATTCCAATTCTTAAAACATTGAAAATTTGGTCATTGAGATTTCATTGGAGCTTGGAGCTTGAAAATTGAAAATTATTCCATGAAGGATCTCTTAGAATATTTAGTTACATCTATCGTTGAACAACCAGAAGCGGTTAAAGTTCAAGCGACCGAAACCCCCGAAGGTTTTGTCAACCTCCAAATTACCGTCGCTCCGGAGGATATGGGAATGGTAATTGGGAAAGGGGGAAGGATAATTAGGGCGCTGAGGAACCTTGTCAGGGTTAAAGCAATTAAAGAGAATAAGAGGGTGAACGTAGAATTGACAGAAAGCCAAAATTTTCAAATCCCAAATTCCAAATCCCAATGAAGCTCCAAATTCCAATTCTCAAACGTTTGACAATTCGAGCGTTAGCGAGAATTGAGAGCGAAGCGCCAAATTGAGTCATTGAGATTTCATTGAAAATTGGAGCTTGAAAATTGAAAATTCCACAATGAAAATCGATATAATAACACTTTTCCCGAAAATGTTCTCCGGTCCCTTTGACGAGTCCATCATCAAACGCGCTCAGGAAAAGGGTTTAGTGGAAATAGAAATTCGTAACCTAAGGGACTGGGCAGTGGATAAGCGGGGAACGGTTGATGACCGGCCTTTTGGTGGCGGTCCCGGCATGGTCATCAAGCCTCAACCGGTCTTCGACGCGGTTGAGTCTTTAAAATCAAAAAGCAAAAAGCAAAAAGCAAAAATAATTTTGCTCACTCCTCAAGGTCAACCTTTCAACCAACAAACTGCACAACACCTGTCGAAATCTGACCATCTCATCCTCATCTGCGGCCATTACGAGGGGGTTGACGAAAGAGTCCGGGAACATCTCGTTGACGAAGAAATTTCCATCGGCGATTATGTTTTGACCGGAGGAGAGCTGCCGGCGATGGTTGTTACCGACGCCATCGTCCGCCTCATTCCCGGCGTCCTCGAAAAACCCGAAGCGATCAAGCAGGAGTCGTTTTCGCCTCTTCTTGAAGCTCCGCAATACACAAGACCGGAAAACTTCAAAGGTTGGAAAGTTCCGGAGGTTTTGCTATCTGGAAATCATCAAGAAATTGCCAAGTGGCGAAAAGAACAAGCCCTCAAAAGAACCAAAGAAAGAAGACCCGACCTCCTAAAATAGTAGGTTGAACCTATTGTCTAATTAAAGGGGATTTAAAAAGAGAGAAGCCCTCGAAGGTACTTAGTCCTCGAGGGCTTTTGGGCTACCAGAGGTTTAACCTTTTGGTAGAAACCGCACGGGAAGCTCTTGACCTATTATCTCGGCAGCTACTTCCTCACTTCCCTCCCGAGATAATCGTAGGCAGAGTTGTCCGTTTTCCTGGACAAAGCTACCGACGAATGAGCTATCCACCGCTGCTGTCCATATCAAGAAATCGGACAGATCGAACCGATAGGCTGGAGCCTCTCCCTTGGGAAGTACTACACTTAAAGATGTTCCATCCCTTTTGCAAACAGCGACGGCCCCTCCTTTAATGCAAAAGAGAATACTAGTGTTTCCAAAAGTGTTTCCAAAGAAGAGTTTTCCCCCACTTGGAAATTCTACCTTTTCCCTCCTTTCCTTCCTCTTCCCTTTCTCTGCGTTGATGAGTGCTAGTATGAGAAGAGGAACTAGCAGCCCAACAACTATACCGGCTCCAAAGCTTATCATTTTTCATCTCTCCTTTCACGGGTTATTTTGATTAGACGGTGCCTACTTTGTTACATAAGTGATACTACAACCCCTTGAAGGAAAAGTCAATAGGTACAAAAAGGAATGGGCTGACCTCACCAAGATTTCTCTCGATGTTTGGTCAGCCCAACCAACTTCACTCACATTTACCTGTAGAGCCAGGGCGATATTAAAGCCATCACTCCCCACCCTAGGGTACCTATCGTGAGCGCGACTAGGATCCATGGGTTGATGAATGAGAGCCTCCTTTTCCTGTAGGCTGCTAGCGAGACAAGCAACACGAGGAGGAGAGTAGCGTCGTTGAAGAGGAAAAGTGCTCTCAGCTGACCCTCTGCGCAGCAGAGTAGCGCGAGCACAAGTCCTACTACTCCTACCCAAACCACAAATCTGGCTCTCAATGGTGCAAGGACCACCTGCTCCGGCTCCCTCTCTAAGTTGCTCACAGACATTTTTCCTTTCTCCTTTCCCAAATTTGGCGAGCAGTTGACTGCTGCTCAATTTGTGCTATTACTTGATTATTCTATAAACAATACTACAACCGCCTAAAAGAAAAGTCAATGGAGGAGGGGAGTAGGGAGGGGGTTGAGAGAGATACTATTCGGAGACTTCCGTTTTGTAAACTCTTAGAGATTTAACTTTTCTGATTAAATCGACATAATCTTTGGAAGTTGTGTCCAAAGTCAATGGGGTTTCGGGTGAAACATCCTGAACTTCAGCAAGATAAAAGGCCTCGACCCCCAAGGTAACCGAAAGCACTGCCTCCTCTCCCTCCTTTTGCTGCGCTGGACTGAACCTAAAGTTAGTCACGTTAACAACCCGCGAGGCCCCTTCAAGATTTCTCAGGAACGTCTGCAGTGAGGCATAAGAGCCGGTGACCACCACCGTCACAGATATCTTCCTGACCCCCGCACCTTCCTCTGCTTTTTCCACCACAGCTTTACCTTCACCAAAACCAAGATGCTGAACGGTAACGCCCGAAGTTTTGGAAATCTGCTCCAACTGCATTATCAGGGCCGGAACATCGTCCGCCGCCGGCAGCGCTCCTCGCACCACCTCCAGATTACTCCCAATTGTCTTTATCTCCGAAAGAATTCCCGAAAGTTTCTCGCTCTTCTGCCGCAGAGCCAAAAGCCCACCCTCAGCAACTCCAATTTTTTGACGCTGAGAGGGGATTGACGAGATTTGGAAAACGCCCAAACCGGAGATTAAGACCCCAACTAAAAATATCAGTCCTGTCGTCTGCGAGAGTTTCATTGCTTCAAACCTCCTTTGGCAACCTTCAAATTAAGATCGAAGTTGGCCTCACCGGTCTGCTGGTCCAGCGAAACCGAGCGCAGCTCGACCACCTCAAAAAGCTCCCCTTTAAGATTCAGCAAAAATTTAGCAAGCGAGACATAACTTCGGGAGACCCCCGAGACAGAAACAGTCCCCTCCGAGGGCACCGTCATCTCTACTATTGAGACATCCACTGGCACCGCCTTGGAAAGCGCGGTTAGAAGATTGGAGAAATAAACCCCCTCCTCAAAAATACTTTTGAGAGAATCCACCCGCGCCTCCAGATCCTGGGCCTTAAGCTCAATCTCCGAGAGTGAACTTATCTTTGATTTTTCACTGGCAATATTCTGCTCCAAATTTGAAAATTGGGAACTTAAAACTAGAGAGTAGATAAGGGAACTTGCGCCGAGCGTAAGCGAGGTGACAAGCAAAATCAACGAGGCCTTCCGCAAAAGCCGACTGCGGGCTTCTTGTTCCCTCTTTTTTTCGACCTCCTTTGGCAGTAAACTTATATCTTCGGGCATTTTTAAATATCCTTAAGCGCTAATCCTACGGCGACCGCAAATCTAGGCCCAATATCCTCAAGCTCTTCACGGCCGAACTTTTCCGGAATCGAAAGTCCCTCCCAAGGGTCGGCGATCTGCACCTCCAAATTTAGAGCGGCCGCCAGATAGACCAAGATTCCGGGCAGGTTCGCCGCCCCACCGCTGACAATTACCCTTTTGATCAAATCATTCTTCCGGTGCGTCGTGTAATAGGCAATCGACCTTTTAATCTCCGAAACAACCACATCAAAAATCGGCTTGATCGCCTTCATCACTTTACCCTCAAGCTGCGATTCCTCCAGACCGTAGCTGCTCATGTACTCCCGCGCTCGGCTGATTTCAAAACCCAGCTCTTGGGAGACGGCTCGGGCAAAGGCCTCACCGCCGGTCGAAATACTCCGAGTGAAGCGGATGGAACCTCCGGAGACAATCGAGATGTCCGTCGTCGCCGCCCCGATACTAACCACCAGCGTCGTCGGCGAGGAGGAATCAAGACCAACCAGAGAACGTGCTGTCGCCAGCGTCTCCGTCTCTAAACCGGCGGTTCTCAGTTTGGCGCTGCTAACTATTTTAAGATATTTTTTCGTCAAGGTCAAGGGGGCGGCAACCAGCAAAACGTCCATCTTGTCCGAAAGCTTAGCCGCATTGCTAATGACTTGGTAGTCCAGAGAAACTTCTTCGAGGGAAATGGGGATATATTGCTCGGCCTCCCACTTCATTGCGGTCTTAAGCTCCTTACCACTCATCTTGGGAACGGAAATAACCCGGGTGAAAACTTGGGACTCGGGGAGAGCGGCAACCACATTTTTGGTCGAAAATTCCGCCTCGGTGTAAAACTTTTCTAAGGCCTTAGAATAGGCCGCCCAATCAACTTCGGAATCCGACGCGAGAAAATGTGGCGGCGCCGGAGCCGAAGAATAGGTCATCAACTCCTTTTGTCCTTTCTTTGTTTTCTTAAGCTCAACACCTTTAAACTCATGCGAGCCCAAATCAAGTCCGACGAAGTTCATATCCCCATCATATCACACTACCTCACTTCTCTCCAACTAATCGCTCCTTTACCCAAGTAGGGAGCGAGCATAATTATTTTCGGTTGGAATTCAAACACTTCCGCCGCCTCGGTCAGGTTACCCTTACCGGAAAGACTTCTTCTAAAAACGAACTGATTTGCCGCCGCCAAACCCTTGACCACCAGCTGTTTCTGCGGTGGCGACCCATCATAACTGGTATCAAAGCTGCCGTCAAGCAGAAATGAGGCATCGAGTTTCTCTACATTTTTGGCAATACGGACATCACCGCCAACGATGAACAAAAGAACCGCGGTCGGGTGGACTTCCAGATCAGCGTTAACGGTCAAATTGCCGCCGACAAAAGTCACCGTCGCAAGATTTTGCGTTGAGGAAAGCTCACCGGGGATGATTTGGTTGTCAACGACAAAATCTCCCTCACCGGCAAAGAAACGGCCACTGGTCAGAGGCAGTCGGCCGTAGGGTAGGGGAGTGGTCGTCGGAAATTTTTCCAGCCATTCAGCGTAGGTCATCCGCGTAACCAGCGGATAAGATTTAACCGTCCAGTTGTGAAGCGAAGAGAAGTTGCCAACTTGCGAACCGGAAACAACAATCACCCCCTCGGCATTGGGCCCAGCACCGGAAGCGTTCATCACAATATTTTGACCCGAATAAACATCCCCACCGGTAGTTTTCAGCCAGGCACCAAAAAGATTCTGGTCGGGAGAAACGCCTTGCAAACCGGCTAAATCAGAAATCCGAAACCTAATCACTTTTCCCACAGCCCAGTTGGAGTCATGGAAGTCCACATCGGGAGTCGTCACCCTGACTGTTTCCGAACCATCAACGCTTGGATTGACAGTCAGATCGGTTAACCAATCACTCCAAGTTTGCCCCCCATCCCAAGTGTATTGATAGGCGGCGGTGGAAACATCCAAACCGGAGGTTGAGTCAGAAACATCAATGCTGCAGATAAAGGTGTGGCTGTTTAGAGTTTGCATTGCTTCAAAGTTTTGCCATCCGCCGGGGGCGGATGTATCAATCTTAAAGTCAGCGGTTTTGTGGGGGGTTTCTTCGTTGCCGGCGTTGTCCACCGCATAATACTCCAACGTGTGCTCTCCGCTCGTCCCAACGGCAAAACTGGCGCCGGTTTCTTCCTCCTCATAAAGCGAAGCCCCGTCCCACCAAACCGAGCCCCATCCGCCTGAGGCGGATAGACGCAGAAAAACGCCGTCGTAACCACCGGGCATCGTGAAGCTCACCGAAACTCTCGTCCAGTCGTTTGTTCCCGAAACCTTTAAAGTTTCAGCGATCAAAACATCGGAACCGGAAAGATTTCTCGCCCAAACAGCCACAAAGGCTCCATCTCCGGAGAGATTGTCAGTTTTAACCCAGGCGTTGACGGTGTAAACTTTAGCTGCCTCGGTCACCGAATAATAATCACGGTTATGCCAATAGTAGTAGCCGGAACTAAAAATGGTTATCCGCGCCGAGCGCGAGCCGAACTTGTGATACCAGGAGCGCAAAAAAATTGCCTCCCAAGGCCAGGCCCAAGAATAATCCCATTTGTCAATGTAAAAAAGGCCACCGCTCTCGAACGAGGGGTTTTGGACCCGGTTGAGGGTTTCTAGGAAGTCTTCCTGCTGCCAGTCATTGTCATCGAGTTTCCAAAAAATGGAAGCGACGCCGGACTCCAAATCGTCGGCAACCAAATCAACATTAACGCCGCTGGTGTACCAGTCATTTAGACCTAGGGTTCCGGACAGTGTTGCCGTCGTCAGTGGGGGAGTGGTGTCGGATTGGGCGAGAGCAGTGAATAGTAAATAGTGAGTAGTGAGTAGAAGAGCGAAGATGGAAAATAGAAGTACGAGGGCAGGCCTTTTCATTACCTTTAGTATAACTAGTCTTTTACACCTTGACAAGCGCTACATCTTTGGGATACACTTTATTCGCATCCATTAGCGATACCAAAAGCGCAATTCCTTAATTATTCGCGTTCATTCGCATTTTGAAATGAAATTAAAAAACCTGCCAATTATCTTAGGATTCATAGTCCTTCTCTTAACCCTCCCCGCCGCGGTCTTCCTTTTGTCCCAAAGACAGGAATCCCGCGCCGGAGCCAAACTTTCGGCCACCGCCCTGGTGTATCTCTGGCCGCAAAGTTTTGAACTTCCCACCGACCAGAGCGTCACCCTAGAAGTTAAAGTTGACACCAAAAACCAGCCGGCCAAAAGGGCCGAGGCGACGATCAATTTCGACCCCCAAGTTATCTCAATAACCAACATCGAAGCTGCTTCCGGAGTTAATCTAGCCCAGAAGGCCTTAAATACTACCAACGGCATCCTCCAACTTTCGGGGGTAGGGGATTTTGAAAACAACAAGATACTGGCGACTTTCAAAATCAAGGGATTAGCCACCGGAATCACCGAACTGAAAATCCAAGAGGCCCACGTTTGGGATCTAAGTGGTCAAGTTGATATTTTTGGCAATGCGATGGGAGCGGAAGTGACGATAAAATGAAAAACGAAAAAGGTCAAACGTTAATATTAATGTTAATCGTCACCGTCATCTCTCTGACCATTGGCGTTGCCATCTCCTCCCGCGCCGTTTCCACCTTGAAGCAGACTTCCTACACCGCCCAAGCCGGTAAAGCCCAAAAGGCCGCCGACGCCGGGGTCGAGGAGGCACTGGGTGCAGCTGACCTATCAGCTTTAGCTGCAACTTGTCCCGATGTTGACCATACATGCAATATTGATCTCGATGGTGACGGCACTGACGATACTAGATATTACGTCGAAGAACTTGGCGGCGGAACAACTGTCGAAGCAACCCTTGAAAAGGACCAAACCACTCAGATTGACCTAACAGGATACGGTTCCGGTCAGGCAGTCAATATCTACTGGGTCTCGGGAGCAACCGAAGAAGCTAGCAAAGCCGCTTTAGTCTTGACCTTTATCTACGACGACGCGGGGACAACGAGACTGGAAAAGCATGCCTATGACCCCGATGCCGTCGCTCACGGGAACAACTTCACCACACCAAGCAGCTCAGGACCCTACACCATCGGCGGCAAGGGCTATAATTACTACGCGCAGATTAACACCCCAGCGGGCACCAACCAAGCTTTGAGAGTTCGACCGTTGTATAACGGAGTCTCGAACTCCTTTGTCATTCAGGCAACCGGAGCAAATTCCTTCTCCGGCCAGGGCTACAAGATTACTTCAAAAGGAGAATACGGCGAAGCCGAGTGGACAGCCGAAGTGACCAAGATGAACCCCACGCTGCCCTCGATTTTTGATTTCGCCATCTTCAGCGAATCAGATCTAACCAAGTAGTTCCAGAGAGTTTCAGAGCGAGGCTCTGAAAGTCGGCTTACCACGCTCAAAACTGTCAAGCAATTCACGGCGCAGGCGCTTCTTTTCCTCCTCAAGGTCTTTAAACCACCCAAAGTCATCGTCAATGCTCACGCCCTCCAACACACGATCACCGAGAGCGGGAAAATCTGCCAACACAAAATCCAAGTAGTCATCTACATCTTTAAAACAACTGAGAACCGTTTTTGTGTTGAAGATGGTGTCTTTACGCTTCCCTAGATACACGGGTAGGGAAGACCATTTCCAAAGGGTTAAATTCTTTCGGGTAACTAAACCAGCAGCAAGAGGGTTTACGTGTATGTAGCGATTAAGACACAGAAACTGCCCCTCATTCTCAACTCGAACAGATTTAAAGGGACCTTGAAAGAGCCGCCCCGATCGCTCCAAGCGAATATTGAAGTAATTTGTATAGCTGGTTCCAATCCGGTGCATAAAAGTAGTGATCCCATCCTCCGCCAATTGTTTCACCTGAAGATGAAAGTGGTTCGGTAGCAAACAAAGACTAAGAATCTCAACTGGAGGATGTTCCCATTTATACATCTCTAGTTTCAGAGCGAGGCTCTGTAAGTCGTTGTTGTTACGCTTTCTAATCCGCAGGTGGCTGTAGGGGTAATCGTACTTCAAATAATGGTTGAGTACAGAGAAAAAACGGGAATAATACGAATCGTCCAAGAAGATGTTTCTCTTGTCAACACCACGATTATACAAATGATAAATCTCGTCAGACGCAAGAATGTCTCTCCGCATTTTTGTTGGTAGTTCAAGAAGTTTCAGAGCGAGGCTCTGAAAGCTGCTTTACTCGTAGCCTCCTCGGACGACGACGGTGGTCTGCAATGTTGTTTCCGCCTGGTAATCTATTCTCCCTGGAGCGTTGGGAGCCTGTTCAAGTTTTAAAACAATTTTGACGGTGGGGGGAGTCGTGCTGCTGACTTCAAAGTAAGACTCCGTAGGGCTAGTATCGACATTAATGCCGCTAACCAAATCGTCGTTGGTGATCACCTCCGCATTTTTCCGAATGACGCCAATGTTTCCTGTCGGGTTAGCAATCGAAAAAGTAAAATTTGAGCCTTCTTGTGGCGTTACCGTCAAATTTTGAGTAGTCGTATCGGTAGGAGAGACCGACCGTGCATTCCGAATCTGGTTTTCCATCAGGGACAAGGCATAATTGCCGTTTTGCTCAATCTCGTTAATAATGTGGGCCTTGTTATAGGAGCGGAGAATTGAAGCAATGACACTGGTCCCCACGGTGCCAATGATCAAAACCAACCCCACAGAAACTAATAATTCGACTAAAGTAAAACCGTTTTTCTTCATCGCCAATCCGTCAAATAACTAGTAACTGATACCGATTTTGTTCCCGAAGATTCCTCCCAGGAAATCCCGACGACGATCTTTTTCTTGTCCGCACTAACATCGGTGACTGTCCTTGTCCGAGTAAAAGTAACTGATCCGACGGTAACGCTATCACTATCATCCACAACATCACTAAGACTACCTTGATCCCGCACCGACCGAGCAAGCTCCATTCCTTCACTCGCCAACTTCGCCGCAATTGTTCGATTCCGGGCCGAGGTCGAGGCCTTCAACGCAATCACCCCCATCCCAATGAGGGCAGTAACCACAACGAGAATCAAACCCAAACCAGTGAGGACCTCTACTAATGTTTGGCCGCTTTGAGATTTTATCATCGTTCTTCTATCTTTCCTCCCGCACTGACGGTGACTGTCCTCGACGAACCACTTAAACTAATACTAATCGAGCTGGGAACCCCCGCGGCTATCGCACCTGAGGAATCGCAGACAGCACCGCTAACCTCATCAAAGATAAACAGACTCCCTGGTGGAGCAATTGTGAAATCAGTGGACAATGATTTAGTAGTAACAAAACTTTGGTCACTACACACACAGGGGGTTTGTGTGGTGTCGAGACTACTGCACGTATAGATTCTGTATGAGTAGACATCGGGGCTGGCAAACAAAATGCCCCACGCCTTACCCTCAACACCATTAATCGCTCGGTTCTGGGCCGAGCGCAGGTCGTTTTTGACCTGCTTCGCTGTTTGGGAAAGTCGCTGGCTGGTAGTGAAATCAGAAAAAACGGGAATGCTAATTGCCGACAAAATTCCAATAATGGCAATAACGATTAGAAGTTCGATCAGAGTAAACCCGTGGGCAGAAATCTTCATTTGAAGAGATTATACACAAAATTATTAGTAAAGACAATAAATCAGTGAAGACAGTAAAGACAATTGGGTTACTTAAAACGGATTCGTGAGGCAGCAGTTGCCGCTGCAACCGTAAGCGGCGGAGGTGCAATCGTCAGGTAGGGGAGTGGTTTCCATCGTCGCGCAAACCTCGTAATTTGCTCCTGAGGCGCAATAATAATAAGTTGCTGGTGCACCACTGGGGTCGTTGGGAACGGATTTGAGATATGTAATCCCACCAGACTCCCACACACTACCAAACGGGACCCCACCCGTAGCCGGATAGGAGTCGTTCTCAGCATAGTAGATTTCCAGGGCGGCTTGGGTTGTGGCCAAATCCGAAAGCCGCCGCGAGTCCCGCCCTCGTTCAAAAAACCCGGCCGGATTTAGAGCCGCCACAACGACCCCCACCAGAATCCCAACGACACCAATCACCACAATGAGTTCAACTAAAGTAAAACCCTTTGTTTTCATTTGACAAACTCATCAACAACCGGCCGCGGCGTCGGTAGCCCTACCATTTTCATACTTCCAGTGGGTGTCAGCACCATTCTCCAGTGTGACCGCCGCACAACCAGCACCCTCGGACCATGTTCCAGCGACCCCAGTGGTTGGGTCCTGCTTCAGATAGTTAGGGACCAATTCCGCAACAGTATCACAGTTGGTGTAGCTCCCCTCATTAACCGTATAGCAAGCCTCCATCGCCGCGCCGATCGAAGCGATAATTGTTTTCTTGTTTGCATCCCGAGCGTCTTGCAATCTTTCGGTTGGATTAATACCGACGACTACCGCCCCCATCAAAATACCAATAATAGCAATAACGACTAAAAGCTCAATCAGGGTGAAACCCGGCAGGCCGTATTTATTTTTGAATTTCATCCCTTCACCTCCTTTAGGGGAACCCCAGACACCCTTCTAAAACACCTCTCCCAGAAAGTAAAGCAGTATATGTTCCCACAACTAAGAACGGACCGAAAGGAACCGTCTCGCCAAACTTTGTCTTTCCTAACGCCATCAGTATGACACTGACCAGTGCCCCTGTCAAGAAACTTGCAAAGACCGCCACAATCATATTTGGCCAGCCGGCAATTAACCCGACCAGAAAGGCAAGTTTGACATCCCCACCTCCCATAGCCCGACCCTTAAAAAGAGAATGAAGAATAAAGAAGAAAGAATAAAGGACGAGGGAACCGAGCAAGGTCATAAGTAGGGGACGGAACTCGAGCCAGGCGTGGGTTTTGAAAAAGTTGGTTTGCAAAAGGTAAGGACCAAGCCCGCCAACGTCGTTTTTCAAATTTTGGTAAAGCCCCCAAACACCCCAAACAACACCAAATAAACGATATCCCAAAACCACAGCTATCCCCGGGAAGACGAGTTTGTCCGGAATAACTCCGTGCTTGAGGTCGATGACGAAGATGGGAATTAGAAAAAAAGACGAAGAGATGAGGAGATAAAGAGATGATGAATAAATAGACGACGCGAAGAGGAAACCGGTGGCGAGTTCGACGAGAGGGTATTGCCAGGAAATTTTTTTGCCGCAATACCGACAGCGGCCTCGAAGGA
Organism: candidate division WWE3 bacterium; assembly: GCA_030619715.1. Lineage (GTDB taxonomy): Bacteria > Patescibacteriota > WWE3 > JAUXAW01 > JAUXAW01 > JAUXAW01. The sequence goes on from JAUXAW010000007.1 coordinate 18,478, forward strand.
GGACAAAGCTTAAGAGGGGAATGAGGTCATACCACACCAACATGTGACCACACTGGGGACAGCATGACCTCCCCCTGATAATCTCCTGGCCTTTGGGCAAGCGTTCGATAAGGACATTGAGAAAACTACCGACACAAAGGCCCAACAGGAACAAAGCAACCACCATCAAACTTGCAATAGCGAATTTCAATTCGCGCCGGACGCGCAATGAATTGCGCTACTACACTCATTTACATCAAATCCAACCCCGGATCGGTGCCGACTTCATAGATCGTTGTACCGTTACCGCCATCGGTCGTGTATTTGGTTACGTTGTCCGTTGACTCCAGGTAGCAGTTCAGTTCGTAACCCGAGCCGTCACTGAAATAAAGATACTTACCGGTGACGGTGTTTCCCGCCGCATCGGCGAAACTGACATTGTTTTTTGGGTCGATCGGCAGGGTCGCCAGATACTTGGAAACGGCAACGCTGACCCAACCAGTCCCGGTCGTTACCCGCGTGCCGGTGGTACTGTCACCAGCACTTGTGGTTGTGGTCAAGGTAGCACCATCGGCAACGGCCAGATCGATCGCCTTGCGCACGGTGTCCATGTCCGAAAGCCGGGTCGAATCCCGACCCTTCTTCATCATATCCACCGGATTAATCGCCAAGACAACCGCAACCATTAAGATACCGAGGATGGCCACCACCACTAATAGTTCTATTAACGTGAAACCTTTTCTATTCATCTATTTTCACCTCCCTTCAAAGTTGACTCGTCAGACTGTAAATCGGCAAAATTACCGCCAAAATCAAAAAGCCAACCATAATCCCCAACAAAACCATAATTATTGGCTCGAGAGTAGTCGAGAGGTTTTTCACCGCCTGGTCAACCTCACTTTCGAAAAACTGGGAAATCTTAAAGAGCACCTCGTCAACCTTACCCGTCTCCTCACCAACCTCAACCATTTGACCTAAAGATGGAGGAAAGAGAGGGTCATTCTTCAGAGCCGCGGAAAGGGGAGCACCTTTTTCAACCAAAATTGCCGCCTTATCCATCGCCTCAATATACAAAACATTCCCAACCGCACCTTTGCTAATATCCAGAGCCGTCAAAATGGGAACGCCACTAGAAATCAAAAGCCCTAAAGTTCTAGCCAACTCCGCCAACTGTGACTGACTGGAAATAGAACCGAAAATAGGCAGACGCAGAAGAATTCGGGCCAAAAAAATTCGTCCATAATCTGTTCGACTAAACCGCCAAAAGCCAAAGGCGGCTCCAATAACGAGAAGAAGCAGCAACCACCAAAAACCAGTGATGGTATCCGAGATGCCGATCATTATCTTCGTCGGTAGAGGCAGGTCTGCTCCCAAATCTCTGTACATCACCGTCAGTTTAGGAATGACAAAAGTTAGCATCATAATAAAAACGGCCACCATCCCGACGACGACGATCGCCGGATAAATCAAGGCACCGCGGGTCCGACCAATAAACTCTCGCCGCTTCTCCTGATTCTCCGCCAGACGCAGAAGAATTTTGTCCAAAGCGCCCGAAGCCTCCCCAGCTCTAATGAGACTGATATAAACACGAGAGAAAACACCCTCGTGTTTTTCCAAGCTTGAAGAAAGCGCCGTACCCGCCTGAACATCACGCAGGGATGAAGAGAGGACCTCTCGGAACCGCGGGTTTCGCGTTTGCAACGTCAAAATTTCCAAAGCTCTAGCTAAGGGCAAGCCGGCGGAGACCATCGTCGCCAGCTGGCGGGTGAAAATCGTCTTTTCCCCCTCCGAAATCCCGCGCAACCGGTTTAGGAGAAAAGAAAGTGAAGAAATTTTCTTTTCTTTGATTTCCGTCGGAACCAGGTTGCGGCTGCGCAGAATTTCCGCCACCTGGTCAACGGAGGCCGCTTCGACGAAGCCCGTTTTTGTTTTTCCCCTTGCGTCTTTGGCGGTGTAAGTAAATATCATCGCACCATTCTAATAAGTTCCTCCGGATTCAATGTTCTCATCTTGGCTACATCCAGAGAAACTTTTCCGGCCTTGACCAGCTCGGCCAGGGAGCGGTTCAGCGAAATCATTCCCAGGTCAAAAGAGGTAGCAATAATGTTATCAATCTGGTGAGTTTTGCCCTCACGGATGACCGCACGCACCGCCAGAGTGGCCAACAACACCTCGCAGGCCGGAAGCCGACCACCACCGATCGCCGGAAGCAAACGCTGGGAAACTATCCCTTCCAAACTGGCTGCCAGTTGGGTTTTGACCTGTTGCTGTTGATTTTCGGGGAAAACATCAATGATGCGGTTGACCGTCTGCGCCGCGGAATTGGTGTGTAGAGTAGCAAAGACGAGATGGCCGGTCTCGGCAATCGTCATCGCCGCGGCAATCGTTTCAAAATCACGCATCTCACCGACTAGAACCACATCGGGATCCTCGCGCAGAACCGAACGCAGAGCCGTGTGCCAAGAAAGAGTATCGAGATACATCTCCCGCTGCTCGATCAGCGCCTTTTTACTCTCAAAGACGTACTCGATCGGGTCCTCGATGGTAATAATATGCACCTCACGGGTCTCGTTGATTTCGTTGATCATCCCCGCCAGCGTTGTTGATTTACCCTGACCGGCCGGACCAGTAATCAAAATAAAACCCTGGGGAAGTTTGCAAAAGTCATAAAGAATCTTGGGCAGGTTCAACTCCTCGATCGTCGGGATTTTATAGGGAATGCGGCGTAGGGAGATGGCGAGATATCCCTTTTGGTGAAAAGCGTTGACCCGAAAGCGGGCCACATCGGCAAAAGAAAACGAGAAATCAATTTCCCGCTCGTCCCGAAGCCGCTTCTTTTGGTCCGCGGAAAGAAGTGAAAAAATCAGGGTTTCCACCTGCTTGGAATCCAGTTCCGAAGTACCCGGAACTGGCGAAAGCTTGCCGACAATCCTCAGCGTCGGCGGCGAACCGACCGTCAGGTGTAAGTCCGATGCTTTGGCGGAAACGGTTTTTTGCAGCAAATCTTGAATAGTCACATCAATCCCGTGCTACCCTCAGCACCTCCTCAATCGTCGTCATCCCCTCCAAGGCCTTAAGGTACCCATCCTGCTTCAAGGTCACCATCCCTTCCTCAACCGCCACTTTATGTAATTCTCCCGTCGGTTGGTGTTCCAGAACCATTCTCCGAATGCGGTCGGACATCTTAAGAACTTCAAAAATTCCCGTTCGGCCCCTAAACCCGGTCTTACCACAGACCTTGCATCCCTTACCGCGATGAAGATAAAGTTTGCCACGCTCCTCAACTTTTTGCGAATAAAGCGGTCCCAAAACCTTTTTAATATCATCAACAACCGGAACCGGCGCCTCGTACTTCTCCTCGCACTCTTCGCAAATCGTCCGCACCAATCGCTGAGCAACAACGACATTGACCGTCGAAGCCAAAAGAAATGTCTCAACCCCCATATCCATCATCCGGGGTAAAGCCCCAGCGGCGTTGTTGGTGTGTAGGGTCGCCAGAACAAGGTGGCCGGTCAGCGCGGCGTGAATGGCTAGCTCTGCCGTCTCCGTATCCCGAATCTCGCCGACCATAATCACATCCGGGTCTTGGCGAACAAGGGAGCGCAGTCCCGAAGCAAAGGTCAGCCCCGCCACGGGATTAATCTGAACCTGATTAACCCCGGGAATTTGAATCTCCACCGGGTCCTCCAAGGTGACAATGTTGATCCGCACCGAATTTAGTTTATTCAAGGCCGAGGCAAGAGTGACCGTCTTACCACTTCCCGTCGGTCCGGTGACCAAAATAATTCCGTGGGGTTTGAGCAAACCCTCCTCGTATCTCTTGAGCGAAATACCTCTAAGTCCCAACTTAGGCATGCTCATAATTGTTCCCTCTCCCTCCAAAAGCCGAATCGCCACCTTTTCACCGAAAGAGGTTGGCATCGTTGAGACCCGCAGATCAACTTCCTTGTCTCCAACCTCAATCTTGAAGCGTCCGTCTTGGGGGAGCCGTCTTTCGTCAATTTTCAGGTTAGAAAGAATCTTAACCCTGGAGACCACACTGTCATGAACTTTCTTGGGAAGAGACAAACGCTCCTGAAGAACGCCATCAATTCGATAACGGATACGGGTTTTGGTTTCTTCGGGCTCGATGTGAACGTCCGAGGCGCGGGATTTGACCGCGTATTCCAAAATGGTGCTGACGATTCTTGCCACCGGAGCGTCACGGATGACCTCCTCGGCCTTGGTGATGTCCTCGATACTTTCCTCAATTTTGGTCGCCGCAACTCCAACCTCCTCCAGTGCGGCGGTGACCTCGGGACCCAAGGCCTTACGATACTCCTCGTCGATTGAGCTCTCGATGTCCGCTTCTTCAGCAACAAACGGCTTAACTTTGAGCTTCGAACGTTTTTCGAGGAACTCAATAACCTGGAGATCGAGGGGATCTTTCATCGCCACCTTCAAAACACCGGCCTCTTTTTCGAAGGGGATAAGAGTATACTTGCGGGCGACGGGTTCGGGAACTAAATCTAAAAGTTCGGTTTTAATTTGGCGGGTGCCAAGTTTGATGTAGGGAATATCCAAAAGCTTGCCGCGGGCGGCAACCAAATCTTGGGGAGAAACGTATCCCCGCTCGGCAATAATATCCTCGGCGGCTTTTCCGGTGTTGATGTGCTCGAATTTAACCGCCGAGAGCTGGTCGGGGGAAAGCTTCTTTTCTCCGTAGAGAATATCTTCAACGCCTTTTTGCGTCTCTAATTCCATCGGGCAGAGTCTCCTTGGAGATATTATGACACTTTACCGTCTTCCTGTCAACTGATAGAATGGGGTCATGATCCATTCTTTTCTAATCGTCGGGGGAACAAGGGAAAAACGAAAGCTTCAGGCAATAAGCGGCTTGAGCGGTCAGACCCGAGAGCCGCATAAGTTCGACACAACAATCTTAGAACCCAAGGAAGACAAACGGATGATTACGATTGATCAGGTACGAGACCTCCAGCATCAATTATCTCTGAAACCATACGCGGCTAAATTAAAAACTGGAATAATTCTTGAGGCCCAGAGGATGACGGTTGAAGCCCAAAACGCCTTGCTGAAAACCTTAGAGGAGCCGCCGGCGCACTCGGTTTTGATTTTAACGGCGCTGTCGACCAAAAATCTTTTACCGACGATCGTCTCTCGCTGTCAAACTGTAAGATTAAGACCGGAAATTGATCTTGAAATTGAAAGCAAGGAACACCAACAGGCGGTCGAAGAATTTTTGCAGTTATTGCGGTCGGGTAGTGGAGAGCGGCTAGCGTGGGTTGAGGAGAATAAAAAAATTATCAATGATCAACCCTCAACTCTCAACATGCTCGACGTCTGGATTTCCGTTTTACGGGATTTACTGCTAATAAACTCTGACTGCCCGGGCTTAGTCCTCAACTCCCTAAACCCCCCAAATTCCCTAAATTCTCCACAAATTTTGACGATGGCCCTTGAGCGTACCATTGAAACCAAAAACCTCATCGCCAAAACCAACGTCTCCCCCCGCCTCGCCCTCGAAGTCCTCCTCCTCGACCTCCCGGTCCTTTCCAACCCTTAGGGTTGCGTTTCCTCGAAAATTTATAAACTTTTAAAACATTCAAAACTTTTGAAAAAGAGGGGTGCTTCTCTCACGATCGTGAATTAAAAGCGTGATTTTCTTAAAACTTTCAAGGGTTTTGAATTGGATAATTTGAGGGTACGCTACTACGTAACACGCAAGCGTGTCACTCCAACAATTTAACCATTTAACAATTTAGCCATTTTTGTTACAATGTCTTTGCCATGATCAACAAAGAAAATGTTTTGAAGACGGCGCAGGCGCTGGTGAGGCAATATAACCTACCGCTGAAGATAAGAGGGGTGGAGGAAGGGATGGAGGAGGTCACGATCTACTTCATGGCTCAAAAGCGCGTCAAGCTGCGGGAATTGGCGCGGGAGCTGGAGTTTCAGCTTAATCTGCCGATTAAACTGGAACGAATCAAAAAGTCCGAAGTGGGTAAAATCGGCGGAGTCAATATTTTGGGAAACTACCCTTGCTGCGCGCCTTTCCTGCGAAAGTGCCCGTTTGGAGGGAAGTTTGGGTGCGGGTATGGGCTCGCCAGCTCACAGCTCACAGCTCACAGCTCACAGCAAAAAGACGAAAGGGCCGCGGACGCAAAAGCGCAAAAAGCTACAGAAGCGCCAAAACCGCCGAAAGAGAGGAAAAAGGGAAAGAAAAAAATGGTCAGGAGACTTGTTATTAAAAGGTAAAAGTGGTAAAATAGAAGGGATGGCGAGAAAGCAAAAGTCTACAACCCCAACCTACGGTATCGAACAAATCCAGGTCCTTGAGGGTCTCGAGCCGGTGCACAAGCGGCCGGGGATGTATATTGGCTCGACCGACCAGACCGGCCTCCATCATCTGGTGACCGAAATCGTCAACAACTCCGTTGATGAGGTTTTGGCCGACCGCGGCGACCGCATTGATGTTACCTTCCACAAAGACGGCTCGGTTACGGTCGCAGACAACGGCGGCGGCATCCCTATCGAAGAAATTCGCCGCTACAAAAAATCGGCTCTGGAAATCCTGATGACCAAACTTCACGCCGGCGCCAAGTTCGGCGGGGGAGCCTACAAAGTTTCGGGGGGCCTGCACGGTGTCGGCTCCTCGGTCGTTAACGCTCTGTCCGAGTCGTGCAAGGTTGAGGTTAAACGCAAGGGCAAGGTTTACACCCAAGAATATAAAAGAGGTGAGCCGACGACAGAGGTCAAAAAGACAGGGACAACACCCGAAACCGGGACAACAACAACATTCAAACCCGACCGCAAGGTTTTTGGCGACCTTCAACCCGATTTTAACTTCTTCAAAAACCAATTCCGCCAGTATTGCTATCTAACTTCCGGCCTGACCATCCACCTCTATGATGAACGCAGCGACGACGAAGCAACTTTCTACTTTGAAGGGGGCTTAAAATCTTTTGTCCGCGCCCTCAACCGCCACAAAAAGACGGTGACCGCTGAGCCGTTTTATATCCATAAGGAAAGAAACGGCATTGATGTCGAGGTCTCTCTCCAATACAACGACGGCTTCTCCGAAAATGTCTTCTGCTTCGCCAACAACATCTTAAATACCGAAGGCGGAACGCACCTGACCGGCTTTCGCAGTGCTCTGACCCGCAGTCTCAACGACTACGCCGCTAAGCAAAGTATCATCAAAGACAATCACAGCAAGCTGACCGGCGACGATGTCCGCGAGGGGTTGGCGGCGATTGTCTCGATCAAGATGGATGTTCAAGATCTACAGTTTGAAGGGCAAACCAAGGCCAAGTTGGGTAATGCCGAAGTCCGGTCGATCGTTGACTCGGCTGTCCGAGACGCCCTCGATACCTATCTTGAGGAAAACCCTTCCGATGCCCGAAATATTCTTGAAAAAAACATTTTGGCTTTCAAAGCCCGGGTGGCGGCGCGGGCGGCGCGGGAGACGGTCATCAGAAAAGGCGCCTTGGAGGGAGGAACACTGCCGGGCAAACTGGCCGACTGTCAGGAAAAGGATCCGGCCAAGGCCGAGCTTTTCATCGTCGAGGGGCCCTCCGCTGGTGGTTCGGCCAAACAGGGACGAAACCGGGCAACTCAGGCGATTCTGCCGTTGGGCGGAAAAATTTTGAACACCGAGCGCCACCGGCTGGATAAGATTTTGAAATTTGAGGAACTGAAGGCGCTGATTATTGCTCTGGGAATGGGGATTGGGGAAGTACTGGAGCCGGAAAAACTCCGCTATCACAAGGTTATCGTGATGACCGACGCCGATGTTGACGGGCAGCACATTATGACCCTGCTTTTGACTTTCTTCTACCGCCACCTGCGCCAGGTGATTGAACGGGGACATCTTTATATTGCCATGGCGCCGCTTTTTAGAATTCAGAAGGGCAAAGATGTACACTATACTTACTCGGATGAGGAGAAAGACAAATTGGTCAAGAAACTCGATAGCCCAACAATCCAACGCTTCAAGGGTCTCGGCGAGATGAACCCCGAGCAACTTTGGGAGACGACAATGAATCCGGAAACACGCATACTAAAGAAAGTAGAAATCGAGGATGCCGCTCGGGCCGATGAAGTTTTCACCACCCTGATGGGTGCCGAAGTCCCGCCCCGCAAGCGCTTCATTCAAACCCACGCCAAACAAGCGGAAGTAGATATATAAAGTAAAGCCAGTAACGTCAGTAGCTCAGTAAAGCCAAAAGCGGCTCTTCCGCACTTGACGAAGTCATAGTGCTGGGGTTCCGCCAACAATTTAACCATTTAACCATTTAGCCATTTCTGCTATAATTAGGAAGCGATGCCCAAGAAAAAAGATAAACCTCAGAAAAAAGCAGAACCTCAAATCCGTCCTGTTTCTATCACCAAGGAGATGCAGAAGGCATACCTTGACTATGCGATGAGTGTCATCGTTGATCGAGCGCTGCCGGAAGTGGGGGATGGACTGAAACCTTCACAGCGGCGGATTTTGGTCGCGATGAACGACCTCGGACTGACGGCGGGGTCAAAACACCGCAAGTGCGCCAAGATCGCCGGCGACACCTCCGGCAACTATCACCCCCACGGCGAGGGAGTCGTTTACCCCACCCTCGTCCGCATGGCCCAGGACTTCAACCTCCGCTACCCACTAGTAGACGGTCAGGGAAACTTCGGCTCGATTGACGGCGACCCACCGGCGGCGATGCGCTATACCGAGGCGCGAATGGCCAAGTTTGGGGAGCTGATACTCAAAGACTTGGAAAAAGAAACGGTTGAGTATCGAGCAACCTACGACGGTTCGCGCCAAGAACCAATTATCCTCCCTTCGCTTTTTCCTAACTTAATCTGCAACGGGACGACGGGGATCGCCGTCGGAATGGCGACGAATATTCCGCCGCACAATCTTTCGGAGGTCGTTGATACTTTAGCATTTATGATTGACAAAATTAAGATTGTAGAGTCCAATCAAACTTCAGGTTTCGAGATTGACTCCGATGCCACCGTCGAGGATTTAACAAAATTCATCAAAGGTCCCGATTTTCCCACCGGTGGCGAAATTTATGACGCCAAAGAAATTATTCAGGCCTACGCCACCGGTAAAGGTCGGGTTGTGATGCGGGCCAAGGCAAGCATCGAAGAAGGTAAAAAAGGAAGTCAGCAAATTATTGTCAGCGAAATTCCTTATCAAGTCAACAAATCCTGGCTGGTTGCCCGTATCGCCCAACTGATCAAAGACGGTAAGATCAAGAAAATCAAAGACCTCCGCGACGAATCCGATCGCGAGGGAATGCGCATCGTGATCGAACTCAAAAAAGACGCCCGCCCCCAGCAAATCCTCAACCTTTTATACAAACACACCGATATGCAAAAGGCGTTTAATGCCAATGTCGTCGCTCTGGTTGACGGCGAGCCTAGGGTTTTGACGCTGAAAATGCTGCTGGAAGAATTCTTGCGCCATCGAAAGAGGGTCGTTGTCAACCGAACAATTTATTTACTCAAGAAAGCCAAGCACCGGGCGCATATCCTCGAGGGCTTAAAGAAGGCCTTAGATCACATCGACGCCGTCATCGAAACAATCAAAAAATCCAAGAATCAGGAAATAGCGAAGACAAATTTGATCAAAAAGTTTGAGCTGACCGAAATTCAAGCAGTAGCGATTCTTGATATGCAACTACGACGGCTGGCGGCGCTGGAGCGCCAAAAGGTTGAGGATGAGCTCAAAGAGGTCCTGAAAACGATTGCTGGCTACGAGGCGCTTTTGGCCTCGCCGAAGAAAATAATGAAGATGATCAAAAAGGAGTTTTTGGAACTAAAAGAGAAATACGGGGATAAGCGGCGAACCAAAGTCTACAAGCAAAAAGCCGGCGAGTTTGCCGAGGAAGAGTTGATCGAATCGCAAGAGGTGATTGTCACCATCACCAAATCGGGCTACATCAAACGCCTACCGAGGGACACCTATAAACGGCAGGGTAGGGGAGGGAAGGGGGTCATCGGGGCGCAACTCAAAGAAGAGGATGTTGTCGAAGAGATGTTGACGGCGAACACCCACGACACGGTTTTGTTTTTTACCAACAAGGGTAAGGTCTATTCATTGCGGGTTTGGGATATTCCCGAGGCCAGCCGGACAGCCAAGGGGGTAGCGGTGGTTAATCTGGTTAATTTGGAGGCAGGGGAGAAGGTCAGTTCGATTTTGACGCTATCCAAAAAGAACGGGGCGAAGTTTTTGATAGCGGCGACTCGCAAGGGGACGGTGAAGCGAACTCCGATTGACCAGTTTGAAAATATTCGCCGGACGGGGATTATTGCCATTAAACTTTCGAGCGGGGATGAACTTTGCTGGGTCAAGCCGACGGATGGGAAAAGTGAGGTGCTGTTGGTCACCGCCGACGGTAAGTCGATTCGGTTTGACGAAAGCAACGCCCGTCCAATGGGCCGACCGGCGGCAGGGGTGCGAGGAATAAAACTTGGTAAAGACGATCGTGTGGTTGGGATGGAAATCATCGAAGAAAGCAAAAAGCAAAAACCAAAAAGCAAAAAGCTATTGGTGGTAACGAAAAACGGGTACGGCAAACGCACAACAATCAAAGAATACCCCCAGCAGAGGCGGGGCGGGTCGGGGATTTTGACGGCGAGGGTTAACGAGAAAACCGGTCCGGTCGTTGGTTGCCGATTAATTGAAGGTCGGGAAGGAGACTTGGTCATCATTTCGACCGCGGGACAGGTAATCCGCTTGCCGATCAAAGACGTTTCTATCATGGGTCGCGCCACGCAAGGTGTTCGCTTGATGCGGCTCTCAAAAGGTGATCGGGTCGCCGCCTTGGCCTCACTTGAGTAACAATCTCCCTCATCATTAGTCTTTTCCTAAAACTTTCAAAAGTTTTGAAACTTTTGACACCTTGACAAGTTTTTTGGAAACTGGTAGAGTGGGGGAGAAATGTTTCGTCCACAACCGATTAGCTCCACCGACGCCCGCAAATACTTCACCCAGATTATCAATAAGGTCCAATACAGCTCCAAAAGTTTCGTCATTAAAAGCTACCGCCACCCGGCGGTAAGAGTTGTCAAAGAGGACTATATTGCAGTCTTGGAGGAAGTTCTCGGCAAAAAGACGATCAACCAAATTCTGCAGATCGCCGGAAATGACAGGTTATTTGAGGCCGAAAAGATCGAACAGATCAAAAAAACCCTCCAACGCCGCCTTTCAGGATCACCCCGTTCTGAAAGACGTCCTGAGCGACCTCATCAGGGACCACCTCAGAAGAAACAACAGCCCCAACCACAACCACAACCTCAACCGCAACAACAACCTCAGCCACAGCAAAAGCCGAAACCGCCTCAATCCCAAGCTCAAAAACAAAAACCCCCACAGCCAAAACCTCCCATCCCCGCTAAAGCTCCGACGGGCAAGAAAGCTACGGGGGGTGGGCTAAAACCCCAAAATCGTCGGCAGGGTGGGGGAGTGCTACTGCTTTCCAACGGCAAAAGTTATGAGTGAGCCCCAGCGGGTTTCGTGGCGGTAACAATATTGTATCGCCAAACATCGCTTTTTATTATGCTTCTATATCCTTCAACGGCAAATGTTATATTAATAAACTTTCTCTGAAGTTTCAATAATTTAATCAGTTGATAAGGTAAATAAGCAATCAAATAGAGGTTCCTTACCATTGGTATCATCCGTGGTGTGATGTCTTCCACCGAAACATCGGTGAAGCCTACTTCTTCTAGTATTTCAGGAAACTTTCCGTGCAGAAAACGCGGCAAACTGTGCATAGCCCACCCTTCCATAATCATATTCCACAACCTCTTCTGTTGAAATGTCATTTCTTTTTTAGGACATATAGAATACTCAAAAAGTACAAGTCTTCCACCAGGTTTTAGGACTCGGTAAAATTCTCGCAGAGCTTGTTGATGGTCCGGTACATGAACCAAAGACTCCATTGTGTAAACCCCATCAAAGGACTCCTCAGGGAAACTTAGCTTGGTGTAATCCATTACTTGAAAACTAACTCTGTCTTGCAAATCCAGCTCCGACGCCTTCTTGTTTGCTTTTTCAATAGACGATTCTAGAAAATCCACACCTTTAACCCGAAGTCTGTACTTTTGGGCCAGATGAATAGCCACACCTCCTTCGCCGCAGCCAGCGTCCAGTACTAAAAAGTCGCTATTCAGACTAAGCTTTTCAACCAGCTTATCTTCCATTAGTTTTTGCGCCTCATACATGGAAAGGTTCTCTTTTCCCTCGGGGTAATAGCCAAAATGCTTAATCCCTTTTAGGAGTAGCGTGTATCCCCAGCGGGATTCCCAAGCGTTGAAATAGTCAATAACTTTTTGTTGCGGGCTCTTGTTTTTATCAGTCATTAGTGGCTAAACCATACAACAATTTGCTGAGGATGACAAGACCGGCCGAACAGGGTGGGGGAGTCGGTGGACTTGACAAACTAGGGGGCTTTGTGCTACAGTGCTCTCGTAAGTGGCTTTTAAGCCCAAAAATAACTAAAGAAAAAGGAGGAAAGGAGAAAATGGAGAAGGAGGAGAAGGTTCTGGAACAACTGAAAGAGGTCCACAAGGAGATCAAGAAATTGATCGAAGACCTGGAAGAGAAGGGTAACCAAAATCTTGTGGAACAACTGAAAGAGGTCCACAAGGAGATCAAGGAATTGAACGAGGCCATGAAGGAGTTCCAAAGAGCACTCCGCGCGGCCAGAAGACGGCTTCGAAAGCCTGGGTAAGTGGACAGGGAAGTCCCTGTGGGAGGCTCAGCAGCAGAACGAATGAGGTCCACCGAACCACCAGCGGGTGTGCGCGATTCCAGAAATGGGAACGTCATGCCCGCGAACTTTTTTGGGAGAACTTAAAAGCTTCGAAACTTTGAAAAGTTTTAAGAAAACCGCGTTTTTGATTCACGATCGTAAAATAAAACGGTAGTTTTTGTGAAAATTTTGAATGTTTTGAAAGTTTCGAAAAAACCCCACCCTTCTAATCTCCTTTCCGATGATATTTCTTGTGGGCTTCTTTGAGGCGGGGATTGGTAACGTGGGTGTAGATTTGGGTGGTGGAGATACTTTTGTGACCGAGCATCTCTTGGACCGAACGGATATCCGCTCCTGAGCGCAGAAGGTCGGTCGCGAACGAGTGCCTTAGAACATGCGGGCTGGCATCAACCGAAATTCCCGATTTCTTGACATACTTCTTCATTAACCGCTGCACACTACGGGCACCGAGCCGTAAACTTTCACCATCGGTGTCCTGCGTCGGGTCGTCGGGCTTGGGCCCCCGGAGTCGAACAAAGAGGGGCTTGAAACCGTCATCGCGCTTTTTTAAGTAGCGAGACAACACCATTGCCGCTTCATCATCCAAAAAAACCAAGCGGGTCTTACGCCCTTTGCCAAGCACACTAAACTCCCGGGTGCGAAAATTGATTTGGTCGCGGTTGAGCCCAACCAGCTCCGAAACCCGCAAGCCGGTGCTAAACAAAACTTCAAGGATGGCTCGATCCCGTAGTCCAGTCAGCGTCCTGGTCTCACAGGCGGAAAAAAGCTGGCGCAGCTGTTTTTCTTCTAAGAATTTGAGCGAACGCCCCTCGGCCTTGCCAAGGTCAATCCGAGTGCTAGCGATGACCTCCAGTCCCTGCTTTTCAAGGAAACTAACGAAGGAACGCAAAGCCACAATATGATAGCGCTGGGTTGTTTTCTTGAGTGGCTTTTTCGTCTTCTTGGAAACCTTGCGGTTGAGAAACTTCCGGTACTTGCGAATCAGCTCTGGTGTCAGATCCTTAAGTTTGACCGCGCGGCCAAGCGCTTCTTTCGCCCAGGCGGCAAAGTGATTAAGATAATAATCGTACATCTTGACCGTTCTCGGGGAGAGGTTTTGGTCAAGTTCACAATATTCGAGGAAGTCTAAGATGTGATTACTAAATGTTTTCATAATTTGGGGTGGGGAAGTGTGTTCAATTTTGGCACCCAACTTCCACAATCGCTTTGATACAACAGTATCACACTCCGTCTGTCTTTGCGATCGCAATTGAATTAAGAGATCCCACACACCTACCCTGATACAACGTCGTCTAATGATAGTTTAACGACGTATAAACCAATCTTAACTTAGATTTCAAATCTTGTCAAGTCTAACGGAGTGACAACTTCGGTTGTTACTTGCTGGACGGATAACAAGCAAGCCTGTCACTACAATTTCCAGCAAATGACAACTTATGGATCCCAAGAACCACTTCAAACGATACAATAAACAATTTTTCTCACGAGGATCTGTAAACCCACCGAAACTCCCGAAACCTCGATACTCGGCATGATTAGCCAATCATCTTTTTTAAAATAAGCGCTTAGAGGGGCTTTCAGAAGGCCCCTTCACTAGCAGTTCACAGCGAAGCTGCTCACTGCGAGCCGTTCAGGGTAAACTTAATTAGCAGGGGACTTAGAAACGCCCCGACCAAGAATTGACTAAATTTAGGGGTTCAACGAAATTCTAAAAGCAAAATTGCGATGGGGAATTTTGAGAATACAATAGATGCTTGAAAATTGAAAATTGGTCGTAGAGTTATCCACAAAGCACCCACAGGAAAGATTTTGGCTTAATACGGCTCTATAACAACCCCTCCCCTGTTTACAGACCTTATAGTTTTGCAGATTAGGACTTAGCAGTTGGTGTTCGTATGTGCTAAAATAAATGAAAAGGCGCCAGTAAGCCCTCTCCACCAGAGAAGCCCTAAAATTTCTGCAGACTTCCCTACCCTACAGACTCAGGCACAAATTTTCAAGCTCCAAGCTCCAAATCCCAATGAAGCTCCAAATTTCAATGTTTGAAAATTGAGTCATTGAGATTTCATTGAAAATTGGGATTTGAAAATTGTAAATTAGAGCGCAGCTAAGATCAATCCAACAATAAGAGCAGTAACACCATATTCAAACACCGTTCGCCTCGTTAAACTATGAGTTAGATACTGTTGGCCGACGCCGAGGCCGATGTAAACCGCGGTAGTAAGAGTAATCGAGCGGAAAAAGGATTTTAAGGGTAAAAAGCTTAAACTTAAAGCCGTCTCCCCCACCCCCAACCCCAAGAGCAGCCCGGCGACGAAGGTCTTTTTGTCGAAAACACCCTTGGGATCCGCTGTCCATAGGGACTGAAACCCCAAATTTGAGGACAAAAATACCACCAAAAAGACTTGCTGCCAGACTTCAAGGTTTAGCTTGTAGATAGCGGTAAAAAGCAGAAAACTAACAAAAAGTGTGGACAAAAATGATACAGTCCGCGCCGCACGAAAAAGAGGGACCGGTTTGACGGCGGTAACGCTAAAAATGTTTTGCGCCAAAAGGATGACATAAAACATCAAAAAAGCAACAAACCAAAGTGCTGACTTGAAAAGAAGACTAAGATTTGGGAAAAAATACTGGGTAAAACCCATCCCAACTATGAAGAGAGTCGGTAGAGAAAGCAGGGTAAAAAATTCAACCCCAAAAAACTCCCTCCGCAGCGCAAACCAGGTTAAAACAAAACTTGCTGCACCAAGGATGAAAATTGATAAAACCTGTTGTTCGCGGGAGAGTAGACCTATGAGGGCGAGGCTAACGGTTAGAGATAGTGATGTGAGGATAAAGGTTAGGCGTTTGGACATTTTTTCACATGGCAGATGGCAACGGCCAAGGCATCAGCGGCATCGTCAGGCTTAATTTTTCGGCGAATCCGCAAATGCCTCTTGACGGCTTTCTCCACCTCTTTCTTATCCGCCCGACCGTAGCCGGTCAACTCCTTTTTGGCCTGCAAAGCAGTATACTCAAAAACAGGCAGTTTGTGCTCGGCGGCGACGAGCATCACCACTCCCCTCGCCTGCCCAACGGACATCACCGTTTTGGCGTTGGTATTAAAAAAGAGCAGCTCGATGATCATTATTTTCGGCTCAAATTCTCTGATCAGTTTCTTTAGTTCCTTTCGCAACTTAAGCAGTCGTTTCGGCATCTCCTCACCGGCCTTCGTTGTAATACAACCAAACTCAACCAGCTTGACCTTCTTTGAGGAAGCTTTGATAATGCCGAAACCAGTGGAGGCGGTGCCGGGATCGATACCGAGAATAATCATAGGAACTCCTCCGGTATATCAAAATTCGCCAGAACATTTTGCACATCGGGGTGGTCGTCGAGCACGTTGACCAAATCTAAAACTTTCTTAGCCTCGTTCTCGCCTTCAATTTTAACTTCAAACAAAGGATTCTGGGGGTCCTTGAAGATATAGGCGGCACTCCCCTGCTCTCCTAATGATCCGCCGCGTGTATCAAAGATTTTTCGAACCTCGGCCAGCGTCCGATTGCGGTTGTCTGTCAAGGCTTCACAAACAATTGCGACGCCTGAAGGT
>JAUXAW010000030.1 GCA_030619715.1 candidate division WWE3 bacterium
CTTCGTTGAAATATGGTGGACGGAAAAGTCCCGTCCTTGTGCTTAAAAGTCTCTACACCCCAAACTATAACTCACATTTCCAAACTTGTCAAATCCCAGCACCCACACACCCGTCGGGTGTGTAAACTTCCTACTAGTTGACACCGTCAACTAATTGTGCTATAACACAATTACCTCATCTCGTTAAACCCGATGCTTACAGTTTTTCCGAAAGAAAGGAGACGAAAGCAAAAATGGCTAGGAAAGTTGTAGGACACATTTGCAGCCGGTGCGGGACACCGTATTCTGCCGACAAAATTCCGCATGGCCGAAAGTGTGGCTGTGGTGGTAGGGTCGTCGATCTATACGAGGAGGTCAAACTGGATCCTCCAGCGGTAAAGCCTTTAATAAGTGGGGACAAGCGCTGGGAGCTACATCTCTAGAAACGGCCTTACCCGCACACAAGCAACTTCTCAGGCAGGTCAAAAAACCTGTCCGACCGTCTGAGAAGTTGCCTCCTTTTTAAACTTGACAAGTTCCAAAATTTGTGCTATAAGGTTACTAACACACTAAAACTACAGTATTCCCTGCCCTATTGACCATTTAGCCATTTGTTTGTACTTTAACAAGACGCTTAATAATTCCTTGGTCCGATCAAAATTGGGTATTAGTCAGTTCTGGTACCTAGTTCTGATCGGATCAAAGAACAAAAAATAAAAAACGAAAGAAAGGGGAAAGAACGATGAACAACAAGTACCGCATCATGGTCTTTCTGGCCATGGCCGTAGCCACCCTAGTAGCTCTAGTGTTCCTTTTTTACAAGGATATTATGTGGAGCTGGGATGGCTATGATCTTTTCGTTGGAGAGCGCACCTGGGAAGGATTGGCGATGTCAATCCTGACCACCGGATTCGAGATTGTGCCTCCCGTCCTGCTTCTGTACACAGCGGTGTCACAGATCTCCAAGAACGAAAAGATCGCCTTGGTGACGTTGATGGTCATCTTCTACATCATCGACATCGTCACCAACTGGTTCGCCCTGGCCCCTCGCGGGGGCGAGAGCTGGGTAAATATGTCCCAGACACAAGCCGACCTCTTCAAGATGTTGCTCGCTATCGGGATCGCCTTCACCGAGCAGGGAATTGTCTGGACGGTTCAGGCGATTGATATCTTAAGGAAGCAGTTGGGAGAGACGGCAGGAGGGACTGCACCGACGCCCGCCTGGGCACCGGACTGAGAGACCGCTGAGGAAAGAGAGGGGTTTGGTGATGAACCGGCCAACCGAACCCCTCTCCTAAAATCCCTAGGGAGCAAAAGAAAGTTCTTTACCCGCCTGAATTTCGAAAATTTTGGCGGGTTGATACAAATCTGATATATTAGATTTGAGGACTTCCTCTTGCACCTTGGCACTATAAAAATTCAAAAATCCCAAAATTCCCCAAAACCAGGGGAGAAAAAAGAAAGGAGACAAGAGTATGAGAAGGAGAAGGAGAGGGTACACAGGCACGAAGCGCGCACAAATGCCCCAAAGGCGTTGGGGGGAACGGATCATTCACATAAGCCAAATCGATTGGTGGTTGTGCCGGGCGACGGCAGCATTGATCATTTTTGCGGCGATTTACTTCACCGCCCAATTGGTCGCTGGGGTCGCCGCCGGCCGAATCCCACTAGTAGTGGGGGGTGCTCCGTGAGAATTTGCCAACACGGGTACAAGATAGCGTGTAAGGATTGCGGGCTCTTCGAAGAGTGTTACGCAAAAGAGCTCGAGCAGGATGCTCAAGCCGCATTCGGCGAATCCGACGAGGAGAATTGATCATCGAGGAAGGGGGTTGGAGCGAACTGAACTGAACGACTGGTTCGCTCCCCCCTTCCCCACTTTTTTACCCCGAACTATAATCCTAGCAATTCAACCATCAAAAAACTGCCCTTGAAAAATTTGCACTGGTATGGTATAAAGAACACACAGCGCGGGCGGGAGGTTTAGTATCTCACCAGGCCCATAACCTGGTAGAACCCCGGGGCAGATCCGGGGGCCCGCAACCACGGCAGGGTAGCTCAGTTGGTAAGTAGCGCCGCCCTCATAAAGCGGAGGTCGTGGGTTCGATTCCCACCCCTGCCACCATCGCGTGATGAATTTGTTCTCCGAAAAATTCAAACGCGATGCGCCACGTTTAAATGCGCAAGTATTTATCACGTGGCCACCTATCTCAACCAAAAATCAATCCACCTCTTCCAATTTGGTCTTGACTCCTCACCAATCACCTTTCCGCGTTCTTCCACGTTAGTTTCTGCGTTCTTCTGCGTGTCCGGAAGGACTACAATTCTCTCGCCGTCCTTGACCATCCGTAGTTTATCTCTTGCTTCGCGTTCGACGAATTCCTGGGTCTGCCGAAAAGCTTTCTCGCGCTCAAGCTCCTCCTTCTCTTTCTGTAACTCCACGACCTCCGCCGCCAGCTCCCCAACCCTTCCCCCACCACCGTAAATATTAATAATCGACCTTGAAAGCTGAATGATAACAAGCAAACCGAGGATGATTAGAGGAATAGTTAAAAATTTTCGTAACCTCATGCTGTTTATAATCATAGAACAAAAATTTTCAAATCCCAAATCCCAATTTTCAATGAATTCTCAATGTCTCAATTTGTTCGCCCTCGGCGAAGAAATCTTCGGCAAAGCCGAACATTTTCAAACATTGGAATTTGAAACATTGGAGCTTGATTGGAAATTGAAAATTGTAAATTGAAAATTGTCTCGCCCCCTAATCTTCCCTCTTGACATGTGTGTTAAAATATGATATAGTGCCAGGGATATGATGAACTTAAGGGAAACTCACACCAAATTCCTAAAGTATCTTAAAGATAAAGACCGCGCCAACGCCACTATTATTGCCTATGCGAAGGATATTGACCAACTCATAGAGTTTGTCGAGGCGAAGGGCAAACCTCTGCCAACCGAGATCGAAAAAGACGATCTTAACGGTTTTATTAAAAAACTTGAGGACGAAAA
>JAUXAW010000006.1 GCA_030619715.1 candidate division WWE3 bacterium
GCCACGCCAGAAGGTCCATATCCCTCCAGCCTCAATTCTTCAAGCCGCGCGCCTTCCGCACCCCCACTCCCCCGCTCGATCGCCCTTTTGATATTATCCTTGGGCATATCGCCGCTCTTCGCATTCTCAATCGCCGACCGCAGCGTCGGGTTCGTCTCCGGATCCGGCCCACCCTTCTGCGCCGCAACCGTAATCGCCCGCGCCAACTTCGTAAACATCTTTCCCCGCTTGGCGTCCTTGAGGGCTTTTTTGTGTTTAATCGTCGACCACTTACTATGTCCTGACATTGCAAAACCTATTGTAACACGCTAACACATAAATATGTCACTTCGTACGAGTGTGTTACCGCAACTCTTCGTCGTTTTCGACGCCGGCCAGAGGCCGGTCGTCCTTTGGACGAGGTTCGGGGGCGGGTTTGGCTTTGGGTTTTTCTTCCTCTTTTTCTGTGTCCTCTGTTTTCTTCCGTGCCTTCCGTGTTACAGGCTTTTTGATCACCGGTTCCTTTTTGGTGGTTCTCCTTTTAATGGCCTTCTTAATCACTGAAGGCACTGAAGGTTCAGAGGGCAT
Source organism: candidate division WWE3 bacterium (assembly GCA_030619715.1). Lineage (GTDB taxonomy): Bacteria > Patescibacteriota > WWE3 > JAUXAW01 > JAUXAW01 > JAUXAW01. The sequence continues at coordinate 568 of JAUXAW010000006.1, forward strand.
TGAGGGTTCTTTTTCTGTGTCCTCAGTTTTTTTCTGTGTTCTCTGTGTTTCCTCTTTCTTAATTGATTCTAGCGCCGCAAAGGGGGCGTTTTTGTCCTCAAGCGGCAAAACGACGACGACCTCATCGCCCTCTTTACCGCCGTAAAATCCGACCGCCACCGGCGAAACTTTATAGGAACCATCGGCAGTCACCGCCACAAACTTACCATCCTTCTTGGCCAAAATCCCTTCAACCTTTTGCCGCTTGACCCGCGCAATCTGCTTGAATCGCTCCTGCCCGTCTTCCTCAATCTTCTTCAAAGTATCGCCATAGACCAAAACGGATTTGGAAGCATAATTGGGATTGACGGGATATTTCTTGCCCTCCTCGGTGACCATATCTTCTCCGTCAAAAGTGCCGGTGATCCCCGGAAGCTCCCGCGTCGACGGTTTCGGTGGTTGGTCTCTGACACCAGAGAGCAGCTGCTTAGCCAACTTAATATTCGTCTCGGCCGCATTGAGGGCCTGGACGATTAATTGCTGTTCACTCTTTTTCTTAGTCATCTCGTCACCCCCTTACCTTAAACTCTCCCTCAAAAGTAGAAGCAGAATCCGCGTCCTTCTGCTTGTCATCCGCGCTCATCTGCGTTGCCCGCCCCTGGCGGGCTTCTTCAGCTTTAGCGAGACCGAGGTCAAACTGCTTTTCCGTCCAGCGCTTAATCCGGGCTTCGACCTCCTCCGCCGGCCGACCATATTTCTGTCGAGACAGTTCAACCGCTTTTTTAGCATTACCGGTCGGATCATCCGGCGGCGGCATCGTCACTCCCGAAAACGGCTGACTGGTCATCCCATCAATCATCAGTTTGACATAAACATTGTACTTGTCCAAAGTAATCAGGTCGTTCTCCTCAAAAATCGGGGCAAATTCAGGAGCCAAAACTTTAGCATCCGGCGCCCCCAAGGCAAAAGAAATAATCGTTCCGATGTTGCCAAAGACCGCATCCTGCATCTCTTCGGGAAGTTGCGCCGTGTACTGGTGGGTCAGATTCAAGCACAATCGATACTTCCGCGCCTCAGAAAGAATCGAGGCAAAAGCACCAGAGGCAAAGTTTTGGAACTCATCAGCATAGAGAAAAAAGTCCCGCCGCTCCTCCTCGGGAATCCGCACCCTTTGCATCGCCATAAAGTTCAAACGTGAAATAATCAACGAACCGAGCAGATTCGCATTGTCCTCGCCGATTTTGCCCTTGGCCAGGTTGATAAAAAGAATCTTGCTTTCGTTCATAATCTCACTGAGCCTAATCGTCGATTTCGCCTGACCTAAAATATTGCGGATGGTTGTCGTCGCCAAAAAGCGACCGATTTTGTTCTGAATGGGGGCTATCGCTTCGGTGTGGAAAGAAACGTTACCCATCATCTGCTTGAACTCTACCTCCCAGAAATCCCTCAAAACGGGGTCTTTGATCTTGTAGACGATATATTTTTGGTAATTTTTGTCCATCAGCAGGCGGACAATCCCGAGTATCGTCGTGTTAGGGATCTCAACAAGTGTCAAGATAGCATTATTAAGCAAATACTCCAGCCGCGGACCCCAGGAATACTCAAAGTGTTTTTTGACCGCGGTGACCAAACCCGAGGCCATCAAATTTTTCTGGGCTGGGTCGGGACACTCAAGCATATTGATGCTGACTGGCCACTTGGTGTCACCGGGGTCAACCAGAACGACATCGTCAACACGATCGTCGGGAACATAATCCAAAAGTTCCTCAATCAGGTCACCGTGAGGATCAAGGACGCCAACGCCCCTACCCGCCTCCATATCCTGGATAATCATATTCTTAAAAACAGTTGTTTTACCGGTGCCGGTTTTTCCGACCAAATAAATATGCCGGCGGCGGTCGTCGGTGCCAGTTTTGATACCGAAATTAACCATCTGGTCGCGGAAACTGGTCCGGGCAAAAAAGTTGCAGTCGGTCGTCGGCAAGCTCAACGGCGGCTCGCCTTTGCGGCTGGCCGTCCAGGCGATGGCTGGCGTTTCGACGGTGATCGATGGTAGGTGGAAAACCGAGGCCAGCTCGACGGTGTCAAGGATATATGATTGTTCGGGAGTGAAAACCCGCTGGCGGTAATTTTCAAGAAACTCATTCTTATCCTTGATTTCCTCACCACGGACGAAGGAGTTGAGGTTGGCCGTCGAAAACTGACGAAAGGATGCCAGAGTTGAACGCAATCTGCCTCTGGCAGACTCACCGTCGGGAGCCAGAGTGACAACCCTAACTAGAGTCTCAAAACCCATGTGGGTCATCTTGTCTTCGATTGCCTTGAGCTCCAACTCTTGTCCGGCCGAAAGGCGAACCGCTTCTTTGCGAGCCGGAGCTTTTCTGGACGGCTCCTCCGGTGGGGCAAAGATTGATTTAAACATGTGGAGAAAAAGCTCCCCCACCTCTTTCTGAATTTCGCCCAAAATTTCCAGTGGCCCAATACCAACGGGGCTAATCCCCTCCCGCACCCTATCTACGTAATCATGCCCCTCCTCCTGCCAGACATCGGGCACCGGTCGAAGTAAAATCTGGATCCAAACCCGCTCGCCGCCGGGCAAATCGGAGATAGCACTGGTGATAGCGGCGAGAGGATCAACCTCAAAATCGGGAAAGGTTCGAATGGGAAAAATATGCTCTTTTTCGAGCTTAAGATAGGTACCACCGACCACATGGGTCTGGGGGTCAATTTTTTTAGCATAATCTTCGGCCTCACGGATTTCGGCTTCGGGATACTGGGCGTAAACCTGGCTCTCGACAAAAGTCTGCAACTCCTTGGGAACGACGGCATAAAAGTTGATCCCCTCGACGGAGCTGGCAATTTCAAAAGAGAGGTGCTCCTGGACCTCGGGCGTCAACTTCAAGAGTCCATGGAGGGAGGCGAACATCTGCTCGGCCGAGCGGGCATCCTTTTCGTTTTCCTTGGGGACGCGGATGGCTAAGACAACGTTGTCAAACTGGGCCGGGGTCAGCCTTTTTTTCCGGGCAGCGAGAACCGCCAGTATCAACGATACGGCTAGGACAATGAAAAGAACAATGAGATAAAAAGTCATTGTGCAACTCCCCTTTGAAATGACAGCTTTAGCTGTTACTTCGTTCGTAAAGCATTATACCCAAAACAAAAACCTCTGTCAAAAAGAAAATTTGACACCTACAGGATAGCGTGCTATAGTCTATTCAGCTTTACAAAGCCAATTGCTCCGAAGTCCTTCGGAGCACCAAACCGTCCTCTGGACGAAAATCAATGAAAGGAGAAGCAAAAAATGGAAGAAAGAGTCCAGATAGTTATTGGTGCCTCGTTACCTCCTAAATACCGAGCGGAGAGGGAGCACTACCTCAGAGAAAGGCTGAGAGAGGTGCTCGGTGAGTCAATTTACGGCTTGCTCATTAATATGGAGGTAGAGAGTGTGGAAATCGTCCCCGCCGCCGCGGGCGAGGACGAGGCCATCGAGGTTCGCTTCCTCCTCGACGATGGACAGATGAATCGGGCGGAGCAAGCAATCAATAATCGGCTCGTGACCCCGATCAAACAAATCGCGATGGCATCAATCGACCGAGGCACCCGAACTCTCTTTGCTTGGTGCCTCCTCCACAACAGGGAGCAGGGGTGGGTCACTGTCCCGCTCCCACCGGAGAGCATTGACCTCATTCTGGGATGAGGCCTGAACCGAGTCCCGCGGACTCAAAAGACCCCGCTGAGCGGCCAGCAGGGTCTTTTTCTTTTTCTAAAAAAACGCGCAGAAGACACCAAAGAAGGACGTCAAAGGGAGTTAAAGGATCGCTAGAGGAAATTAAGGGATGTTAAGGGCAAATAAGGGTGGTTAGGGGAGGAAAAGGGGTGTTAGGGGGAATAAGGGTTAAAAACCCCCGAAATACTAGCCCCCCGCTCTTTTGGCGGGGGGCTGAAGAAAGGAGAGAGACTATGATCATATTACTACAAATTCTTCCAGCTGTCAAGTCCCAAAATAATTGTCAAATCCGCCCGCTCCTCCACCCCTTCAAACTCCGAACGGGTATCACCAATCTTTAAAACTTTAGAAAGTCTCTGGACGGTGTGCACCTTAGGCTTGCTCGTTACCATAAGACTCTGCTTTAAATCTGTTCGCTCAAAATTGGTAATCACAATCACATCGCCACCCAAATTTTTAACATAGCGTGAAATATGAGTCGCCAAACCCGACTTTTCCGTCGCGTTGAGAACCTGAATCTTGAATCTTTCTTCAATTATTTTTGAATCGGTGAAATGTTTTTGCAGTTCCAAATCCAAATGCTGCCGGTCGTAAAGCTCTCCTTCGGATATTGCCCACACCTCCTCCTCAACTCTCGCCGTCCAGATAAACTTACCTACCTGCAACAGCGAAGTGAAAGTCAAATTCGTCTTGATACTACGCCGAAGTTCAACCAAAAGGTTTGGCAGCAATTTCACCATTCGAAACCCGTCGCCGAGGAACTGGTTGATTTGACCCAAACCTGAAGAGTCGGTCACAATATAGCCATCAATTGGAACCGCCAGCAATTTGGCCACTGTCTGCGCCGTCAAATCCAAATTGGCCTGTGGTTTGGTCAAAGCCCCTAAAGCATAAACCGTCGCCAGCTTGCCAGAACCGAAACCTTGGGGAACCAAAACCTCGGCCTCAAGCGGCAATTTGACCATAAAGACTTCGTTCTCGCTGACGTCCAAAGTGATGACCGAAAGTTCCTCGATCAGTGAGGTGGGGTTTTTGACATCTTCGAGCGTTATCAGCAGAAGATTAAACCGTCCCCCGGAAAAGATAACATCGCCATCGGAGGCACCGGACGCCGCCGCCATTGGTTTGGTAAAGAATTGATATAGAGCAACAGCACCGGAAACAACAATGGTCGCGAAGACGACGATGAGTGCTAGACCTAAAATTTTCAAGCGGTGTTTAACCTTCCTCGAAAGCCGCAGTTTTCTCCAAGAAGAAACTTTCTGGCGGCGTTTTGTTTTGTAATTTCTAGTCCTACCCATTGAGATTATCCAACACCTTCCTCAAATCCTCCGGCAAATCCACCTCAAAACTCAACCACTCCCCTGTCCTCGGATGCTCAAACCCTAGTCGGTAGGCGTGCAAAAATTGCCGCGGGCACCATTTTTTGTCTTCTCTAATCTGCTTCCGGCTGGCGTAAAGCTTATCCCCCACCACCGGATGACCGATGGATTTGAGATGAACCCTAATCTGATGGGTTCGGCCGGTTAAAGGTTTTACGTCCAACAATGTGTAGTTTTCCAAATGTTTTTTAGTCGAGTACTCTGTTACCGAATCCCTACTCCCTTCAACTACCACAAATTTCCCTACCCCTTTGGGGGCCCTCCCAATCGATGCATCAACCACACCCGACGGGTGCTTTGGTCGCCCGTGCACCAGCGCTAAATAACCCTTCTTGACCTTCCTCTCCTTAAACTGCCGCTGCAAATTTTCAAGCGCTTCCGTTGTCTTGGCGAAGAGCAAAAGCCCCGAAGTGTCCCTGTCCAACCGATGAACAGCCAAGCGATTGTCCGTTTGTATCGTGGAACGATCGACGACTAGGCCGGGAGGCTTGTTTACCACTAAAAGATCGGAGTTCTCGTAGATAATTTCCATCAATCCGTCACCAAAAACTTTTTCACTTCCAACACTATTTGCTCCGGTGTATGCTCCGACTTGATCAAATATCCATCGGCACCCAAGGCAAAGCCTTCCTTGATGATCGATTCCCGCCCCAAGTTGGTCAAAAGAATCACCGGAATATCCTTGAGCTCCGCCTTTTTCTTGATCGTCCTTAGGATCTCCAGGCCATCAAACTTAGGCAGCATAATGTCCAGAAGAATCAAATCGTGGACGTCTCCCAGCACTTTGGCCAGACCGGATTGACCGTCGACCGCCTCCTTGACCACAAAGCCTTCGTCCCGCAAAACTTCGGCGTAAAGCTCACGGACATCTTGGTCGTCCTCAATTATTAAGATTTTTTTCTTCATTCAAGCTCACCCCCAGTCACGCCAAAGGTAGAGTAAAACTAAACGTACTTCCCTTCCCCACCTCACTCTGCACACTAATTTTACCGCGCATCCTCTCGACCAAAGCTCTACTAATATAAAGCCCCAGACCCGTTCCCCCCGCCTCGGCGGCGGTGACGAAAGAAGTTTCCAACCGACCAAATTTTTTAAAAAGCCGAGGAATGTCCTCTTTTCTTATCCCCCGCCCGGTATCGGTCACATTGACCTGAACAAACTTGCCTTTTTGGTAGGCATCAATCGTCACCGAGCCTTTGTTTGTAAACTTGATCGCGTTGTCCAAAAGATTCATCAAAACCCGCCGCACTTTGTCCGCATCGGCTTTAACCTTTGGTATTTTCTCTCGCACGCTCAAAAACTCCAGCTTCAACTTCTTCTTTTGCGCCTGCTCCCTGAGTTCCTCCATCACCCCTCCTATCATCGGCACAAGCTCCAGCGGCTTGATCTCCAACTCCACCCTCTCCTGCTCGATTCTTGATACATCAAGCATATCATTAATCAGCGAAACCATTCGCTCCGAACCCTTCTGCGCCTTCCCCAAATATCTTTTCTGCTTTTCGTTCAACTCCCCACCTTTTTCGGAAAGCATCCAGAGATACCCCTGAATCGCCGTCATCGGGGTTCTCAGCTCGTGGGAAGTAATCGAGATAAACTCGTCCTTCATCTTGTCTAAGACTTTAAGTTCCTCATAAGCCTTCCTTAATTCTCTAGTTCTTTTTTCTACCTCTCGTTCAAGTGTGGCACTAAAGCCTTTGATTTCGGAATAAAGTTTGGCATTCTGCATGGCAATTGAAGCTTGGTTGGCAAGCGAGATCAAAAGCTCGATATCCTGCACCGAGTAGGGATCGCCGGAAACCTTGTTCCCCAAGACAATCATCCCGATGATTTTTTCCTCAAAAAGAAGAGGAAGACAGAGGGTGGCTTCGATTCTCTTCATCGTTGATTGCAGCTTCTCCAAGTTTCTTTTTTCCTCTTCCTCAAAAGTATCCCTGATGATCAAGGAGAGCTCCTCGTAAACCACCGGCTTTGTGGTCTTTTCCAGCCAAAGAGTCAAGAAATTGTCTCTGACCAGAGCGATTCCGTTCTCTTCTCTAAACCCGATGTTCTTTTTGATTTGGTAATCTCCGTTCCCCGGTTCCCGCAGAAGGACGACGACTCGATCCAGCTTCATCGTCTCTATCAAAGTATCAACAATTAAAGAAGAGAGCTTATCTAGCTCCAAAACCTGAGTTAACCTTCTTCCCAGATCGGTTAAGACGGTCTGGGAACTATAGAAGGTGTAGTAAAAATACTGCGAGGCAACTTTTTCAAAGAAGCGGAAAATTGGTTGGAAAAGGATAACACTGATAATTAGGATTAAGGGACCGGTGGTGTTGAAGGAAGCCGCACCGAAAAACCGATTGCTTAAAAGTGTTGCCGAAGAGGCAAAGGCGACGATGGTGATAAAAGAAAAAGCATAAACCGCCCCCCGACCCAAGGCGAAGCGGATGTCCATGAAACGGTGTCTTATAATTGCATAGAAAATAATAGCAATCATGCCAAGGAGCGAGAAGGGTCCAATCCAGATTAGGCGATAGTTGCCAAAATACGGAAGGATTAAGTTAAAAGGAAATGAGCAAGTCATTGGGGGAATCACGGATAAAAGTATGAATTGAAGCTGCGTCCGAGTAATCCCTCTCACCACCCGGTATTTGTTCACCAGATTGGCGAGCGCCAACCCCATGAAGACTCCGAACCAAATCATCCAAATTAAATAAACTGGCCCCAGGGTGGCGTGATTTCCATTAGTGGTTAAAATAACATCCTTGATAAAAAGTCCTCTTGTGAAAAAGGTAAAATAGGAGAACACAAAGATGGGGAGGATTATTCCAATCTTTGTTAGCAAAGCAGGAGGCTTCTCTTGCTTAGGAAATATAAAAGAAAAATATAAAAAAGCAGTTGCAGGCAGGTTCCCAACAAAATAGATTGCTTTATCCCAAAACCATGCTGAGTCTATATGTGTTGACATTCTAAACATCGCAATAACAAAAGCCCATAAGGAACCGCTGAGGGCAAAAAGGGCAAATGAAATATTTACCGGATTTTTCCGATTACGGAGATAGACCAAAAATGGAATGGGTAAGGTTGAAAAAGAAACTAAAAGGAGAAGTATGTCTATCGGGGTAGTCCTCATCCTGGCATAATTTGTAGCATAAAGTCTTAAATTACGCAAGGATAACTCCAGAGGAATGAAGGGATCGCGTGGGACGCAAATACGCCGATTAGGCGATGAGCGCCCCACGCGCGGGATCTGATGTGCTCTCTCCATCGTCTCTCCCCTTCACGGGACTGGGTTGTGGGTAACCCTCAAGAAGGTCGTTTGCCCCCAAAGAGGCTGAGCAAGTACCTCCACCTTGCAGCCTAAGCCGTTAAGCGCTTCCGCAATCTGATCGGATGACCAGAGCGGGAAGAGCTTCTTTAGCTCCAGACCATAGGGGATCATCCTCGTTAGGGCCTTCAGGGCCCGGATAACCTGAATTCCCGAGAGTTCCCTACGGACGAGGCCTTTGGCTAGGAACGGCATGAAGTGGACCATCAGCGAAGGTGGGCTGAACTTACCTGCTGTAAGCTGGTCGACTGTCAGGTCGCAAGCTCCAGCCTCAAAGGCCTGCTTCACAATCCTGACGATTGACTGCATCGGTAGGTAGAAAGCCCACCGAGCCAAAACCCTCGCTCGCCCTGCTTTAGCGATGGCCTCTACAGCAGACCCGGGTAAACCAACTAGCAGGTCGTGTTTAACGACAGTGCCAGCAAGTCCAAGGCGGTCCAGTTCCTTCCTTGCAGTAGTCACGGTCGCGGGGTGAGAATCCACCCCCACGTAGCCCGCTATCGTGGTGCTGGGTATGAACTGAGCCATCCAGGCCGCCCCACAGCCGAGGTCGATTACAACATCATTGGGTTCCAATGACATGAACCGAATGAGTTGATCCTCGAGCTTGAACATTCTAACGATGTCGTGGAACGACCCACCTGGTGTCCCGGGACGTGCATGCCGCCACTCGGCCCAATTGTCCCAGAAGGCCGCGTGAGCTTCGGCTGCTTGCCCCCACACCGCTGCCTCAACTGTTGGGTCCGTGCTCAGATCGTTCTCGAGCGCCCGACCCAATGGAAGTACTCCAGTTGTCAGTCCCTTCAGAACTTGTGCGGGTGCCAAGACCCTTACTGTTGCCACGTCTCTCCTCCTCCTTTAATGTGTTTTGGCCGGCGGTTTTGCCGGCGTTATAGGCCTCTCTGCCTCTTTCTCTTCATAGTAAGTTTATAGCATAATTTCGGCTAAAAGTCAAACTCGCTACACCCCCAAAGATAAAAATTGCTACTTTTGGGAAAAGTCAAATTTTGGGCGGAGGGAAAAGGAGTCAAAAAAAGAAAAAAGGGACCGCTGGAATAGAACCAGTCAGTCCCCTGTTAGTCGGTCTCCCTATACTTCATTTCCTCACCCCTTTCTTACCCAAGGTAAGAAGATCCTGTATAGCATCTTTGGTGTTGGGGTGGGCGGCGGTGTGACCGTTACCGTCACCGTGTTTATTGGTGTCGCCGTTCCCGTCGGTGTCAGCGTCATCGTTGGTGTTGGCGACCAACCTTCTGGTGTCGCTGTTGGGTATAGTGTTGTCGTTGGGATTGCCGTTGCCGTCCCTTCCACTGGAGTAGCGATTGGTGTATTTGTTGGTGTTGACGTTGGTTGTGGCATAAACGGTGTTACCGTTATTGGGACGGGGGTTGGTGTAGCTAGACCACCTCCGGGAGTTGAGGTTGGGGTCGGTGTGTCGTCTGGCGAAACTGTTGGTGTATCTATCGGCGGTGGGGTGTTGGTGGAGGTAGGGCTTGGTGTAGGGGTGGGGGTATTTACCGGTTCGGGAACGACATCAAAGCACTGGGTTTGACGGTAACCGTTGGCTGGTAGATCAAGCCACACCCCGTTCTGATCCAAGACCGGAATGTGCTCGATGCACCAAGTGGCCTCCCACTCAAACGACCTACGGGCGGTAATGCTGACGGTTTCTCCCGGACCGACGGTGATATCGTGAGACGGGACGTTCCACGGTCCGGTCTGTTGGCCATCGTCATAAGCATACCCCTGAGGTATGATCGTGTCGATGGTAATCGACTCACCTCCGTGGTTCTTGACCGCGTAACTGAAGGTTACTTCTTGATTCACCACAGGATACGCGGGTGAGACTACCAGGTCCGAGGCCTGCCGTAGATCGGCTGCGCCCGGAATTGGTGTGGCCGTTGGTGGTGGGGGCAAGGTTGGTGTTGGAGTTGGATAGAGGTATTGAGACGGACACTCCTCGTCACCTAACACCAGCGCACCTTGGGCCCCACTGCCTCCCGAAGCAAGGACACAGAAAGTCACCTCCTGCTCGACACATCCCGATTCGGTGCAGATGGGAATGAGCGGGAATTGTCTACTGTCTCCCGGAACGCGATAGCTCACCTGTTTGAGCGTCCACCATCCGACTTCGGTGAGGTTAGGCACCCAGTTATGGACTGTGAACAGAGCGTAGGCCCATTGACCAGCGGCGAAGGAGCGGCTGCATCCATCCGTACGGAGCCTTACCTCGTTCCCGAATGGTGAGGTGAAAAGGAAGTGGAACTCTGGGCAGACCCCGGCCTCTCCGTAGTTTTGGATGTCGATACCGAGCTGGAGTTGGTCCGTAGCGCAGATGGGAGGCGGCGGCCAGACCTCGGTTGGGAGTAACTGCATCAAAAGATGCGTTCCCGCGGTTTTGTAGATGAAGCTGACGCCGTTCCGCGTCACGTCGCCTCGTCCCTCGTTGAAGCACAGCCCGCCCCAATGCATTTCGGAGACGGTAAAGCTTTCGCCTTGAACACTTTCTACATAGGCGACATGGCCAGGGTCGTCTATCTCTCCCAACCACCCTTCGTAGACGGCGATTGCTTCTTGGCGGGGGGTTTCCCCGACGATGAACCCCTCCCGTCTGGCAACGCTATCCCACTGTTCAGCATTGCCGAAGTCAACGTTGTCCGGTATATCCTGCCTCATGTAGGAAGCATACCAAGTACATTCCCCGCAGGTATAGGGATTGCCGGGGTCTTCGAAATGCTTCCCTCCGCAATCACACACATCGTCCCCTGCTAGCACTAGTTGATGGGAAGTCGTCAACGACCCTGAACCAACAGCTAGCAGTACCAGCAACACCATTGTTGCCACCAATAGAACTCGTAGCTTATTCATTTGTCTTTTCTCCTTTCTATTCTCTAGATTTTTGTTTTTGCTACGACCTCGACACTTTATGGCGTGTCAACCTTGTTGTCTTGTTAAGGTGCTGCGTATTTTGACAAATTACTAAAAACCCATTGGAAATGTTGGTAATTTGTCAGGAATATTTTCTGTATTTTCAAACTCAAAGGTTCTTAAAAAGTGTTCGTAGATATCCCAAAGGAGAGGGTTTTCGTTTTTGGGTGTGAAGTGTTCCAAAGTGAAAATATAGTCTCCTTTCTTCAAAACAGCCACTATTTTTGAGGGTGCCTGCTCAGAAGGTGAATAAACAATAAAAGCATTGTGGCCGGCCAACTTGGCGTTGGGTTTGGGCGGCAACGCCTCTGCGTTCGAGCTTAGTAATTCATAAAACTTACTGGACCAACCCATCAAACCAAGATCCGTTCTCATTGTATAAATAGTGATATAACCTTCTCCGGCTACCCCAAACGAGATTTTAGCTCTCGCCACGTATTCCGGTGCGCCTGCCTTGCTTATATTTTCTTCTTCCACACCCCAAGTTGCTGGATACTCGACCGAGAAGCCATATTCTTTATTAATGTAGAGATTCCAATTAGGATCGTCCGTCGGCTCGGTGATTGGGGTTGGTTTTGGATCCTCGGCAACAGAGGGTTCCTGCGCCTCGGAGACCGATTGGTCTATATGCAGGTATCGGTAACCAACGTAAAAAGAGAGGATACCGCCCAAGACGAGTGCAGTAAGGACGGAGAAAACGGAAAGTTTGGCCTGCTTAGTCAGTTGAATGCTCATCTTAGCTTCTTTATACCACAATGACCCATAAAATTACAAACCTGAGAAGCAAAATTCAAACAACAATGTCTGTTACCTGAATCCTACTTTCCAGATTTTACCAAAATGATGACCGAACGGACCGAGTTTTGGTAAACCCCAACTCACGTCCGTAAAACTTTCCCAATTGTGTGAGAAAATTTTCCTCGACCCCAAGCCAGTTATCCTCAATATGTTCAATCAGGGATTTTAGAAAGGGGGAATCTGGTGGTATAGACACTCTGTTCAGCTCCTTCTCAATCATACTTCTTGAAGGCTCCTCTAACTTAGTTTCTTTAATCGTGTGGAATATTTTTAATTCTCTCTCTCGATCGTAAACAAACTTCATTGGCTAATGGTGGTACGCGGTCTCTCACCTACCTTTCCTTTTAATTTGGCTTAGTGCCAGCCCCTTGTGACAATGTTATACCATAATTTTCGAGGGAAAGTCAAATTTTGGATGTTTTTCATTTCATACTCATTTGGTGGCGACCGTCTGCTTTTAAGTATGAATTCTCCCTACAACCCCAACCCACAAACTAGAAATTTGATATAATACGAGGCACGAGGAAATAGAGAGCAAAAGCAGGTAAAATAAGGGAAGGAGGTTGAGCAATGAAAAAGGCTCTTTTACGACTGTTGGTGCTGGCTAGGCGCTTTTGGCGGATTTATGTCCGACCACCGGAGGAATCCAAGGTTTCCCTGGACCTTTCGGGTTTGCCAACGCTGAGCGAGAAAATCGCGGAGTGTGAAACAAGTCCAGAGCCGAAGCAGGTGGCGGCACATCTCGAACGGCAGTTAGCCTTCGTCAGCTGTATGAAGGGACACGCTGTTCAAGCATTCGACTACTCCAACGGCAAACTGGAGCTAGTCCGAGAATGGAGTTTTCCCGAGCAATGCGTCGAGGTCGAAGTCGTTGGTGATCTTTTGTTTGTCACCATGACCAATTTCGCCCGCGGACCGGGAGAAAAAAGTCGCCTGGCGATTGTTGACATCGATTCGGGAGAAGTGCTTTCGACGATTGACACCGGTGGCGAATGGAGCAAGGTGGCCAAACCACACCCCAACGGGTGCATGGTATTTGTCTCCAACTGGCATAGCCATGACTTGTCCGTAATGGATGTCAGCAACCCGCGCAATCCGTGTCTGCTTCAGACAGTGTCGTGTGGTGAATCACCTCGAGGAATTGATTTTACCGCCGACGGAACCTGTCTGGTGGCCGGCTTCTACTCCGCCCGAATCTACATCCTCAAAGAGAAGGGCGGACGCTGGGTGATAATGCATGAATCGCCTGAGTTTGAGCCTGAGGGTTACAGCGGCAATATGAGGGATCTTGTGATTGCTCCCGATGGCCACCACGCCTGGGTCTCCAACTTGGGGAGGAATCTGGTCCACCGCTTCGACATCGAGCGTGGGGAAATCACCGACTCTATCTTGGTCGGACGCCATCCCAACTCGATCCGCTTTTTGGATGGGGAAGGCAAAACGCTGCTTGTCTCGTGCCGCGAAGACGGCGTGGTCTGTTTTGTGGACACAGAGAAGCTGGAAGTAAAAGGAAAATCGGTCCTAACCGGAGTCAAGCCAATAGGTCTAGCCGTTGTCGACGACGGGTTCCTCGTCACAAACTTTGCTGATGGTGTACTAGAATACCACTCTCTAGGGGGTTGAAATTTTTCTCACAATATACTACCATCTCAAATAGGAGGTGCGAAGATGGTCTCCAAAAAGCCCGCTACCAAAAAAAGAATTTACAATCCTGTTACTAGAACCTACTACGAAGTGAGAGTTAGAAGCACGTCCGCTGGCAGGAAAGGGTCAATTCTCAAAAAATGGTCTCCCTCCTCCAAAAAATCTAGGAAGAAGAGATAGATTCTCATGCTGAAAGGGTCCTACTCGCTTTATCTCGACACCAATATTTGGATAGATTATCTCTGGTTTAAAAAAGTAGCTTTGGACACAAAGTTCATACGAGATACAAGAAAAAGGCAGCTATCCGTCGAACTCATCACATTTCTCTCCGAGAAAAATTACAGAGTGGTAACTTCCCTCTTCCACAACACCGAAATATCAACATGGTTCCGCGACTGGCTGCTTTTTAAACAGGCTCTTAGCAAAGGCTTTCACTTCGGCGATTTCCAAAGATATAAACGAAGTTTTAAGTTGTCTGAGAAGGAACGTGAGGAAGTTAGTTCATATTACAGTTGGATATCCGACCTTCCCTTTGTGGATTCTGTACAATTGAAAAATCTGAATGAAAAAGCCCTAGACGCTTTCTTCATACTAACTACCGATTACGGCGTTTGGTATATGGATGCTCTACACCTAATTGTGGCAATGATTGAAGGGTGCCGGTACTTAATAACAGGAGACTTGGACTTTAAAGATAAAGCTAACCAATTCCTGAAGGATGAGGGGTTAATTCAAAATATTAAAATACTCTCAACTAAAGAATTTCTCAATATAATAGCCAAATCAAGGAGCAGAAAATCTAAAGACGTTAAGGTTGCACCTAAATGATGTTGCGTCCCCCCCCCTCCTTTCGTTTCATTGTTACTCACCTCCATTTTCTATTTTCTACTTTTTCTACCTCTCCTTTCGAGCTTCTACGATGTCTACCTTATAACAGTGTTGGGTGGAAAAGTCAAATTTTGGGCGGAGGAAAGGAAAATAGAACGTTCGTCGAACATTCGAAGCACATACAAATAAAATATGTTAAAATCGTTCTCATCGATGACTTTACCTTCTCACATCGCCATCATTATGGACGGCAATCGGCGTTGGGCGCGGAAACACGGGAAAACGATTGCTGAAGGTCACCAGGCCGGTGCGGAGGCAACAGCCAAACTTGTTGACTATTGCGAAGAATTGGGAGTCAAAACTCTAACCCTTTACACTCTCTCGACCGAAAATTGGAAGAAAAGAACCAAAAAAGAAGTCAAGGGCATTTTTAAACTCTTGATCCAAATCGTTAAAGAAAAAAAAGACGAGTACGCTAAGCGCGGCATCCGAATGACCGTCCTTGGTGATATTAACGAATTCCCTCAAAAAGTGCGTAAAGCGCTTAGAGAGATAGCGAAGGTTGTGATCAAAAACGAGACGATGCGGGTTAATCTGGCTCTAAATTATGGCGGAAGGGACGAGATTGTCCAGGCGGTGCAGAAAATTGTTCAAGAAGGACTCAAACCGGAAGAGGTCAACGAGGAAGTCATCGCCAACCATCTTTATACCAACAGTCAACCCGACCCCGACCTCATTATCCGCCCCGGCGGCGAACAGCGTCTCTCCAATTTTTTACTCTGGCAAATGTCCTATTCCGAAATCTATTTTACCGACACCCTCTGGCCCGATTTTACCCCCAAGGAGCTCGACAAGGCCTTGGCGGAGTACGCAAAAAGGCAACGAAGGTTTGGGAAGTAGCTCTTTGGCTCTTAGCTAAGTGCTAGGTGCTAGGTGCTAAGTGCTAGGTGCTGTCAGCTCCTTTTTCTCCTGACAATCTAGACAAAGAGTAATTGAGGGGTCAACTTTGAGACGGGCGGGGTCGATTGGTTTGCCGCACTTTTCGCAAGCTCCGTATTTTCCCTTCTTCATCCGCGAAAGTGCTTGCTTGACCTGCGTCGAACGGACTTTAACGGCCTCGCGGATCGCAGCAAACCGCCGGTGACCAATTTCTTCCTCGGCCTCGGCGACCATCTCCGGGTTAGAGTGCGTCCGTCCCGGCTCGAACAGCGGGTCGTCTTCTTTTAATCTCTGCTGCTGTCGCTCTAACTTCCGCTTCTCGCGACGCAACTGTTTTTTGAATTTTTCCAAGGGAATCCTCGGAAACTTGATCCTCATCTTAAACTCCTTCAAATCCTCCCTTAAATCCCTCTTTGAGCCCTCATATACCCACCGCAATCCTACCACGCCCAAGATTAAAAACACAATCGACAAAACCTGATTCAAGTTCACGCCGAGAAAAAATGTTTTTTCGAGGCGGAAAAATTCGGCGAGGAATCGAACAAGAGAAGTAGTGATAAGATAAACTGCAACTTGAAACCCCACGGCAAACTCTCCCTTGCGGGTATAATTAAAAAGGATAAAGAGGATTAAAAAGGACAGGGATTCAAGTGGGTAAGTTGGCAACAAGCCGATCGCTTGGCCGAGGACTAAAGCGGGCACGGCCGTGTCCCAAATTTTTTTCAGGTCCCAATGATTATAATCAGCAAAAATCGAGCCGGTGATAAAACCGCCGACGAGGGCTCCGTACCAAAGCATTCCCCCACCCTGCCAAACTTTGAAGAGTTGGAGGAGATTTTGCGTCGTTAGATTCTGTTCAAAAAGAAAATAGAAAACCCGACCGCCAACAATACCACCGACGAGAGTGACAAGAACGAAGTCAAACAATGCCTCTTCCTCAAATTTCCTTCTTATCCCTTCGCGCCAGAAGAGATAGGACGAAGTAATAATCGCAATGAGAAGAAAAATTCCTTGTTTGTAAATTGTTATTGGACCTAAAGTAATCATCAAAGTTTCAAAATCTTTTCAAACTTCCCTTTATCCTTAAATGGCCCGACGATTCCTAAATTCAGCCGATCTTCCCGCAAAAGGTCTCGAGCAACGGATTTAATTTCGGTCGCGGAAACCGTCTCGATACGTTGATTATACCCCTCGGGACCAATCATTTCCTCCCCAAAGAGCTCTCTAAACCCAAACCAACCACCCAGAGCGTCGCTGGTTTCCACCGAAAGCAGCGTTTTTCCTTTGACATATTCCTTAGCTTTTCTAAGTTCTTTGCCGCCAACTTTCTCACCAGTCAGTCTAACAAACTCAGCGAAAATGGCCTCAATTGCCTTCTCCGCCCGATCGGTGTCAACCCCTGCCCGAGCGAACCACAACCCCGTATCAAGACACTCCCAGTTACTCGAACTGACATAGTAGGCCAACCCCAACTCCTCGCGGATTTTGCGGAACAGGCGGCTGCTCATTCCCTGGCCAAGAATAGTGTTGAGAAGGTCCAGGGCATAACGACGCTCGTCGTACCGATCAAAACTCTTGACCCCCAAACAAAGATGGGTTTGTTTTGTTTCATCGCTATCCAAATGAATTCGCGGCTTCTTTTGAAACTCCCTAAACGGCTCTGTGGTAGTCCTAGCAAAAGCTTCGCCCTTGACAAAATCTTTGTAAAAGGCGGAAACCTGAGAGTTAATCTTTTCAACATCCACATTCCCCGCAGCAACAATAACCATCCTCTCTGGGGAATAATTGTGTTTCACAAACTGCAGCATCTGCTGCCGGGTGATGCTACTCACCGTTTTTTTAGTTCCAATGACCCTTCTACCAACCGGCTGGCTGCCCCAGACAAACTCCAAAAAATCGCGCAAAAGTCTGGCCGGGGGGTTGTCCTGATACATGTTAATCTCTTCGATGACATTCCCCCGCTCAATCTCCAAATCTTTTTTGGGAAACCTCATATTGAGAGAAATATCCATCACAATATCCAAAATTTTTTCAACCTGAGAGCTGGCTGCCTTGGCCCAGTAATTGGTGTAATCGAAGCTTGTCCACGCATTGGTTACGCCACCCAAACCCTCGATTTCTTCGGTAATCTGGTTACGTCGCGGACGGTTTTTAGTTCCCTTAAAAACATTGTGCTCGATAAAGTGGGAGATACCGGCCAGACGAGGTTTTTCGTGACGCGAGCCAACCCCGACCATCACCATTACCGTCGCCGAGGGAGAATCGGGTTTTGGAACGGCGACGATACGCAGACCATTTTTGAGAGTAGTTTTTTTATACATATTGTGAGTTCCTTTACGAAAAAGTATAATGGTAACCAACTGCCAATGCAAGGTTACAAAAATCTCCTCAGTTATAAACTATCCAAGATAGCATTCGACTTGACCTGGGAGTTGGTTCCAATCATTTACCCCGCTCCGGAAGACAGTCGTCAGCGAAGCCAACTTAAGCAGGCAGCACGGTCTTTAAAGCAGAATAACGTTGAGGGCTCCGAGGAGCGAAGCCTTTCCAGCAAACTGAAACTTTGGGATGTAGCTCGGGCTTCCGGCGGTGAACTAATTGAGGATTGCGAAGACTTTATGAGGCAAAACAACATCCCCCGCTGGAATAAGGACGATCCGCGCTTGATGAGGCTGCGCGCAGAGCTGGAGGGATATCGTCCTCGCTCTATTTCCTCTAGTACTTCTGGTACTCCTGGTACTCCTCCCGCCAAGATAACGGTGGCCAGTGTTCTGCAAGTGCTCAGAGGAACAAGAAGTACCAGAGGTACAAGGGGCGTCAGACTAACGAGAGAAGAACTAGAGATAGTCTTGAATTACCTCCTGGACGTACTGATTCGCTGCGGATATTTGCTGGACAGGCAGATAGACGCCGTCGAGAAGAAACACCAAACTGAAGGTGGTTATCGAGAGAAGCTTTACAGAAGACGCAAACAGTATCGTGGTTACTGAAATCTGTTAAAATCAAGGTATGGATATTAAACTGAAAAAAATTGGAGTTAATAAATATCAACTGGAAAAAGTTCCGGGAATGAGGGCCGAGGCGGTGATCTACGTCAAGCCTTCGATGCTCGATCAGATTAGAAAAGACCGCTCGCTGATGCAGTTGGCCGAGGCGGCAATGCTTCCCAGGGTTGTCTCTCCTCTAGTGGGGATGCCGGACATTCACGAGGGCTTTGGTTTGCCCATCGGCGGCGTAATGGCCACCACCGGTCTGATCTCCGCCGGGGCGGTCGGGATGGACATCAACTGTGGCGTCCGCCTGGTGGCGACTAATTTGGAACACGATCCCAAGGTCTTCACAACCGAAAATTTGAGAACTCTAGTCAGAAAAATTGAACGGGTGATCCCCGTTGGGGTCGGGAGTCAGCGAAAAAAGCTTCCGGCAAAAATTACTCTTAGGGATGTGGTTCTGGGCGGGGCGGAGTTTGTCGTTAGGGCCGGTTACGGAAAATTGTCCGACCTTGAATCAATCGAAGAGGGAGGAAAACTTGAAGGCGCTCGCTTTGAAGCTCTGACTCCCAAGGCAACCAAAAGAGCTCGGTTCCAAGTTGGCACGCTGGGTTCGGGAAATCATTTCATCGAAATCCAGAGAGTAGCCAAGGTCTTCGACCCACTGATAGCCAAAGTTTTCGGGCTGCGAGAAAATCAAATCTGTTTGATGATTCACTGCGGCTCAAGGGCTTTGGGTCACCAAACCTGCACCGATTACAGCGAGATTCTTTGGCGAGCACGGGATAAATACAAAATTGAGGTCCCACGAAAGGGTCTGGCGGCTCTGCCGATCGAAACTTCTGAAGGTCAGGACTACTTTGCCGCCATGGTTGCCAGCGTCAACTTCGCCTTCGCCAACCGCCAACTAATTATGTTCGACTTGGAGCGACTGCTGGTACATTTCTTTGGCCCCCAGACCCGGTTTAATCTTGTCTATGACATCGCCCATAATATAGCGAAGTGGGAACCCTTCGACTCCGCTCAGGGTAAAGAGCTTTTAATTCACCGCAAAGGGGCGACGCGAGCGTTACCGGCAGGACATCCTAAAAATCCACAGAAGTATATGACAACGGGACATCCGGCCCTGGTTCCCGGCAGCATGGGGACGCCTTCTTATGTTTTGGTCGGACTGGACAAAGCCCGCGAAACTTTTTATTCCGTCAATCACGGGGCCGGTCGGACGATGAGCCGCAAGCAGGCCCGAAGAACCATACAGCAAAAAGAGTTTGTCCAGAAAATGGGTGCGATTGTCTACAATCTACCCTTTAGAAAAATTGCCGACGAGGCCCCCCAGGCCTACAAAGACATTAATGCCGTCGTCGAGACTCTGGTCGAGGCCGGCCTAACGAAAAAAGTTGTCAAGCTAGAACCTCTGGCAGTAGTTAAGGGTGATTAGAAGAGAGCCTGCACCGACCCGCCAGAGGCGGGGAGGTGGTGGGCAAGGAGAGAATCGAACTCTCATGGTGTCACCACCACACGATTTTGAGTCGTGCGCGTCTGCCAATTCCGCCACTTGCCCTCAAATATCAGAGCCAATTATACCAAAAAACAGCTTGATTTGCAAAAAGGGTATTACCCACCCCGCACCGTTTCCGCCTCATAAAACTTCGTTCTTTCCCCCCGAAAATACAGATCAATTTCGCCGGTGGGGCCGTTGCGGTGCTTGGAGATCAGAAGTTTAATTTCCGAACGGTTTTCCGGATCGGGACGATACAAAAACATCACCACATCCGCCTCTTGTTCAATCGAGCCGCTCTCGCGAAGATCGGAAAGTTGGGGAATTCGCGAGGTGCGGGATTCGATTGCCCGCGAAAGCTGAGCGCAGGCAAGAACCGGGACCTTAAGTTCACGAGCCATGTTTTTGAGGGCCTGAGAAATTTCGGATACTTCTTGTACTCGATTTTCAAGGCCTCGTCCGTGAAGCAATTGCAAGTAATCAACGATGAAAAGTTTGACCCCGTGCTCCATCTGCAGCCGCCGCGCCTTGGTCCGCATCCCCAAAATATTCAAGCCGGGAGTGTCGTCAACAAAAATCGGTGCCTCGGCTAACTCCCCCATTGCCTCACCAATGCGGGCAAAATCCTCCTCCTCGAGGTTGCCAGTAGTAATCCGCCAGGCATCAACATCAGCCTGGGCCGACAGCATCCGGTCGACCAGCTGCTCGCGGCTCATCTCCAGAGAAAAAACGCCGACGGGAGTTTTTTGCGCGACGGCGGCATATTGGGCAATATTGGCGGCCATTGAACTTTTTCCGATGCTAGGCCTGGCCGCCAGAATGATTAAATTCGACTCCTGCAGACCGGACAACTTGCGGTCCAAAGTTTTAAAGCCGGTCGAAACACCGCGCAGACCCTCACCTTTTTTGTGGAGCTCATCGAGACGGTCAAAGGAGACCTCCAACGTTTGCTTGATCGGAACAAAATATTCGCGCAAAAAATCCTGAGAAACCTTAAAAAGGGTCCGCTCAGCTTTGTCGATCAGCTCCGCGCACTCAGTTCCCTCCTCGTAGCCCATCTCCGCAATCCGCGAGGCCGAGGCGATTAGCTCACGCTTGACAAAATTATCCTTGACGATACGCCCGTAATACTCAATGTTCGCCGCCGTCGGCACCGAGGCCGCCAGCTCCGAAAGATATCCCACTCCCCCCACCTTACTTAAAAGCTTCTTTTTCTTGAGTTCGTCGGGAACGGTGACCATATCCGCCGGTTCGCGCTTTTCGTACAACGAAAGAATCGCGGCATAAACCTGGCCGTGGGCGTCTTTGTAAAACTGTTCGGGACGCAAAAACTCCGCCACCTGGACAATGGCGTCTTTGTCAATGAGCAGAGCACCCAACACTGATCTTTCTGCTTCTAAATTCTGAGGAGGCAAACGTTCAGGCATGTCTTTACTTGGTTCTTTCTAAAACCACAACTTCTGTGTCTTCGGGCAAATTGCTTTTGGTGATTTTAAGCTTTTTCTCGCGCCGCACATTTTCTTCGCCCATTTGCTCTAAAAATTTCTCAACGGGATCTAGTTTTTTGGAAAGACCGGTCAGTTCAGGAATTTGGTAGTGCATCGGGACGACTATTTTCGGCTCCAACTGGGCAACAACCTCGGCGGCGGTCTCGGCGTTGATCGTATAGATCCCACCGACGGGAACCATCAAAATATCAACCGCATTCAGCTCCTCCACCTGATCGTGTTCCAGCTTGTGACCAAGATCGCCCAGATGAACCAGGGAAAGATCGTCCATCTCGATCAGATAGAGCACAATCCTCCCACGTTCAGCACCTTTTTTGTTGTCATGGAAAGCCTTGATACCAAAGACGCGAACGCCCTTGACCTCATACTCCCCCGGTCCAGAGATAACAAACGGCTCACCCTTAACTCCCTTAACAAAGTTGTGGTCGGTGTGCTCGTGCGAAACGGTCACAATGTCCGCCTCGACTTTGGGAAACTCAAACCCAGTTTCTTTCGGATCAAAAGGATCGGTCACAACCGTGACATCCTTGCCCTTGATTTTAAAACTCGAATGCCCCAAAAACGAAATTTCCATAGTTCGATGATAACAAAATAATGAGAGGTTGACAAGAGGGAAAACGGCTGGCGCCGACCAATAGAATATGTTATAGTTAACAAGACCGTTAGGAGGGGTAATAACCGCCAAAAGAAAGGGAGGGAAAATGTCAAAATGGGAAAGGGATCTTGGACCCTGGATTCGCTTTCTGAATGGCGTCATAGAAAGGCTAAAAGAAACCGATCCAAAGTTTAGCATCTATACAGACGGACCTTGGCACGGTTTTGGGCCTATCTGGATGCGCCACTTTAAGCGAAAAACTGGGGGACTCCCGAGGGGCGTTGCCGTCAAATGGGAAACGATCTACATTTTGTTTTTGCCAACGATGTTTGATGGTGTCCCTCTGGACCCCAACAGACTCCCCATGTGCCAGATAAAAGAGATGGAGAGAGATTTTAAACAGTCCTCTGCACTAATGCTTCACCAGGTCCATAAGCTAGCCGGTGAGAGCTGGCGCAATGCTTG
The DNA here is from genome assembly GCA_030619715.1 of candidate division WWE3 bacterium. Lineage (GTDB taxonomy): Bacteria > Patescibacteriota > WWE3 > JAUXAW01 > JAUXAW01 > JAUXAW01. Next base: position 23,159 of record JAUXAW010000006.1, read on the forward strand.
GGAAGAGGTGAAGGCTACGTGGGAGGCGAAGGGTCGTGAGGTTCCCAGTTTCGAAGAGTTTCTCCAAGAAGATTGAGATGGCAGGGCCCCACATAGGCTCGGAGGATGTACTATCTCCTCCGAGTTTTTCTTTGCGGCAAGAAACAAAATAGCGGATCGAGGGTGAAAATGAAACTCACCGACGATCCGCTTCCGCTGGATGTACAAAGCTCCCGGTACCCTTACTGCGCTGGCCCTCTTTGGCGGCCATGGCGTATCCGCACCCCAGCGGTGGGCCACGCTCGCAACCAGGCTGAACACCCACCATTGACCCCACGCGGTTTCTGGCGAGGGTGGGTGGCTGCTGGACGCGGGCGGACGATCACCGGCTCCTCCACCCTAGGCTTCTCAGCGCGCTGGAAAAACCGATCCCATAACCGCCGCAGGAAACTACGTACCTGATCGAAAAACTCTCGCATTGGTCTTTCTCTCCTTTCGCTATGAATGATTGACCCGCCGATCTTCCGGATTTGCGTAGTCTATTTATACCACAAACCAACCCTCCTGTCAAGTGCTAGAGGACAGACTTGACACGGTTTTAAAATTGTGTTATTTTATAGTCACAATTTAACCAAAGGCGCTAATTATCAAGGAATAGTAGGTTGGGAGGTGGGTTGCTAGCGAGTCAACGACGGTGGAAGGTTGACAACCACGAGCAAGCCGAACACGCCTTGAGACCCTAAGAGAAAATCGAAGGGGCGCTGCTCGGGGGAAATACCGAGACGGTAAGTTCGGCCGTAATAAATGGACACCCGGTGTCGTAAAAACGGAGCCGGGATTGAGTGGTCAGACTGAGCAATCGGTTTGGCAACAAGGATGGGACCGCGGAGGTTCAAAAAGGCCTTCGTTCCTTTATCACGAAAGTGGTAGGTGAACGAGGGCTTTTTGCGTTTAGCCCTCAAAATACAAAGAAAGGAGGTTGAGGATGAGCTTAGAACAGGTGGTGGAAATCAGAGGTAGGCTGTGGCAGATTCTGGCAGATCTCAGATCCCTGGCGAAAGACAACAAAGCCAGCAATAAGGCCCCATTCAGTAACGAGCGTCTAGCCGACGCAATCGGCATCATCAAAGACGAGCTGGGATGCCACGTAAAACCACCGGGGCCGCTGAGCCCCCACTAGACAAAGAAGGGGAGGGGAACGAGGGGTAGGAGAGGAAGTCTAAAGCTTGCACTAAAGGGCTTCCTCCCTACTCCCCCATCACATTTTAGATAATTGAAGAACAAGAATCAAAAGTGTTAGGATGAAGGAGGATTAATTATGAATAAAAAAATTAAGCCACAAACACTTAAAGGCTTCCGAGATTTTTTGCCGGATGAGATGAGAATCCGGAATTTTGTGTTGGGAGTTTGCAAAGAAGTTTTTGAATCTTTTGGGTTTGAGCCGTTGGAGACACCGTCGCTGGAATACGCTTCAACCTTGCTGGGAAAATACGGCGAGGAAGCCGACCGTTTGGTTTACACCTTCAAAGACCGCGGCGACCGCGAGGTTGGTTTAATTTATGACCTGACTGTCCCCGTCAGCCGCGTCCTAGCCACCTACCGCGACGAGATTTCGCTGCCTTTTAAGCGCTACCAAATCCAGCGCGTCTGGCGAGCGGAAAAACCGCAAAAAGGCCGCTTTCGCGAATTTGTTCAGTGTGATTTTGATATTTTTGGGGTTGCTTCTCCTCTAGCCGACGCCGAAATTATTGCCGTGATTTATCAGGTCCTCAAAAAATTAGGTTTTGATGACTTCAAAATTCGTATCAATTCCCGTCCCCTCCTCTTTTCTATCCTAGAGGAAGTAGGAATAACGGAAAAAAATCAGCAGCTTGAAGTCTTGCGTATCGTCGACAAACTCGATAAACTGCCAGAGGAAAAGCTTATCGAAGACTTGCAAAAAAAGAATTTATCTTATTCGACATGCGATCGCTTGCTAAACATGATAAAGCAAACTGTCCCAGATGAAAATACTGAGAGGATACTGAGTTACCTCCAGGCAATGGGCCTAGAGGAGAAATACTATTGTTTTGATCCTACTCTTGTCCGCGGTTTAGACTATTACACCGGCCCGATTTTCGAGGCGGTCGTCGGAGATTCCAAGAATAGTGTTGCCGGCGGTGGAAGATATGACAACCTGATCAAGCAGATGGGTGGACCAAATGTTCCCGCCACCGGCTGCTCCCTCGGCCTCGACCGCATCTGTGAAATTCTTTCAGAGCGAGGCTCTGCAAATAAGCTCAACCAAGCCGAAACGCAGGTCCTCGTTACCATCTTCGACGAATCACTAGTTGATGAGTCTTTGAAACTTACTACCATGCTGCAGAGTATGGATGTTTTTACCGAAATCTATCTTGACCCCTCCGCCAAACTCGACAAACAGCTCAAGTATGCCGATCGGAAAGGAATACCCTATGTCGTTATCCTTGGACCGGATGAGATCAAAAGTAATAAAGTGACGATCAAAGATTTAAGAACTGGTGAGCAGGAGATGGTCGGACGTAAAGATTTAGTAAATTTTCAATTCTCAAATCCCAATTTTCAATGAATTTTCAATGATCAAATTTTCAAACACCGCTATCATTGCTATTCTCGCAGTGACAGCAATATGGGGACTAGCTGGGCCGGTCATTGTTTGGACACTTCAACACATTCCCCCATTTACTTTCTTGTTTTTAAGATTTCTAATTGCTTCAGTTGTCATCTTGCCCTTTGCTTTGAAAGCAAAATTTTGGCGGGAAATTAACCGGCAGAACCTGCCGACGCTTCTTGGCCTTTCGCTTTTGAGCACGACCGTCGGACTTGGGCTCCTTTTTTACGGCTACCAGTTCACCACCGCCCTCGACGGCTCGTTAATCGCCCTGCTCGCCCCCCTTTTAATCATCGCCGGCGGCGCTTTTTTCTTAAAAGAAGAAATTACCACCCTCGAAAAAATCGGACTCCTGGTCGCTTTTGCCGGCAGTATCGTCACCCTCATCCAGCCGCTACTTGAAAAAGGAATCGCCGGAGAAAAAGCGGCCCTGGGAAACTTCCTTATTCTTTTGTACCATATCTCCTGGGCGACCTATGCTCTTTGGAATAAAAGAATTGGTAAGAAGTTTAGTACACTGACAATGACGGCGGTACCGATTTTTATCTCTGTTCCAATCTTTGCGCTGCTTGCTGGCTTCGAAAACCAAAATTTTCAATTTTCAATTTTCAATGTTCAATCAATTTTCAATTCCCAATTTACAAGTGCTCTGCCAGGAATTCTCTATATGTCATTGCTATCCTACATCGTCGCCTACTACCTCTATGAGTGGTCAGTTAGACGAATCGAGGTTTCCGAAGCCGCTCTCTTCGGCTACCTCCAACCCATCTTCGCCTTCCCCGCCGCCTACCTTTTGCTCGGTGAAGTTCCAACGCGCTACTTCCTCCTTGGTGCGAGTTTAATTGGGATCGGGGTGTTTCTGACGGAGTGTAGAAAGAAGCACCAATGAGTCACGAAGGAGGTAACAGATAAATCTGTCACTTCATCCCCCGATTGTGTATAATACCAATACCATGAAAAAAGAGATTCATCCAAAGTGGTATCCGGAAGCGAAAATAAGTTGCGCCTGCGGGCATAAGTTTACTGCCGGGGCGACGGTGCCGGAAATAAGAGTCGAAATCTGCAGCCAATGCCATCCCTTCTACACCGGCCAGGAAAAGCTGGTCGATACTGCCGGCAGGGTGGAAAAGTTTGAAAGAAAACTTGCAACCGCAAAAGCGCAAAAAACAACCAAAAAGCGCAAAAAGGGCAAGGTTGAGAAGGTTGACGAGAGACCGAAGACGTTGAAGGAAATGTTGGGGACATGACTTCAGTTATTTTAGAAATCAGAGCCGGTGCCGGTGGAGACGAGGCCGGTTTGTTTGCCGCCGAGCTTCTGCGGATGTATCAGAAGTTCGCCGCTACTCAAGGCTGGAAATCTCGCATCCTTTCAACCACAACCGGTGGTCTTGGCAATATCAAGCAGGTGACTGCTGAAATTGCTGGGGTGGCTGGCGAACAAATTTTCAAATTGCTAAAAAACGAATCTGGCGTTCACCGTGTCCAGAGAGTGCCTAAGACGGAGAAATCGGGCCGGATTCACACTTCGACCGTCACGGTTGCTATTTTGCCCAAAGTTTCCCCGACCAAAGCAGAAATCAACCCCAAGGATCTTAAAATTGAGACTTTCAGGGCCTCGGCTCCCGGCGGCCAACACATGCAAAAATCGGAAACAGCGGTGCGAATTACTCACCTACCGACGGGAATCGTTGCTTCCTGCCAAGACGAACGGTCGCAGAAGCAAAACAAAATCAAGGCCGAAGAGGTTCTGCGCAGCCGCCTGTTCCAAATGATGCAAAAACAGAAGAAGTCGAAGGTTGATGAATTACGGCGGGAGCAAATCGGCACCGCCGGCCGCGAAGAAAAAATAAGGACATACAATTTTCCCCAAAACAGAGTGACAGACCATAGGTTGGGTAAGTCTTGGCACAAGTTGAAAGATATTCTTGACGGAGATTTGGATCAGCTCCTTAGCACTTAGCACTCAGCACTTAGCTAATCGAGAGCTAGGAGCTAAAGAGCTAACGAGCTAGGTGCTAGGTGCTTCGCCGAGGGTAGCGGTCATGGTTAGAACTTCACCGTTGCGATTGACAGTTAATTGCAGCTTGTCCCCCACTTTGTGACCCCGTATTACTTGAGCCAAGGTGTGCTTTTCGTTAATGTCCTCGCCATCAATCTTGGTAATGACATCTCCTGCTTTCAGGCCGGCTTCCTCCGCCGGGGTTCCACTGACAACTTTTTGAATAAAGGCCCCCTGGGGAAGTTTGCGCAGAACCGAAAGGTCCTCAGTAACAATCACATACTCGACTCCGAGGAATGGCCGGACAATCCGGCCTTTGGCCTTAAAGTCCGTCAGAACCGGTTTGATGGCATTGACCGGAATCGAAAAGCCGATGTTTTCCGCCCCCGAGGTGGTGGCGACGTTGATGCCAATGACCTCGCCGGACAAATTGAGCAGCGGGCCGCCGGAATTGCCGGGGTTGAGGGCGGCGTCGGTCTGAATGACATCATCCAAAACCTCGCTCTTGCCATAGCCGCTGGAGGCGGTCACTCCCCGCCCGATGCCGGAAACGACCCCGACGGTCACCGTGTTGGAAAATCTTCCCAGAGCATTGCCAATCGCCACCACCGTCTGTCCAACCCTTAGGGTTGCTGAATCTCCCAGCTCGACCGTCGGCAGTCCAGAGGCTTCGATCTCTAAAATGGCTAGGTCAACGAAGGGATCGCGGTGAATCGCCACCACCGGGTAATCGGTACCGTCCTTCAAGACCACTCGGTAGCGGGTTTTTTCCGAGGAAACGACGTGTTTGTTGGTCAGAATCAGCCCGTCGGACCCGACGATAAAACCGGTGCCGATGCCGCTTTCCTCGGCCGCGGGACCGGTGAAGGGGCTAAAAACAACCTGCTTGGCCGCAATGGAGACAACCGCCGGTGAGGCCTTTTCCACGACCTCGATTACCGCCGATTCCTCCGAGATAATTTTTTGTTCGGTGGTGGTTTGAGTTTGAACCTGAACCAGGGAGTCTTTAAAGTTTTCCCAAAGCTGCTCGATTTGAGGACCGGCGTAGTTGAGACCCGCGGCCAGGACAACAAGAGTAATTGCTGCTACAAGAACTAATCTATTTTTAGTGTTTTGGGCGTTTTGCATAGTCAAATTTTCAATGATCAATCGTTTGGAAATTGGTTAATTGGAAATTGATTGGTGAATTGAAAATTGTAAATTGAAAATTAAAGTTCTCTCGCAATTTCCAAAGCTTTCTCTAGCTGCGGATCCTTGCCGGCATTGGCATCCTCCTGCGTCCTTTCCACCACCATATCCGGCTCGAGGCCGACGCCGTCAACATTCACACCTTCGGGCGTTAGCCAGCGGGCGATGGAAACGTGAATCGCGGAGCCGTCGGCGAAATCAACCGCATCTTGAACCGTGCCCTTACCAAACGACTGCTTCCCGACCAAGGTTGAGCCCTTAAGATCCCGCAGCGCCGCCGCTAAAATCTCCGAGGCCGAGGCGCTACCCCCGTTAATCAGAACAACTGTGGGCACCGAAATCAGTCGCCCACGGTGGTCGGACTTAAACGCCTGCCTTCGCCCGTCGCCAAATTCCTCGTAGACAACCACTCCGGTGTTGGTAAACTCCGAGGCGATGTGAATGCTTGCCTGGAGATAGCCGCCGGGGTTAGATCTGACATCCAAAACAATTTTGGGATTTGTTATTTGTAATTTGATGATTTCGCCAACGGCGGCATCCCAATCCTTGTTGGTTTGCTCGCCGAAACGAGCTACACGGATGTAAATCACACCATCGCCCTTATCGTCCCAAGAAATACCTTTGATCGTGATCTGCTGCCGGGTGATTTCAACCGGAAACGGCTCGTCTTCGTTGCGTTTTAGGGTAAGCCGCACCATCGTCCCCGCCGGCCCCCGAATCTTGGAAACGGCCTCGCTCAAACTTAGGTCGGTGGTGTTCTCATCACCAACCTTGAGAATAATATCCCCCGGCTGGACACCAGCGGCCTCAGCCGGCGAACCATCAAGTGGAGAGATAATCGTCAGCTGCCCGTCTCGCATCCCAAGTTCGGCCCCAATCCCCTCGAATCTGCCGCTGAGGTTATCTTTAACCTCCTTGTTTTCCGGCGGCGGGAGAAAGGCGGTGTAGGGGTCACCGACGGCTTCGGCCAGGCCCTTTAGAGCCCCGTAAAAAAGTTTTTGGGTATCTAGAGGCTGGTCAACGTAGCGGGTGTTTAAAACCTCCCAGACCTTCCAAAAGGTGGAAAAATCGAGATTTTGGGGTGCTAGCTCCGCTTGCTTGTTGATAATCTGAATCTTCGGAGGGCTGCTTTCGACCTCAACCTCGTATCCTTGACCACCGAGATACCAACCGCCAGCGAAGGTGGAGATTGAGATGAGCAGTATTAGAATGTAGAGCTTTAAGTTTCTTCGATGCATCAAAAAATCCAATTATTTTATGATTCCGACGTTCCTCCCCGGCACAGTTATCTTATCACCCCCGTCAAGTTGAACCTCAACCTTATCCTCAAGTACTTTCTCCACCTTTCCCGTCTGGCCAAAAGTTGAGGAAGTAAAAACCTGAACTTCCATTCCTTTCTTGAGATCGGCGAAGACCTCGGTTACCTCCTCCGACTGGGCGTCGAGGAGTTCATGCCGGTCTTCTTCACCATCAACATAACGGGCAACCAAAAGCTCCCCATACTCGGGGGACAGGAAAACATGACGTCCCTCGACATTTTTCAAAAAATCAAAAATCTTGCGGTTTAGCGGAGGTCTGCCAAAGCCCTCGGTTATAAGGATTGGTAGTTTCGTTTTGGCAAAAGCCGAAAAGTCCGCCCCACCACAGACGATCCCTTTGACCCCGACGGCCTCGGCTTTCTTAAAAATCTCCAGCGTCGGCACATTCCCCCCAACCAAAATTTGACCTAGACAGCCGGCATCAATCGCCTCCAGTTTGATCGGTTCGTTGTAATCGGCCGCTATTCTGACCTCTCCCTCGCTGTCCTCACCGTTACCGGCCACTCCGCGAATAATCACCGCCGAGGTTTGGATCAGAACCGCTTTGCCCGGCAGCAACTTGACAACCTCACCGCTAACCCCGGCGGTTAAACGCTGGCGAACGGTATCTTTAATCTCGGCAACGAAATCAAAAGGGCGAACTTTACTCCCCTTTTTGACGAGAAATTTTGCTTTACCCGCCCCTACCTTGCCGGCAGGCAGGTCTGGCGGGCGCCGCTCAACAAAAACCTTTTTGCTAAAAATTACTTTTTGAATAACGGGCGCCTGCATACGGCCTCCTCCCATTTTTTCAAAACCTTTATCCGCTCACCCTCACCTTGGGGAAGCTCTAACGGCCGGCCACGGGCGTCAATCACCAAACCAACAAGACCGCCCTCGGCTTCAAATTCCCCCTTTTGACTCTGGCCTTCAAATCTTACCTTGGCAATTTTACCAGCTTCCAGAGGGAACAGAACCAGCTCCCCGAAAGCAACTTCCAATTCCTGCGGCTCTGCCAAACCGAGGTCGATGGAAAGAAAAATCTCCTCGGAGACGGAAAAAGTCGTTGCCAAAAAGGTAAACGGTTTCTGGTCCAAAATCTCCTGGGCCTTTGAAGGTGCCTCTGGCACTTCCTCCTCAAAGAAGGCAAGGGTGGCCAGGGCTGGCAGCATCTGTTTTTGATCAAGATAAACTTTAAACAACCCTTCAGGTTGAAGTGCATCAAGTAGCATTAAAACAATACACGATGGGGTTGGAGCTTTGGAAAAAACCCCGCCACTGGCAATTATATAATCGCTCCCTCCTCCCTCCCCCCTCCTTTCTACCTTCTGGATTCTCACTCGCGCCGCCGCTTGCTCAAGATGTATGTCCCCGGGGGTGGTCGGAATAATCCGCGGATAAAGCCTCTTGTTAGCGAAATAATTCTGAATCTCGGAAAGCCGTGCTTCAAACGGTAGCCAACGGGCAATCTCTTCGGCGTAATCCGTAATATCTACACCCCGCGCCGCCTCGCCGTTGACATAAGTTATCCCCGCACCGACGATCACAACCGGAAGTTCGAATTTCTTTAGGGCCTCAACCGGATCCAATGGTGGTTTGGTCAGAATCTTTTTAAGCTCCACCGAAGCGATCTCCCCCGAGGCATAGATAGCGTCCGGTTTCTTGTTACCGACGGCTTGCTCGATAATATAGCGCAGGGTTTCCGGAATCGTCAAATGTGGTCGGGTTCGAAAACCCAAAGGAACTTCAACGATGTCGAATCTATTTCCGTCAACAACTAGTACTTTAGCAACCGCCCCACCGAAATCAATGGACAAGATCATGATAAAAATTTTCAATTTTCAAATCCCAATTTTCAAACTTGATTATACGGGGTTGGGAAAAAAGTTACAAGAAGAATCCAGCATCTAGCTCTTTAGCTCATTAGCTCTTAGCTAAACGTTAGGTGCTAAGTGCTGGGTGCTAAGCGCTAAAGAGCTGGTTAAAAGAGAAAGAGGCAACCTTTCGTCGTGACAAGGTCGCCTCTTTGGCAGGTGTGGGCAGGAACTCCCTATCCTTTCAGGGGAACTGGGTAGCCGGTCACCGAGAGCTTCTCTTGCAGAAGTCTCATCAGTCCCTCGCCGATTCCAGGTATTTGCCTGTGATCCCACCCCCCCTCATCGAGCAACTGAAGCGTAGGACCAACAAATACCTTGTTGTTGGGCATATTGAGAGCACGGCTAATCTTGTTGTTGATCAGGGATGCGTTTGACTTCTCAGGCTTTGTCTGCACCCCAACCATCAGGATCTCAAGGAGGGGCCTCTCGTGCATCTCTCTGGTGATCTCCAACTCCTCCCAGGGCCGCTCCTCCTCGACCGACGGCTCCTCGACCGGCCCCTCCGTGGGCGCTTCCTCCTCTTCGGGCGGAACCTCTTGTCCAAGAAGTTGGGCATACTCGATGAGTCTAGCTTCAGCGACCCGAATGTTTTTGATAGCCGCACCGATCTGGCCGTAATCGATGGGCATCTCGATGTACCCGCCCAAGAAGTCCATATCTTCAAGGACCTGCTTACGGAAAGCAGCAATCACGTCCTCCGCTTCGAGGATGCGCAACCACCTCCCAAATTGGTTGAGGCCATCCTTTATGCCTCTAATCGATCGGTCATCGATCGGGTCACGGAGGTGCAGGTACTCCTTCATCAGCTTAGCCCAAGCCGCCTCGACCTCAGGTACCACCTGCTCCTCTTTCCTCTTTCCTCCCGTCATCTCTCTACCTCCTTCTTTGATTTTTTGGCCCAGCTAAAAGCTGGAAAGGGTTTTCTAAAAGCCTCAATGGCTTATACTGAAACACTAGCAGAGAAGGGGTTGTTTGTCAAATTAAAAAAGCGCGCAATAAGAACCTGCTCGCTTCGCTCGCAGAACCTTGCATTTGAGCGTAGCCTCCGCTGACGCTACGGCTATTAGCTCAAAAGTGAATTGCGCTACTACTGATGACGGATGAAAGGAAGAAGAGCCAGAATGCGAGCACGTTTAATTGCTGTCTTGAGTTGCCTTTGGTGCTTGGCGCAGACGCCGCTCTTGGCGCGGGCGAGGATTTTGCCGCGATCGGTGATAAAACGCCGCAAAACCAAGACATTTTTGTAGTCCGGTTCTTCACCTTGCCTGCAAAAGCTACAAAATTTTGGCCGACGATCAAAAACTCTTCGCCGGCGGCGGCGCTTCTGAAATCTTGGCATAATAAAAGTTTAAAACGGCATCTTTTTCGATACTTCCTCTGGATCTACGTCCTCCTTACCACCTGATTGCGCTGATTTATCCGCTGATAACGCTGATTTGGTTTCGGATTCCGCTGATTTTTTCTGCTTAGGCTTCTTTTCCTCAGCCTTGACCTCCGGTTCCCCCACCGGAGCTGGAGGCACCGCCAGCGCCTGCCCCGTACTGGATGGTGCTGGAGCCCCACCGGGACGCTGCAACATCACCATATCATTGGCAACAATTTCCGTCCTTGATCGACGATTCCCGTCCTTACCTTCCCAGGTTCGCGTCTGCAACCGCCCCTGAATATAAACTTTTTGCCCCTTGGTCAGATACTGACTGCAGATTTCCGCCAGCCGGTTCCAGGCGACGATGTTGTGAAATTCGGCACTCTCCTTGCGTTCCCCCTCGGCCGTCTTCCACACACGGTTGGTCGCTACTCCAAAATTGCAAACCGCGTGTCCCGCCGGAGTGTAGCGCAACTCCGGGTCGCGAGTCAGGTTGCCGAGGACAACCGCCATATTAATCGATCTCGCCATAACTTCTCACCACCTACTCAGAACATACAATCAAAAACCGCAACACCTCATCATCAAGATTAAGTTTCTTTTCCAGCTCTTTGATCTTGGAGGGGGTTAACTTGAAGTTGAGAAGGTGATAGATGCCTTCGGTGAGGTGCTTGATCGGATAAGCCAAAACACGCTTGCCCCACGCTTCCTCCTTGGCAACCTCGCCCTTGTTCTTTGTAATCAAGTCCTTGATCTTATCCACTTCTGCCTTCAGTTCCGCTTCGCTCACTTCGGGCTTCAGAACAACCATTAGTTCGTAGTTCATATCTTCACCGTCACCACATCACCGTCTTGAACTTGGTAATCCTTCCCTTCCACCCGGACCCAACCTTTGGCCCTGGCCTCTTGATATGATCCGGCTACGTCTAGCTTTGCGAAAGGGATCACCTCGGCCCGGATAAACTTGTCTTCAAAATCTGAGTGTACCATCCCAACCGCTTCTTTGACAACCGCTCCCCGCTTGACCGGCCAGGCCTGAACCTGCTTACCACCTTCAACCGTAAACATCGTAATCAGGTCGAGCAATTTATAACATTCTTTGATTATCTGGTCAAGAGTGGCCCCGTCGGGATACTCCTTGTTGAGATAGACAAAAGTTGGCTTAAGGATTCCGGCCTGTTTGAGCTCCTCACTGATGATTTCAATATCACGCTGGGAGTCGACACTTCCCATCACATGAGCAACCTGAGGATTCTCAAACGCCCTAACAACATGCAAGACAGCATCGCACTCACGAATTTTAGCCAGAAAGCGGTTGCCGAGTCCGGCGCCCTTGTGAGCGTCTTTGACCAAACCAGCGATGTCAATAAATTTGATCGCCGCCGGAACTACCTTCAAATCTCCCCGAGCCACACCCGAAACGACCTCCACCAACCTCTTTAAGCGCTTATCCGGCACCTCCACCACTCCCACATTCGGCTCAATCGTCGTAAATGGATACTCGGCCACATAAGCAATCTGCCGGCCTAAGAGGGCGTTAAACAGCGTCGACTTCCCCGCGTTAGGTAAGCCGACTATCCCTACTTCTAAAGCCATCTTGCTTCAATTCTATCACACTAAGAAACTCTCACTGACATTTTTGTTAATTGTGGTAATATAGATAGGAAAGATGGGCTTAGTGGATAAGGAAAAGCATCAAAAAACCCTCTCATACATTTGGTCTCTTAAAGAGCGGGCCGAGAAATTACGGGAAGAAGCTGATGATTGGGAAGCAAAGCCACGTATGAGTAAAGGGCTAAAGAAGCTAAAGACTCATTCAGGATCCCTTAGACGCATAATAAAAATAGCCTCAAAACCAAAATTAACCGAAAAAGAAAAAAGGCAATTAGTCCGTTTGACTAAGCGCCAGCTTACTCTACTCAAGAAACACTTTTTGTCGGTGCACAGGGTAATTCAGAAAAACCCTAGTGGGTTTTGGGACAAAAAAATTAAAAGCACCGAGAGAGAATTGGAAGAGCTTCTTACTCTTTACGAAGAAATCGTACCGCTCTTGTTCCGAAAGAAATCCGCTGCTTTCCCGGAAGAATTACAAAGAAATTCCCGAACAAAAGGAGGTGATTAGTATGAATAAAAAGCTTTATGTTGGTAGTCTCGACTACAGTATGACCGCCAGTAAGTTAGAGGAAATGTTTACCGATGCTGGGCATGTGGAGAGCGCGGATGTAATTATGGACCGCGACTCCGGTCGCTCCAAAGGTTTTGGTTTCGTGGAGATGAGCACCGAGGAGGAGGCCAAAGCTGCTATCGAGATGTTTAACGGCAAAGAAGTTGACGGACGGGCTCTAATTGTTAATGAAGCTCGACCGCGAGCTCCTCGCGAAGATCGAGGGTCTTTCCGTGGACGGAGATACTAAAAACTGCAGACCGCTCTCATGAAAGTCTTTGAGGAACCTTGTGAACTCCCCCTTGGCTGCGAGGTTTTTTATTCTTTCTATTATTTTTTGTTTTTTAAGAGGCTTTTGGAGACCAAGATAAAAAGTGTTATTTCTGACGGTGAGAGCGTAGCATTGAGCAAAAAGACGAGGGAACTCGAGCAGGAACTCTTTGTTTGTTTTCTCTTGCTTTTTGGTGTTTGCCCGGTTGATCAGTACGATGCCCTCGGGCTTGAGAAGCTTAATTACGTTTAGGTAGAACTCTAGACAACTACATCTAGGATCAACCTCATCGTCTTTGAAGGTATCTATTAAAACTAAATCAAATCTTGGCCGCCGGTAGGCGGCTTTTTCTGAATTTTCCCTGGGGGTAGAAATCCTCAAAATACTTATCTCGGTGGAACTCAAAGTCCTTCCCCCGGTTTTTTCTAAGATATCTTCTTACATCTTTCTTTGTCTGGGCCAAGAGTTTGTCCAAATCTAAACCTAAATTTATGTGGATCGTTCTGGTGGGGCAAAGAGCCCAGCGGGATTCTTCATAGCCAAATTTTTTTAGGCGCTCTAAGATTGCCGGTGTGCGTGGATCGTCCGTTGTCAGGTTTGGTTCGAGCTTAATAAGGAGGGTGCGATGTCTCTTTGCTACTCTATCTATTTTTTGCAAAGAGACCTTGGGGTCACATCTTTGAATCTTTATTATCGAGCCCACGAGAGGGAGGTGCCGAATTAGAATGAAAGTACCGTTGATCTTTTCTACAATCCAACCCCGTTTCCCAAAGAAGTTGTTATATTCCACGTACTGGCGATAATCCCGTCCCATTTGGATTCATTCTATCATCGAACCCTTTCATTTGTCACTCTCCCCCTCCTCGGTTCGGGCAGAGAAACCTTAATCTCAAAAGGTAAGGTTACGCTTTGGCTGTCCCGACAAATAAAGACGGTATCGCGAGCTTATTTTATCACAAAGCGGCTAAAGGGAGTTTGACTGCTACGAATCATATCATGGTAGTCATGGTAGTGAGGTTTCAGGAATAGGAAATCGAAGAAAAAATTTCAGGTGCTAAGCTAAGATACCTTCGGGGTATCAGAACCACTATATAAAATCTACGTGCGGCTTAACTTTTAACCTAAGATAACGAATGATATCATTATAATAATTAAATCTAAAACCGCAGTGTTTTGCACATTCTAACTTAGCTATTTTAGCTAAAACCCTTTTTCTGCGAGAGCTATTCCAAATTTCCGAAAAGGAAGTTTTTATCTCACCAAAATCATACTCCTGTCTATACCTGAGATCACAACACCCATAGACATGCTTGTCTGCACAAACAACCGCTGAAAGAAAAGGAGCGAAACACTTTTTGAAAGTAATTTTTCGTCTTGATTCCTGGCCGCGAAATGCATCGGCGAAAACTGGAATCCCTAACTTCTTGCCCAAAATTTTGGCTTTTTCAAATTCTTTATTAATTCTCATATTTAAACTTTCTGAATCTTTTTGCGGCCCAAAAAACCTCTCAGCAAAAAGTATTTTCCTAAGACCAACATAATCTACTCCCAACCTTTTGCCCAATCTCACCGCTTCTGCGGCCTTTCGGTAATTCCTAAAAAAGCAAAAATTCATCCCAATTAAGAAGTTGTCTTTCTTCTTCCCTTTTTTAAGCTTGACTAAATAATTGATGTTGCTTAATACCCTATCGAAGTTAGCCCCCAAGTCTTTGGGTCGATGGGTTTTCAAGTAGTCTTTTTTATTCGTAGCATCCAAGCTCACCCTTACCCCCTCGCAACAATTTAAAATAGTCTCTATAACCTTTTTTGTAGGTGAAGAAAAATTAGAAATTACTGCTACTTTTAGCCCTGCAGTTTTACAAAGATTTAAAATCTCTTTTATATCAGGGTGCAG
>JAUXAW010000031.1 GCA_030619715.1 candidate division WWE3 bacterium
TTTAGCTTTTCGCTGTTTCCCGTGTTCGCTATCAGACTAGAGCTAGAAAATATGCCTTTCTGTAATATCTCAAAATAGAGCAGGAGAACTTCCTGAGACAATTCCGGATTGACGTAACCCTGTTTTTTCCCCTCTTCAAAGAAGTCAATCATCAGCTGGTCAACTTCCCGCTGCCAAATAGTCTCGATAAACTGCTTTATTTCCGGGTAGCTCCGGACGACTGTTTGTATCCACTCCCCTTGATAGTGACTTGCTAACTCGGTTTTTTCGAAAACGATGATTTCCAGCTTTTCGGTAAAGGGTTTTTCGCCCTTTATAATTGCCCGGTATTTTCCCATAAAATTCAGGAATACTGTCTTCACGATATCGTGCACCAGCTCATCCTTGCTGCCGAAGTGGTTGTAAATGGTGACCTGGGAGACACCTGCCCTGTGAGATATGTCATTGATACTTACCTTTTTGAACCCGTAGACCTGGAAAAGCTCCAGCGCTGCCCGCCGGATGCTTTCTTTCTTTTGCTTCTTCCTCCGCTCAAAACCATTCATTAGCCACCTCGCATCAACTAATTATTACATTTTTGTAATATTTTTATTAATTTTATAAAAAAGTATTGACAATGTCAAGGGTTTTTATTATAATTATGTAATAAATAAATAAGAAAGTTTCATTAATTATACTAAATGGAGGGTAAAATGAAACGGAAAAAGATCGGATTAATTGTTTTCGTGGTAATAATAATTGCTGGAGTTGGACTGTGGTGGTCTTTTGGTTCTACCTCTTCGGAGTCATCTTCGGACATTCTTACCTCAGGGTTTATTGAGGCGAGGGATGTCGCTATTGCTTCTGAGGTTGGCGGCCGCATTGTTGACATCACCACGAGTGAAGGTGACAGGGTAGAAGCCGGTGTGCTCCTGGTCAAGTTAGATGACTCCCTTCTCAAAGCCCAAGAACAACAAGCTGAAGCAAACGTTGAATTAGCCCGGGCTTACCTTCAGCAGGCCATAGTATCTCGGGGCGGTGCCAAAAAAGCATGGGAGAATGCGCTAGATGTACAGAGCAACCCGCTTGAGCTGGAAGCCAAGATTATCGCTGCCCAAGGTGAGCTGGAGATGGCGGAACTGAACCTGATACGGGTAAAAGATATAGAGAGTGACTGGAGAGTACCAGCGGCTGAGATTCGCCGCGCTACGGCTAGAGAAGTCCTCGAAAATTTTCTGAAGGCTGAACATACCATAGGCATGGGGTCAGGTTACGACCGCAGAGCCAAAACCCTTCCGGCTGAAGGCGATATGGCGGTGGCCGAACTAAATCTTGCGTATGAAATACAATTGGAAAAGTTTTGGAGTGTGCCGGCGGCCGAACTCCGCCGCGATATTGCCGAAAGCGCTCTCGAAAATTTATTGGCGATCAGGGATAATCCTCAGGAGATAAATGCCGCGGTGGACCAGGCTTACTCTGCCTACCGGACGGCGGTGGCCGCAGTAGAAGCCGCCGAGAGACAAGTAGAGCAGACTGAAGCATCCCGGAAAATTATTGAAGTCCAACTAAGCAAACTTACCTGTAGTTCACCGGTTTCCGGCGTTGTGGCGGCTCAACATGCAGAAGTCGGCGAGATAGCGAAGCCGGGTGTCCCCATCCTAACCATTACCGAACTAGAAGAAGTGACTCTTACCGCCTATGTTCTGGAAAGCAAAATCGGCCTGGTCAAACTGGGGCAGGAAGCGTTCGTGTCAGTGGATTCATATCCTGAGGAGAGCTTCACCGGCGAAGTGGCATATATCTCGCCGCGGGCACTATTCACGCCAAGGAATATACAGTTGAAAGAGGAGCGGGAGAAAATGGTGTTCTCCGTAAAAATAAGGCTGGCTAATCCGGAACAGAAGCTAAAGCCAGGCATGCCGGCCGACGCTTTGATTTCAAATAATTCTGAAAAATGAAAAGTCCACGGTCATGAATATTCCAGCTATCGAGGCCAGGAGCCTCCAAAAAAGATATAAAGAGGTGCTAGCCGTACGCGGAATGGACCTGGTAGTCCAGCGAGGCGAGATATTTGGGCTGGTGGGTGCTGATGGTGCGGGTAAAACCTCGACGATTCAAATGCTGTGTACACTGAGTCTCCCCTCCGCCGGCGAAGCCAGAGTTCTGGGTATGGATACGGTGAGACAAGCGGGGAGCATCAGGAAAAGAATCGGCTATATGTCAGAACGTTTTAATCTGTACCCTACTCTAACGGTAGAAGAAAACCTGGATTTTTTCGCCCGACTGCGTAGCATACCGCCTGATGTGAGTAAGCAACGAAAGAAAGAGCTACTAGGTTTCTGCCGCCTAGAACCGTTCCGAAATCGACACGCGGAGCACCTCTCCGGAGGCATGCAGAAAAAGCTAGCTCTGGCTTGTAGCCTGATACATGAACCCGAAGTCATTTTTCTTGACGAACCGACTACCGGAGTCGACCCGATTTCACGGCGCGACTTCTGGAGGATAATCTCCGATTTCTTATCCCGGGGCATCACGGTACTGGTATCAACCCCCTATCTAGATGAAGCGGAAAGGTTTAATAGAGTCGTCCTTATGCACCAGGGCCAAATCATTGCCTGTGACACTCCCCAAAACTTAAAGGCGGAATTAGCCGGCGAACTAATGGAAATCAGGGCTAAACCAGCCCACAAAGCAGTAACCGCCCTAAAGCAGATGCCTTTTCCCACCGCCCCCCAATTATTCGGTGACACCATTCATATGTTAGTTGATGAAACTGAAAAACGCAGTTTGGAAGTCAAACATCTACTTGAGCAAAAAGCCATAACCGTTGCAGGCATACGGCGCATAGCCCCAGGGCTGGAAGACGTCTTTATGACCCAGCTTGCCAGACTCCAGGAAAAGCCCGAGCGTCAGAGTGCATATGATAATTCGGTAGATACTTTAATCAAAGAA